>JBAWAV010000732.1:0-17755 GCA_049589475.1 Mycobacterium sp.
CTTCCGGGTGGCGGCGCGACTCAGGGCCTGCCGACTGCGAATGCCCCGGCGGGCAGCGTCGAGGCGATTGCCTCCAAGGTGGTGCCCAGCGTGGTCATGCTCGAGACCAACCTCGGTCGTCAGTCCGAAGAAGGGTCGGGCATCATCCTGTCCGCGGACGGCTTGATCCTGACCAATAACCACGTCGTCGCGACGGCGGCCAATCCCGAGAAGCCGCCTTCGCCGCGCGACCGCGAGCAGCGGCCTGACGACGATGCCCCTCCGGGCGCCCCCGAGCCCGACCCGGCGGCCCCCGGCGCAGCCAAGCCGAAGACCACGGTGACGTTCTCCGATGGACGCACCGCCGAGTTCTCCGTCGTCGGTACGGACCCGACCACCGACATCGCAGTGGTTCGCGTGCAAGGCGTTTCGGGGTTGACACCGATCAACCTCGGGTCGTCGGCGAACCTGCGGGTCGGCCAGCCGGTGATGGCGGTCGGTTCGCCGCTCGGCCTGGAGGGCACGGTGACCACCGGTATCGTCAGCGCGCTCAACCGGCCGGTGTCGACGACCGGTGAGAGCGGTAACCAGAACACCGTGCTCGACGCCATTCAGACCGACGCCGCGATCAACCCCGGTAACTCCGGCGGCGCATTGGTCAACATGAGCGGACAGCTGGTCGGTGTGAACTCGGCGATCGCCACCCTCGGCGGCGAGTCTCCGGATGCTCAGAGCGGCTCGATCGGACTCGGCTTCGCGATCCCGGTCGACCAGGCCAAGCGCATCGCCGACGAGTTGATCAGCAGCGGCACCGCCGCGCATGCCTCGCTGGGTGTTCAGGTCACCAACGACAAGGCGACACCCGGTGCCAAGGTCGTCGAGGTGGTGCCCAACGGTGCGGCGGCCGCCGCCGGCATGCCCGGCAACGTCGTGGTCACCAAGGTCGACGACCGCACGGTCAACAGCGCCGACGCGCTGGTCGCTGCGGTGCGATCCAAGGCACCCGGCGACAAAGTGACGCTGACGTACAAGGACCCGTCTGGAGACACCAAGAAGGTCCAGGTCACGCTGGGTAAGGCTCAGCAGTGATGAGAGTCGCCGCGCCGCGGTTGGACCCCAGATATACGGTTGCACCCATGGAACAGGGCGCGGAATTGGTGGGCAGGGCACTTGTCGTCGTCGTCGACGACCGGACCGCGCACGGTGACGAGGACCACAGCGGTCCGTTGGTCACCGAGCTGCTCACCGAAGCCGGGTTCGTCGTCGACGGCGTCGTGGCCGTCGCCGCCGACGAGGTCGAGATCCGCAACGCGCTGAACACTGCGGTCATCGGGGGAGTGGACCTGGTGGTGTCGGTCGGCGGCACCGGCGTGACTCCGCGCGATGTCACCCCCGAAGCGACGCTGGACATCCTCGATCGCGAAGTCCTCGGCATCGCCGAGGCGATCCGCGCCTCAGGCCTGTCCGCGGGCATCATCGAAGCGGGGCTGTCACGCGGTCTGGCCGGGATCTCTGGCAGCACGCTGGTGGTCAACCTCGCCGGTTCCCGGTACGCGGTGCGTGACGGGATGGCGACGCTCAACCCGCTGGCGACCCAGATCATCGGTCAGCTCTCCAGCTTGGAGATCTGACACCGGCATGGGCAGGCCAGCCGGCGACGACCGCGAGGTGCTACCGCAGACGTCGGCCGACGAGCGCGATCCCGAGGCGAGTCGCGACGTGGAAGCCCATGAGCAATGGCTGCGGGACAATGCGCCCCCGCACCACAGTTAACGCGCTGCCAGCCGGGAACTACCTGTCCTCGATGGTGGGGCTCTCCGGGGCGTTGGCGGAGTGATGCCCTGATGAGCCGCCACCGGATTCGGCGAGCTGATCCCGGATTTGCGTGAGCAGGCTGAGTTCGGTGTCTTCGGCTTGCTTGACCTCACCACGCTTGCGCAGCGTGTTGTAGGGCAGCACGACCAAGAAATAGACCACCGCCGCGATGATGGTGAAGTTGATGGCGGCGGACAATGCGACGTTGAAGTCGATGAATTGCCCTCCGCCGATATCGATTTTCAAGATCCCGACGTCCGACTTTCCGCCGGCACCGATCCGGTCGACCAACGGCTGAATGACACTTTCGGTGAACTTGGTGACCAAACCGGTAAACGCGGTACCGATGACGACCGCTACCGACAGGTCGATGATGTTGCCGCGTGCGAGAAATTCCTTGAAGCCCTTCAACATCGAGATGTCCTTTCTGCAGGGGATAAGCGACACACGAATTGGAGCTTTAGAAGAAGCTAGCCGAGTCGAGCGGGTCGTGTCAGAGTTCGCTGCCGATCCGGCCACGCCAGTCAGTGCAGGGTGAGCGTCACCGTCTGCACGAGGGCAGCGCCGGCCACCGCATTGGCCGAGGCGGACGGCAGCGCGATCAGCACCAAGCGGTCGTTCGTCGCGCCCTGAGTCTTCTGCTTCGCGGAGACCAGAACCACCACCGCATCGGTCGCGACGACGCGCGAGTTGGGTTGCGAGGTGCCTTCTGAGGCGGACACGACGTCGACAATGTCGCCCGGGCGCACCAGGTCGATCAGCGCGCTGTCCGTCGGGTGCACCGGCACGATCCGGGCGTCGGGCCCCGCGGCCGACTCGGCGAGTCGGCGGCCCAACAGCCGAACGTCGGTGAGCACTTCGCCGCGCCGTGTCGGGCCGGCCAGTGTCGAGCCGACCACGGCGTTGATGTCGGACTGCGAGCCATCGGGAATGGTTGGGGCTAAACGGCTTTCGAGCCGCAGATCGTCAGCGGTCAGTTCGGCGCCCGGGCTGAGGTCGTGGGCGGCGACCACCACCTGAGCGTGGTCGCCGGCGGGGTCGGGTCGTAGTGCGGCGACACCGGCCAGCAGCACGAGCCCGCTCGCGACAATCCGGCGGGCCAGCACGGTTCGCGACCAGTCCGGCCGCAGCCACTGCGAAATTCGGTCCGGCAGCGACGGATTCAACGATTTCGGTGAACCGCCCACGGCGCAACCGTAATCGCGTTACGGCGAAGGGTGCGGCCATGGACAGGCCGCTTGTGGATAACCGGCTAGCTCGAGGTGGTGGCGGCCGACTTCGACGTCGTCGACGAGCTCGAACTGTCGCTGGAGGAACTCGAGCCGCTCGACTTCTCCGACGTACCAGACTTGTCGGATGAGCTCGAGCTTTCGCTGCTTGACTTCTCCGACGGGCTCGACGTGGAGGAGCCGTTACTCCCCGAACTCTTCGTCGACTCGCGGCTGTCGGTGCGGTAGAAACCGCTGCCCTTGAACACCACCCCGACGGAGTTGAACAGCTTGCGCAGCCGGCCCGAGCACTTCTCGCAGGTGGTCAGCGAATCCTCGGAGAAGGACTGGACCACATCGAAGCGATCGCCGCACTCGGTGCAGGCGTAGCTATAGGTCGGCACACAAACCTCCGTGATGGTCTAAACATTTAGCACTCTACAGACTCAAGTGCTAGAACCGCTATGTGGCGCATGTCATTCCCGTTCGCCGCCGCAGCTGGTGGAGGCCTCCCGAACGCGGCTTGAAGTTCGCTGGCCTTCCGAGTTGAGGCAGCGCACGGTCTCGAGATACCGGCGCATGTTTTGCATGCGCATCGGATACTGCTATTCGGACGTGTGAGGGGAGGTGTTGTGGGCGCAGCCAGGGCCGGATCGATGTTCGGCAAATACCGGCTCAACCGACTGCTGGGGCAGGGCGGGATGGGTGAAGTGTACGAGGCCCACGACACCAGCAAGGATCGAACGGTCGCGCTGAAGATTCTGCCCGGGGAGCTTTCTCGCGACGACGGGTTCCGCACCCGTTTTCAACGCGAATCACGCGCCGCGGCGATGCTGGAAGAACCGCACGCCATCCCGATCCACGATTGGGGTGAGATCGAGGGAAATCTGTACATCGACATGCGGCTGGTGCGTGGCCAAGATCTGCACGAGCTACTTCGACGCGGGCCCCTTGAGCCTGAGCGCGCGGTCGGGATCATCCGCCAGATCGCCGCAGCATTGGATGCCGCTCACGCCCAGGGTTTGATCCATCGCGATGTCAAACCACCGAACATACTCATCACAGCGGTCGAAGATTTCGCCTACTTGATCGACTTCGGCATCGCCGAAAACCGTGGCGACACTCGATTGACAGTCGCGGGCAGCGCAATCGGCTCGTTCGACTACATGGCGCCCGAGCGCTTCGAGAATCGTCCGACGACGCCGGCGGTCGACACTTATTCGCTCGCCAGTGTGCTCTTTGAGGCGCTCACCGGGCAGCCGCCATTCAAAGCCGGCTCCATGGAGCAGGTCATCGCCGCCCACCTGTCCTCACCGCCACCGCGACCCAGTGCTATCAATCCGCGCGTGCCGGCCGCCTTCGACGACGTGATCGCACGCGGGATGGCCAAAGATCCTGACGACCGCTACGGCAGCCCTGGAGCACTGGGCCGCGCGGCCCAACGCGCGCTCGGGGCAACCCCGTCGGGGCCCAGCACCGGACCGACCGCGGTTACCCAAGCCGCCCCCGCATCTACATCTGGGAACTCCGGGCCGACCCTTCCGGCATGGCAAGTCGCACAACAACACCCACCGAGCCCGCAACAACCCTCTACTAGCTCGACCCGACCATGGCTGCTGCCGGCCGTGATTATCGTGGCCGCCGCGCTGATATTGGGAGGCATGGGCGTCGTGATCGGCCTACTCGCTCGCCAGAACTCCGCCCCGCCAGCATCTAGCTCGTCACCATCGACCGGATATGCCGCCCCGCCTCCGTCACCGTCCTATCAGCCCGAAGAACCGCCCTCCCCGCCTAACCCGCCGGGGCCAGCGGCGCCGCCCGCAGTGACCGGCCCGGACAACAGCGCCAGCCACGCATCCTGTGACAACGGATTTTCGTTGACCAAGCTGACCGGTTTCGGCACCCGCTCCCAACGAGGTAGCGGTGGAACCTCGTGCTTCTTCGCCCGCAGCGTCCTGGTCTCCTATTGGAACCGCTACGGCAACGCCACCCGAGATCAGCGCAGCGTCTCAGCGCCTGGCGCGGTCGACTGCCGCACCGTGGACGGGAACGCAATCTGTGACGGCAGCAACTTCGTCCTGCAGTGTGCGGCAGAGGGTTCCGACAACTGGATCACCTGTCGCGGGGGGAACGACGCTGTCGTTTATCTGTATTGAGGCCCGTTTCAGCTTCGGCACTTCGCCGCCGGTAGAGCGCCCATGTGTGCCTGCAGCCAGTTGCCGATCTGGGTGAGAACCCTGGTGCCGTCGGCGAACGACCCCGAGTCAGGTACGGCGGCCATCGCCACCACTGTCGAACCTCTGGCTCCCGTGGGTACGACGGCGATCTGCCGCACCAGGTATCGCCCTGATGGCGAGGGGCCCCAACCGCCCTTGATCTTCGCGTCGGGCAACGAGCCCAGACCCCAACGCTGATCGCCGGTCACCTGCCCCATCAGGTCGATCACCGGTTGGTTGTGAGGGTCGCATGCGGCCGACGCGAGAAAATACGCCTGGTTGGTCAGCGACCAGTTGGTCTGACCAAACGCGGTGTATTCAGGGCGCAGCTTTCGCGACTCGACCGTTGTCGGATCCCCGACGTCATGCAATACCTTGCCAACGGCGGCGGCCGCAGCGGTCGGGTCGCCCAGGCCCTCCCAGATCGCTTCTGCGGCAGCATTATCCGACTCGGTGATAGCCGCCACCATCGACGCAGTGGGATGGTCATTGTTGTGCAGGCGCATCGACGCGATCACTAACGGAATTTTGATCGTCGACCACGCAGGCTGGTCGGAGAAATCCGAACCGCCAAATGACATCGGCGCTACCGGGCCGGTGCCAACGGCGCGCACCACCACGCCAACCCTCGCGTGTAAGGCGGTCTGAAATTTAGTGAATTCGCCCACCAAGCCCCCTCGATCCGGCTCCGCAGTCGGCGTTGGGGGAGCAGACGCGTTCGCGGTCGCCGACACCTGCGGCGTTGGGCGCGCAGGTCGCGTCGGGGCAACGTAAAACGCGACGATCGCTGCTCCTGCCAAGATCAGCACCCCGCCCAGCGCGAGCACCGACACGCGAAGATGCGACGTGCGTTTCGCCTGCGCCGTCGCACGCGCATGCCGGGCGCCGCCCCGATTCATTCCGCGGCCTTAACCAGTGGCGCGAAGGCCGCACGACGCGACGACATCGCGACGTAGGCTGCCGTCACGCGCAACAGCCGTCCGTAAGCTCCTGCGCTGCAATGGTTTATCGATCCGCGCAGTCCGGTGCGAATAGTTGACCCAGGCATTAGTGGACTCACCATAACCCGCTCACACCGTTGCGAACAGTCATCACGACGTCCGTCCACAGGCAAGATTAAGCGGATCCCACCTCCCGCCGCCAAGTACGATTCAAGGAATGCGGACTGGCATCGCTATGACAGCTCACTTGCCGCACCGCACCACCCTCCAACTGGGGATGCGCGCGGGCGCAGGACTGATCGCGATGCTTGTCGGATTGAGCACCCCAGGCGTCTTGTGCGGTCCGCGGGCATCCGCGGCGGGGAATCTTGCCGGCATGACGGTCGTCCTTGACCCAGGCCATAACGGTGTCGCCGACTCATCAATTTCGCGGCAAGTCCCGAACGGCCGGGGCGGCACCAAAGCGTGCAACACGAGTGGGACGGCGACCAACGATGGCTACCCCGAACACAGCTTTACCTGGGACGTCACCCTGCGCATTCGCGATGCACTGGAACAGCAAGGTGTACGAACCACGATGACGCGTGACAGCGACAACGGAGTGGGGCCTTGCGTCGATCAACGCGCCGCTGTGGCCAACGCAGCCAAGCCCGATGCGATCGTCAGCATCCACGCCGACGGCGGCCCCCCATCAGGACATGGTTTTCACGTCAACTACTCCAGTCCGCCGTTGAGCGACGTCCAGGCCGGGCCAACCGTTCAGCTGGCAACCACGATGCGCGACGCGTTGGTGGCCTCCGGGCTTCAAGAGTCGAATTACATTGGCTCGCAAGGACTGTACGGGCGAGCAGATCTCGCCGGGCTAAACCTGGCGGAATACCCCGCTATCCTCGTCGAACTCGGCAACATGAAAAACGCCGGTGACGCAGCGCAGATCGAAAGCCCGGACGGTCGCGCAAAATTCGCAAGGGCCGTAACCAACGGCATCGCAACGTATCTGGCCAACAAGGGTGCGACACGATAGATCGAAACGATGCCTTCATCGACCGACGGGGCCGCTGCCGCGTCATGCCGCGGGTTAGCGGGCGAGGAGGCGATCCTTCTCTTTGGTGAATTCCTCGTCAGTCAGCAACCCGGAGTCGCGGAGGTCGCCGAGTTTCATTAGTGCTTCGGCGAACTCGTGTACGTCGGCGGCCATTGCCGCCTTATGTCCGGTCGGCGATGCGGGCGCCGCCGACACAGGACGAATGCCGGCGAAGGACGCGACCCGCTGTTGGGCTCGTCCTGGGGTCGGAGTGCCGCTGATGGCGCGCCCGGCCATGTTGGCCAGGGTCATCTCAGTGAAGAGGGTTCCGGGGCTACTGGCCGCCATGACTTCTGGGGCGGCGCCCAGGCTGCTGGCCGGCAAGGTCAATGCGGCGAGCCTGATCTCCGGGGCTGCTACGGTCCAGGCCGACGGCACCGACAACCCTCCGACCACTGGCGCCCGACCCAGACCTGCCGTCACCGCTGGGGCCTCTGCAGGGCCCAACGCCATCGCCGACCGCGTCAACTTGGCGTCAGGGTCAGCGCCCACGGGCAAAGGCAACTTGGCGTCGCGCAACGTTCTCAAAATATCGTCTGCCTTACCTTGCGTCGCCTCATCGCGGAGTTCGTCGTCGTCGAACGATAAGTCGGTAAATATAGAGGTGGTGTTCAATGGCGTCAGCCCAGCCTGGGCCACATTAGGCAAGAACAGCACGACATCAATTAGGTTCGCCAGCGTGTTCAAAGGGTCAGTAACCGCCGCCGTCGCTGCGACCCCCTGCACCGCCGCGGATGTCGCCTGGGACGCCGCCGCCTGCGCGCCCGCCACGGGCGACGCCCCAGATGTCGTCTGCGGCGCCGGACTGAACGGAGCCAGCGACGTCGCGGACGCCGACGCGCCGGAGTAGCCGTACATCGCCGTCGCGTCCTGTGCCCACATCTCGGCGTAGAGGGTCTCGGTGAACGCGATCGCCGGGGTGTTCTGCCCGAACAGATTGGTCGCCACCAGCGCCTGCAATAGGGCGCGGTTGGCCTCGATCACCGGCGGGGCCACCATCGCCGCGAAGGTCACCTCGTAGGCCGCAGCCGCCGCTTTGGCTTGGGTAGCTGTCTGCTCGGCCTGGATGGCAGTGGACCTCATCCACGCCACAAAGGGTGCGACCGCGGCTGTCATCGCTGCCGACGCGGCGCCGAGCCAGGGCCCCGCGCTCAGCTCCGAGACCACCGATCCGTATGAGGTTGCCGCCGAGTGCAACTCGGCGGCAAGCCCGTCCCACGCCGCCGCGGCGGCCAGCATCGGCCCTGATCCAGGACCGACATACATTCGCCCGGAGTTGACTTCCGGTGGCAAAAAGGCGAAATCCATTGCTGCACAACCTCCTAGCTGATCGACGTCATGTCGGTAGCCGCGCCGGGTGCTCGCGCCCCTCGCTGCATAACTGCAGCTTGCGCCTCCATCGGTTGATTGCGTCGACAAATGTTTGGATTAAGAGCGCAACTTCGAAGACCGTGCGCGAGAGTCATACAGCATGAGAACCCGCCGCCGCTTCAACAATGCGGTGGCGATGCTGATCGTGCTCGCGATCGCGGCCGGCGTCGGCTGGATTTACTACCGCGACAACGTGGACCGGCACGCCGATGCGGGGCCGGCGCCGGCGGCGACGCCAGGCTATGACGCGGCCCGTAGTGAGATCGAAGCGCTGCCGGTGCGGGGCTGGGACCCCGTGCGCGACTTCGATCGCTTCCGGTTCGGTGAGGCCTGGAGCGACGACGTCAACGTGCAGTTCGGCCACAACGGCTGCAACACCCGCGACGACATTCTGCGTCGCGATCTGCTCGATCTACAGGTGCGGCCCGGAACCTGCTTTGCCCAGCGCGGCATCCTGCATGATCCCTACACCGGTGCGACCATCGACTTCGTCCGCGGCCCGGGCACCTCATCGGCCGTGCAGATCGACCACATGGTGTCGCTGTCCGATGCCTGGTACACGGGCGCGCGGGCCTGGGACGACCAACGCCGCCGCGACTTCGCCAACGACCCGCGCAATCTGCTGGCCGTGGGCGGTCAGGTCAACTTCGACAAGGCTTTTCGCGACGTCGCCTCGTGGCTACCGCCCAACGCCGCGTTCCGCTGTGCGTTCGTCGCGCGGGTGGTCGAGGTGAAGACCGCCTATCGACTCGGGGTGTCGTCGAAAGAGAAAGACGCGATGCGACGGGTGTTGCGCGACTGCTAACCGCCCAGTTCGACCAGACCGTGGCCCGGGGTCAACGCGTGCGTCATCGGTACGTCGTGCGGCTCGTGCGGCAGCTCGTCGAGCAACTCCTGGTCGCGGACCACCGCGATCAGGCGGGCACCAGGATCTCGCAGCATCAGCGTGCGGTCGTAAAAGCCACGACCCCGGCCCAGCCGGGCCCCGGAACGGTCGACGGCCAGCGCCGGGACGACCACGATGCCGGCCTCGGCCAACGTCGTAGCAGGAAGCCATGGCCCGGCCGGTTCGAGCAGCCCAAACCGCGCGGTCACCAGCTCCCCGGGCCGGTATTCACCCCACTGCATCGCCGTCGCGGAGTCGTCGGCGGCGGTGCGTGCGACCGGCAGCAATACCCGGTCGGCGTGCCGCAGCAGTGCGTCCAGCATCTCGATGGACCCCGGTTCGGCGCCGACCGGCACGTAGGCGCAGACCACCCCGCCGCCGTTCAACTGCGCGTCGACGTGTTCGACCAGGGACTGCGCCTCGGCAGCCCGGACGTCGTCGTTCACCGAACGACGAGCCGCTAACAGCCGTCCTCGCAATGCGGCCTTGCCCGCGCTCGCCACAAGGTCAACGATATGGTTTCAACGATGTCTCGCTCACAGGTTTCGGTTCCACGCACCGCGATAGTGCCCGCGGCCGGTTTGGGCACGCGTTTCCTGCCTGCGACCAAGACCGTGCCCAAAGAGCTGCTACCCGTCGTCGACACCCCCGGCATCGAGTTGGTGGCGGCCGAGGCGGCCGCGGCCGGCGCCGAACGCCTGGTGATCATCACCTCTGAAGGTAAAGACGGCGTCGTCGCGCACTTCGTCGAGGACCTGGTGCTGGAAGGCACGCTGGAGGCGCGCGGCAAGGAGGCCATGCTGGCCAAGGTCCGTCGCGCGCCAGGGCTGATCAAGGTCGAATCCGTCGTGCAGACCGAGCCGCTGGGCCTGGGACACGCGATCAGCTGTGTCGAGCCGGTGCTGTGGGCCGACGAGGATGCTGTCGCGATCCTTCTTCCCGACGACTTGGTGTTGCCGACGGGCGTACTGGAGACGATGTCGAGGGTGCGCGCCCAGTACGGCGGCTCAGTGTTGTGCGCCATCGAGGTGTCGTCCGACGAGATCAGTGCGTATGGCGTTTTCGACGTCGAGGCGGTGCCCGGCGCCGACACCGACGTCCTCAAGGTCAAAGGCATGGTGGAGAAGCCGAAGCCGGAAGACGCGCCGTCGCTGTATGCGGCGGCGGGCCGTTATGTCTTGGACCGCGCCATCTTCGATGCGCTGCGACGGATCAACCGAGGCGTGGCCGGCGAAATGCAGCTGACCGATGCCATCGCGCTGCTCATCGAGGAAGGGCACCCGGTACACGTCGTCGTGCATCGCGGCTCCCGACACGACTTGGGAAATCCCGGCGGCTACCTCAAGGCTGCGGTTGACTTTGCCTTGGACCGTGACGACTACGGGCCGGACCTCCGGCGATGGCTGGTGACGCGGTTGGGTCTGGCCGGGGCCGAAGACTAGCGGCTGGGTCCGTCGCACCTCGACGGCAGAAAGGCGCGCAGTGCGTTCGGTAGAAGAGCAACAAGCCCGGGTATCGGCCGCCGCGGTGGCGCCGAGGCCGGTGCGCGTCGCCATTGCCGAGGCACAAGGCCTGCTGTGCGCCGAAGAGGTCGTGACCGAGCGCCCGCTGCCCGGTTTCGACCAAGCCGCGATCGACGGCTACGCGGTGCGCAGCGTCGACGTTCTCAGCGTCGGGGAAGCCTCCGATGATCACGCCGACGAAGAGGTTGAGCCGGCGGCGCATAACGGAGTGACGCTCCCGGTGATAGGCAGCATCGATGCCGGCACCCGGACGCCCAGCAGGCTGCAGCCAGGGCAGGCCGCGCGAGTGCAGACCGGTGCGCCGCTGCCGACGCTGGCCGACGCGGTGTTGCCGCTGCGCTGGACCGACGGCGGACAGTCGAAGGTGCGGGTGCTGCGTGGCGTGCGCTCGGGCGCCTATGTGCGACGGACCGGTGACGATGTCCAACCCGGCGACGTCGCCGTGCGCGCCGGCACGATCATCGGCGCAGCGCAGGTCGGGCTGTTGGCCGCGGTGGGCCGGGAACGGGTGTTGGTGCATCCGCGTCCGCGGGTGTCGGTGCTGGCGGTCGGTGGCGAGCTGGTCGACATCTCCCGCACCCCCGGCAACGGTCAGGTCTACGACGTCAACTCCTATGCACTGGCGGCGGCCGCGCGGGATGCCGGCGCCGAGGTGAACCGGGTCGGCATCGTCAGCAACGATCCCAAGCAGCTCGGCGAAGTCGTCGAGGGTCAGGTCAACCGCGCCGAGATCGTGGTGATCGCCGGCGCGGTTGGGGGTGCGGCGGCCGAGAGCGTACGTTCGGTACTCGCGGAACTCGGCGACATGGAAGTCACCAGGGTCGCAATGCATCCCGGTTCTGTGCAGGGCTTCGGACAGTTGGGTCGCGACAGTGTGCCGACGTTTTTGTTGCCCGCCAACCCGGTCAGCGCGTTGGTGGTTTTCGAGGTGATGGTCCGTCCACTGATTCGGCTGTCGTTGGGTAAGCGCCAGCCGATGCGCCGAGTCGTGCAGGCCCGCACGCTGTCGCCGATCACGTCGGTGGCCGGCCGCAAGGGCTTTCTACGCGGACAGCTGATGCGTGATCAGGACACCGGGGAATACCTGGTGCAGGCGTTGGGCGGCGCGCCGGGCGCCTCGTCGCACCTGCTGGCGACGTTGGCTGAGGCAAACTGTCTGGTCGTGATTCCCCGCGATGCAGAGCAGATCCGCACCGGTGAGATCGTCGAAGTCGCGTTTCTGGCTCAGCGTGGCTGACCGACGCGGTGGACTGCGCTGGTGAACCTGTGGGGCTCGAGCTCTCAACATCCCGGCTGGCCGGCCCGGGTGGGACCGCTGCGAGTGGCCGCCGGTGTCGTGCGGCTGCGTCCGGTGCGCCTGCGCGATGCGTCGCAATGGAGCCGCATCCGGCAGGCCGACCGAGCTCATCTCGAGCCCTGGGAGCCGAGCACTGAGTCCGATTGGTCTGTGCGACACTCGATTTCGGCGTGGCCGGCGGTTTATTCCAGTCTACGGTCAGAGGCCCGCAAGGGTCGCATGCTGCCCTACGTGATCGAACTGGACGGCGAGTTCTGCGGGCAGCTGACCATCGGCAACGTGACCCACGGCGCGCTGCGGTCGGCGTGGATCGGCTACTGGGTGTCCAGTTCGGCCACCGGAGGCGGCGTCGCGACCGGAGCGCTGGCGCTGGGCCTGGACCACTGCTTCGGCCCGGTCATACTGCATCGTGTGGAAGCCACGGTGCGACCGGAGAATGCGGCAAGCAGGGCGGTGCTGGCAAAGGTCGGATTTCGTGAAGAGGGGCTCCTGCGCCGCTACCTGCAAGTCGACGGAGGCTGGCGCGATCACCTGCTGGTGGGCCTGACGATCGAGGAAGTGTACGGGTCGGTGACGTCGGCGCTGGTGCGTGACGGACACGCCGGTTGGGCCTAGCTGGACATAGTCGGGCAAATATGCACGGCGTGTCGTGTTACGAACGTGACGTTAGTGACCAATGATGCTTGTCAGAGGTAAATTACAGGCGTGTAGTTGTCCTGGAAGCCTCGACCGGATGCGTCGGCTACCGGTCTTGCCTGGCGGGAAAGGAGCGGGTCACGATGCCAAGTATCCCGCAATCGTTGCTTTGGATATCGCTCGTGGTGCTCTGGCTGTTCGTATTGGTTCCGATGCTCGTCAGCAAGCGCGACGCGGTGCGCCGCACCAGCGACGTGGCGCTCGCGACCCGTGTGCTGAACAGCGACGCGGCCGGTCGGCTGATCAAACGAGTCGGGGTGTCGGCAGGACATCGCACTGACCCGGACTGGCAACCCGAGGAAGGCGAGTACGACGAACTCGACGACATCGACGACGAAGACGAGGGTGACGATGCCCCGACGTCGAACGTCGTGGTCGTCGCGGCTGAGGCCCCCGCCGAGGAGATGGTTCCCGACCATCTGGACGTAGACGTCATCGACCCGGACTCTCCGGCGCTTCCAGCGGGCGAAGCCGTGACCGACGAGGAGACCGCCGACACCGACGTGACTGTGGACGTCGAGCATGACGACGAAGAGGCGTTCGACGACGACGCTGACCAATACGAGTATGTCGATGACACGTCAGGGATACCGGTCGCCGCCGAGGAACCACTGACCGGCGCCAGACCGTCGTTCTCGCGGCGGCATCAGCATGACGCGGACGCTGCCGCCGCTGTCAGCGCTCGCAAATACGCCTTCCGCAGGCGGGTGTTGACGGTCATGGCGTCGTCGTTGGTGGTCTCGGCCGCGATGGCTTTCCTGCTGACCTCCTCGGCATGGTGGTTCTTCAGCGTCACCTCCGTGGTGACCGTGCTCTACCTGGGATACCTGCGCCGGCAGACCCGGATCGAGGAGCGAGTCCAGCGCCGCCGGATGCAGCGGATGGCGCGCTCGCAGTTGGGCGTGGAAAACACCTACGACCATGAGTTCGACGTGGTGCCGTCGCGGTTGCGACGCCCGGGAGCCGTGGTCCTGGACATCGACGACGAAGACCCGATCTTCGAGCATCTCGAGTACGCGCCGTATGTGCGGGATCACAGCTTGCACTGGGATCTGCCGCGGGCGGTAGGGCAGTAGACGGTTCGGCTAGTTCGGCCGCGACTGGTAGCCTGCTACCGATCAGGGGCTATGGCGCAGTTGGTAGCGCGACTCGTTCGCATCGAGTAGGTCTGGGGTTCGATTCCCCATAGCTCCACAGAGTTTGAGCAGTTCAAGGCATGTCGAATCCGCTAGGGAACTTTCGACGGCGTCTAGCCCGGTCCCGCACCCATTTTGGTCGGCCGGGCTAATCTTTGCTCAGCACACTCTCCGGGGGCGGGAAGACAAGCGACATGTCGTATGTGGTGGCGCTGCCGGCGGGAACGGCGATTCTCAGTTCACTTTGGACGGCGGCAACGCCGGGGCGGACGCGCGATGACGCGCAGACGTGATCCGGCGTGGGTTTGGACGATCGGCGCGTTCGGCGGCGCGCTCGCGCTTGCCGTTGCCGTTCTGGCCGCTTACGGAACCGGTCCAGATGGCATCGCGATGGGGGTGCGCATCACGGCGCGCTGGTCGTTCCTTTTCTTCTGGCTTTCCTATACCGGCGGCGCCATGGCCACCCTGTTCGGCCCGGCTTTTGCCGGGCTGGCGCGCCAGGCGCGAGCGTTGGGCCTGGCTTTTGCCACCGCGCTTCAGGTTCACATCGGGTTGGTCGTCTGGCTGGGCGTCGTCATCGGTCAGATTCCGTTGCGGGGCGGCGTTTTGTGGCTTTTCCTGGTCGCACTGTTCTTCAGTTATCTGCTGGTGCTGCTGTCCTTCGGAATCGGAATCCGCAACCTGGGACGTCTGTGGCGGCCACTGCTCTTCCTGGCTACGACTTACATTCTGATCGCCTTCGGCCGGGATTTTGTGCCGGGTGCACTCGACCGGAAGTCGCTGCATTGGCTGTACGCCGCTGAATATGTGCCGTTTGCCCTGCTGAGCCTGATTGCAATTCCGCTGCGCCTTGCCGCGTCTGTTCGCCAGCGCTTCGGCTTGCGTTCTGCCACGGCCTGACGCACCTCGCCGAGCCGGTCAGGCCGTGCGTTGAATTTGCTCCCGCAGCGCCTTGCCGATTGCATTCATTCCCGAGAGGGCCGAATCCACCCGGCTGCGCTCCGAGGGATCCCAATTGGCGATGACTGCGTAGGAGAGCCAGAATCTGTGCAGCCCCACCGTGCCGACGTCTGCTCTGATCCCTGGATCGCTGCCCGTCTTGTTTCGCACAAAGAAGCCGCGATCCGACGTCGCGTGCGACAGCGGATCAAGACCAAACGCGGACGCCACCATCGACAGGTCGACGTTCATCACCAGCCAGGAGTTGATTTGTTCTGAGACTGCCTGCGACACAAATTCTTTCGTAGCTAGTCGACCCGTCAGGCGCGACAGTTCAGATGCCGAGCCGGTAGCGAATGTCGCCGGGTCATCAGGACCGCGATGGTCTCGAACGAAATCGAACAACGCTGTATTGACGAAGCCCAGTGATACGGAGAGCTCGTTAAGCTGTTGGAAGCCAATGCGTTTCAGAAGTGCATTCGCCGCTAAGTTGTCACTGACGCCGGCAACCAAGACACAGAGATCATGAACTGACAGCTCGTCGATGTGCAGGTGTTGCCAGATGCCAGAGTCGGCGACCAGGAGAGTCGTTTCCCGGCAGAGCATTTCGTCACCTGCGAGAGTTCCCGCGCTGCATTGTCGTGCGACCTCGACGAGTAGCAAAAGCTTGCCGACGCTCGCAATCTCCACCGGGCTGTCGGCGTTGGAGCTGGCCAGTTCGCCACCCGAAGCGTCTCGAATGGATATCGCCCAATCGATGCCCGTCGCGGCGCTGACCACATCGTCGATCGACGCCTGCAACGTGCGGTGCGGCATGTGTCTCCAACCTCCGTTATGTGCTTGTCCCAGAGCATTGTTGTACCGTCGCAGGCGCAACACCAAGGTGTTGGCGGACGAGGGAGCAGTACCCGCTCAGACAAGACTGACTCGCAGGAGGTCTTGTCATGGGTTGGCCGATACTCGTGCTCGCCGGCATTTTCGAGTCGATATGGGCGATCGCCTTGG
This sequence comes from Mycobacterium sp., assembly GCA_049589475.1. Classification (GTDB taxonomy): domain Bacteria; phylum Actinomycetota; class Actinomycetes; order Mycobacteriales; family Mycobacteriaceae; genus Mycobacterium. The sequence goes on from JBAWAV010000732.1 coordinate 16,097, forward strand.
GCGAATCCCACAGCTTTCGCCGTCGCATTCCCACGCTGATCTTTGCGATGGCTCTGCCGGTCAGCATGGTCGGTCTGGCGGTGGCCATGAACTCGTTGCCGACCGGCACCGCGTATGCGGTGTGGGTGGGTATCGGGGCCAGTGTGATTGTGCTGTGGGGGATCTCGACCGGCAAAGAATCGGCCTCGGTGCCTCGCGTGCTGCTACTGGCGTTGCTCGTCGGATCTGTAATCGGGCTCAAGGTGGTGAGTTAGCGATGGCGTGGATTGTGCTTATCGTGAGTGCGCTCTTCGAGGCTGTCTGGGCGACGGCGCTGAGCGAGTCCGGGCACTTCACTCGGCTGGTTCCCAGCGTGGTGTTCCTGGTCGCGTTGATCGTCAGCATGGCCGGCCTGGGGTGGGCCGCCAAGTCCATCGCCATCGGCACCGCGTACGCGCTGTGGACGGGTATCGGCGCTGCGCTCACGGTCGGCTATGCGATGTTTTCCGGAGTCGAGCCGATCTCAGTCGGCAAGTTGGCCTGCCTTGCCGGGATCATCGGCTCGGTCATCGGCCTGAAGCGAGCGCGTCACGACCCAGGTCGCGCCGACCGCCCGATAGCCCCTTCGGGATGCCGCGAATCCGACGCCTCGCCGCCAGGAAGTGCGAAGTTTCGGACTATTGAGTAACTAGCTCACGCGCGGCCGTCTCGATGAACCATAATCAGAACGTGGAGCGACGACGGAACGGCCGCTCAGGGCAATCGCCGATGGCGACCTTGAAGCAGTTGCCCGCTCTCGTCGTGCTCGAAAGGATCCCGGTTCCCGTACTCGCGATCGCGCACGACGGCGCTCTGGTGTTCGCCAATTCCGCATTCTCGGAAATGGTCGGCCGCGCTCCCGAGGACGTGGTATCGCTGAGTTTCAACGAGATCTTCCAGCTGCCACTTACCAACGAACCTGTGGTGTCAGTCGTTCAGTCGATGGCGAACGAGGTCGTCGAGTTGGCTCATCGAGACGGATCGAGCGTGCGCGCGTTGATGAGCAGGTCAGCGCTGATTCGCGCCGATGACGACATCGCCTTGGCCACGTTCCAGGACTTGACCGAGCAGTTGTGGCTTGACGAGCGTTAGTTCGCCGCCAGATCCTCCGGCGGGGTGATGGCCTTGACCGCCAGCCCCGTGCGCCGCTTGAGGAATTGGGCGAAGTAGTTCATTCGGTCGGGTTGCACAATTGCGCGCAACACCGTCGCCAATGCCTTCTCGAAGTCGCGCAGCAACACCACCGGGTCGTCCAGCGTGCTGGCCTGGCGCATACCCATGTAGATCGATACCAGCAGGCGGCCGATATCTTCCGGATCCCCGTGCTCGACGATGTCTCCCTCGCGAATCCCGCGCCCTGCGATCCCCCCGAGTAACTCGATCCAGCCGCCAAGCAGTCGTTCCTGCAATTTCTCGGTTCTGCCCACTGACTCGAGGAGATTGAAGGCTGCGCGCGTGACGTCCTGGGTGATGTCGTCGATAGCCACCAGGTACGTGACGTCGATGAGACTTTCCAGGCCGGACAGCTTCCGCGCGAGCAGATCTTTGACCTGGCCGGCCGATTTGGCGGTCTGCTCGTCGACGATGGCCAAGGCCAGCGCGTGCTTGGAGCGGAAGTGAAAATACATCGCGCCCTTGGTC
>JBAWAV010000733.1:0-3172 GCA_049589475.1 Mycobacterium sp.
GCATAAGGCGCTTGGCGGCGAAGCGGCGGTTTAAACAGGCCGCCTACACCATTGCCGGGCCAACACCCCGTCCTTGCGTCCATTTGGCGTACGCTGCCCGATGCAGCCACACCCACTACCCCGTGGCCTGCGAGATCAACTGAATCCGAACGACAACAACCTGGCTCTAGAACCGGGACTCAGTATCGGGGACTCGCCACTGACGCTGCAGGGCGTCACTGGGTTCGCCGAGTGACCGGTGAGCTGATCGAAAGCCCTGTCAATGCCTTGGATCGCTACGGCATCTCGACACCCGTCGACTACACGCAGTTGATAACTGGACGGAACTAAAGGCCCACAGCGGTGATCTGTCTCCCAGCCGAATAGCTCGGCGCAATGGCAGATCTCGTGCCATCGTTCATGGTGGGTTAATCGCTCCGGTCTGACGCTCTTCCGCGTATATCCCCATAATCTGAGCACACGGCTGCTGCATCCCTTCGGGAACCGACCCCTTCACGAAATGGAGCACCGTCACGACGCTCTCATTGAACCCGAGCGGGACCTTCTCCTTGATCAAGTCAAGTGTCTTCTCTGCACGCGCATGCAGGGTCGCCGGATCATTACCGCGTTGCAGACGGGTTTGAGCGCATCGAGCGCCTCCTGCTCCTCGGCGCTATAGACGGGTGTCGGCGTTGCGGTTACGGTGGCCGTCGGCGCTGGGGCTTCGTTGATGGTGCATCCAGTAACGCCAGCGATAATCGCAACGACCACCGCCCCAACCGCCAAAGCCGGGAGTTTGGCTGCCTGAGGAACGCAGCCGTGATCGATGGCACCCGTGAGCGCCCAGGAGGTTGCGCTGGTGATCCAGCTCATGGGTGAGATCCTTGACGAAGGTCTATCAATTTCCTGTGCGACTCGCGGCAGTTCAGCCAGCGTTCAACCGACGAGGCACGGGGGTTTCTATGGCGCTGACGTGACCCCGCTGCACTTGTACGTGAACGGGTCACACAGGATCTGATTGCCTCCCGTGTGCCCGCCGTAGTAGCCCGGTACATCCCAGGTGTCCCGCGTCGGGCCGTTCCAGGCGTGGCCGCCACAATCCGCGTCGGCCTGGTGAGCGCCGTAGCAGTTACCCGGCGCGGCCGACGCCACTGGCGCGAACAAGAGTCCGGCACCGACGGCCGCAGCCGTGATAATGGTTGGGCGCATTTTCTAATCCTTCTTGGTGGATGACGCAGCACGGCTCAAGGGCACGCCCGATGTTGCACGTCCCGTTTGGCCCGTGGCAACGCGCAACAGCAAACTCACAGCGAGGCGTCTAGTAATTACCTTTGTACCGACGACGGGCAGGAAACTAAGCGGCAGTCTGGCAACGGATTTGGAGCACGGTCGCTTACGACAGCCGGTATTGTCCGCCGCGTGTCGGTTACTGTCGGGGCAACTTTTGCGGGTTACACCATCCTGCGGATGCTGGGTTCCGGCGGGATGGCCGAGGTCTATCTTGCTCAGCACCCGAGGCTGCCACGCAGCGACGCGCTAAAAGTCATGTCCGAAGCGATAACAGCGGACACCGACTTCCGTGAGAGGTTTCACCGCGAGGCCGACCTGGCCGCCACGCTGTGGCACCCACATATCGTCGGGGTGCATGATCGCGGCGAGTTCGATGGTCACCTGTGGATCTCGATGGACTACGTCGAGGGCACCGACGCCGCGCAGCTAGTCAAAGACCGTTACCCGGCCGGGATGCCGATACAGGACGTGAGCGCCATCGTGACCGCTGTCGCTGACGCACTCGACTACGCCCACAAACGCGGACTGTTGCACCGCGATGTCAAGCCCGCCAACATCTTGCTCACCGAGCCTGAGGACGGCAAGCGACGGATCCTGTTGGCCGACTTCGGCATTGCGCGACCACTGGCTGACATCAGTGGACTGACCGCGACCAATTTCACCGTGGGCACACTCGCCTACGCCGCGCCTGAACAGTTGATGGGTGCAGACATCGATGGACGCGCCGACCAGTACGCGCTGGCGGCCACTGCGTTTCACCTTCTCACCGGCGCCCCGCCGTATCAGCATTCCAACCCGGTGGCCGTGATCAGCCAGCACCTCAATGCAGAACTGCCAAAACTCAGTGATTGCCGCCCAGAGTTGGCGCACCTGGATCAGCTGTTGTCCAAGGCGTTGGCGAAAGATCCCGTCGACCGATTCGGCCGATGCGGCGAGCTCGCCACTAGGCTCAGTGAGCGGTCCGCCAGCGACCCTGATCGCAGCACGGAGGTCGGCATCACCATCGCGGCCCCTACCTCAGGAGCGGAGACGCCGGCCACGGTCGCCAGGCGCTCGTCGACCACTAAGACGCCACCGACTGCGGCGACGGAGAGGCGACGCAGGTGGCCCGCAATCCTCGTCGGGTCGGCGGCAGCAGTGGTTGCGTGCGCCGCCATTGTCGCCACCATCTATGTCGTCCGGTCGAAGAGCGACGCCACGGTCCCGGCGGCCAGTACCCAAGTTCCAGCAGCCCAGCCCAGCACTCGAGTTCCAGCCGTTGCGGGTCCGGTGCTTGCCGGCACCTACCGCGTGAACCTCGACTTTGAACACCAGACCCTACACGGTGCCCCAGAACCCAGCAGCGACGCAACGGCTTGGTGGGCTTTCCGGTCAACGTGCAAGCTCACCGGATGCGCTGCCACCGCAACCAAGCTGGATGCCAATCTGAACCAAGCCCCGAAATACCGGGCAGCACAGACGTTTTCCACTTCGTCGACGGCCAATGGCAAAACGCTCCCACACCTTATCCGGGAGATCAGTCATGTCCCGGAGTCGGAACAGTCCCAGTAACCATGGTGGGTCATTCGTCATGGACGCCACAGCCTGACGGCACGTTCCAGGGCGTTCAGACCGCCACCGCCCAAACCGATGTGTGTGGCTCGGGGGGCGAGGTATACCTGGTGCCCTTTGTAGCTACCCGGATCGGCGATGTACCGTCCGGTGTCACTGTGGCCGATCCAGCATTGCGGCCGTAGCGATGGCTGCTGCGATAGGCGTTGCTCGGAACAACATGCTCGTGCTCATCGCGCTCTGCTGACGGACCCGTGCCTTAATACCGCCGTGTCGAGAGCACGCACCATGAGAGGTCTTGGCGTAGGAGTAGTCCCCATCAACACAAAGATAAGGTGGCCCCCTGCGGTGG
>JBAWAV010000734.1:0-4702 GCA_049589475.1 Mycobacterium sp.
ACGCCCGAATCCGGTTGGTGCGGAGGTGAAATCGTTGACCCGGGGCAGGCACCCGACGGTCCGACACGTACAACTCGTGCGACTCCGGGTACCGCAGCGCCCACATGTCGGTGGCGGTGCTGAGCAGAATGTTGACCGCGTAGATCGGTACCTTCGTAGCCAGCCAACGTACGGCGTCGGTCAGCCCCGCGGTCACGTCTCCCCCGCGCGCCCGGATCGACGCGGTGATCAACGCGAACACCCGCTCGGAGTCGGTCTGCCCCAGAACCAAGTCGGCAGTGCCAAGTTCACGCAGCCGCGCGTCGAGCAGGTCGAGACCCTCCACCACGCCGTTGTGCGCGAAGATCCGGCCGTCCTGCAGAAACGGATGGGTGTTGACCACCTCATGCGATCCGGTGGTCGCGTAGCGAACATGTGCGATGAACGTGGTGCCGGTCAAGTCGTGGGCCTCGGTGGCGAATTCGACGTCCTGCCACGCCGCGATCGGCTGCTTGTGCACCTGCGGATGACCCTGGTCGTCGAAGACGCCCAGACCGCTGCCGTCCGGGTTTCTCCTGCTCTGCCGGGTGAGGTTGTCCGGAGCGTCCAGGAGCCAAAACGTCGCGGTGACAACATTGGTCCCGGCGTGCAGCCCGAAGAGTCGGCACATCAGCGGGTCAACTCGGCCGACAACGTCGCCAGCGACTGGCGCGCGTAGCCCTTCCACAACGCACCCACCAACGGCAGCAGCGGCGCAGTGAGCGCCGAGGCCGCGTGGATGTTCCAGTGCCAGGTGATCGTGGTCGCGCTGCCGCTCGACGTGAAGGTCCACTGCCCCTCGGCACTGCTGAGCAGCAATCCCAGCGGACCGGTGATGCCGGTGATCGCGTAGCCGAACGCCCGTGGCGGGTCGACGCTGGTCAACGTCTCGTGCATCGCCCCGAGGCCTTTGAACAACACCACGCGAGTCTGGCCTGCGGTCCCCCATTCCCCCTGCTGCTCGCGGACTTCGGCGACCGGCGGGATGGGTCCGTACCACCGACTGAAGATCGTGGTGAGCGGTATCGGCAGGGTGCCGGCGAAGGCGTCGTCGACGCTGACCGGGACGACCCGCGATTGCTGCACAGCCAGAGTGCTTGCCATCCGGGCAGGCTACCGCGACAGACCCGGTGCAGCCCGGCCGGTGATCAGCGGCAGGTCGAAGAAACTCTGGATGCCGGACGGCGCCGCGCAAGTGGCCGGGACGGCGTTGACGCAATGAGCTGCGGTCGCGACGACCCCGGGATTGCTCTTCAGTCCGGCTTCCACGCTCTCCGGCTGCCAGCCTTTGACCGTGACGAAGGTGTCCGGGTTTCCGCGTACCTCGATTTCGTAGCGTTCCCCAGCGGGCCCGAAAGACCATGGCGGATCGAGGTTTTCCTCGCCCATCAACCAGTTGACCGTTATCCGCACGACGACGGTGTCGCCGACGAGCGCTTCCCAGTGAAAGCGCCGCCCCGCCACCTGGCCCGGCTCGATGACCCCGATCGGCGAGTCGATCGGGCCGGTCGCCACGGCGATCTCCTCGGATGACCGGATCTCGCGATTGGCCGCAAAGCCCAACCGGTCCACACAGAGCCGGACCGACTGGAAGAATCCGCCGTCCAGAATCTTCTGCATCGGCCCGGTCAGCGCCTTGTCCGGTGTGCCGCCGAAGCCCATCACATAGCGCAGCACATCTGGGGCGCCGTAGGTTCGCAGATCGGAAAACTCTTCGGCGCGAACGAAAGTGACCCCGGTCGACATCACCGAGAGCAGCAGCGGAAACAACTCGGTCGCGGCGCCCGGGCCGATACCCGCGCCGTGCAGCGTGGCATTGCCGGCCTGGGCGGCGACCTCCAGCGGCGCGGCCTCCTTCTCGCCCGGGTAGAACCAGCCAACCGGGGTGACGACGTTCTTGCCCGAACGCAACAGTGCCGCGACCTCCTCGACGTTGGGCAGCAGCGGAGCGTAGATCACCGCATCGGCGTCGAGCGCGAGAATGTCGTCGAGGCTGTTCGTCGCAGTCACACCGAGGACCGGAGCGCCGACGATGTCACCGACATCTTTGCCGCTCTTGGCTTCTGAGTGCACCCAGCAGCCCACAAGCTCGAGCTCAGGGTGCTCGAGTACACCCTTGACCGCAGCCACACCGACCGACCCCGTCGCCCATTGCACGACCCGCAGGCTCATAAGCGCGCCCCTCTCAGTCTCGTGCTTCGCTGACCTCGTACTCGTTGTCGGCGTAGCGGGATCGGATGGTCTTCTTGTCATACTTGCCGACGCTGGTGCGGGGAATCTCGTCGACGAACGTCCATCGCTCGGGCAGCCACCAGCGAACGACTCTGTCGGCCAAGAACTCTCGCAGCTCGTTGGGTTTGACGTCGGCCCCCTCCCGTGCGACGACGACGGCCAGCGGCCGTTCCTGCCAGCGCTCATCGGGTACCGCGACGACGGCAGCCTCGACCACGTCGACGTGCGCGATCAGGTGGTTCTCCAGCTCGACCGACGAAATCCATTCGCCGCCAGACTTGATCACGTCTTTGGAGCGGTCGGTCAGGGTGATGAAGCCGCGGTCGTCGATGCGACCCACGTCGCCCGTGCGCAACCAGCCGTTGTCGAATTTCGACTCGTCCTGGCCCCGGTAGTAGGAAACGGTGATCCACGGACCACGGACTTCCACCTCGCCGACAGCTTTGTTGTCGTTGGGCAGCACCTGCCCGTCGTCAGCGACGATCCGGGCTTCCACGCCGCAGATCGGTTGGCCCTGGCTGGCGCGAAACGTCCAATGCTCCTCCTCGGAGGCTCCCGGCGGCGGCCACGCCATGGTGGCCATCGGCGAGGTTTCCGTCATCCCCCACAGCTGGCGAATCTGGACGCCGTGCTTTTCCTCGAAGGTGCGCATCATCGATACCGGCACGGCCGATCCTCCGCACGGGACGACCCGCAGCGACGAGATGTCGTGGCCGGGATGCTTGTCCAGATAGTGCATCACGTCGTTCCAGATGGTCGGCACCGCGCCGGCGATGGTGATCCGCAACCTCTCGATCATGTCGATCAGCGACTCGGCATCCAGATGGCGATCGGGAAGCACCAGGTCGGCGCCGGCCATGAGCGCCGCGTAGGGCAGGCCCCACCCGTTGGCGTGGAACATCGGCACGATCGGCAGGACGCAGTCGCTGGTGCCCACGCCGATGCCGTTGGTCGTACACGTCGCCATGGTGTGCAGGTAGCTCGAACGGTGGCTGTAGACAACGCCTTTGGGGTTGCCGGTGGTGCCGCTGGTGTAACACATTGCGGCGGCCGAGTTTTCGTCGATGTCTGGCCAGTCGAACTCCGTGGATTCGCCGGCCACCACATCGGCGTAACGCAGCACGGTCTTGCCCGATTTTTTGAGATCTGCGACGTCGCCGTCGCCGACTGCGATCACCGTGTGCACGGTCTCGAGGTCGCCCAGTACCGGCCCCAACAGCTTGGCCAGCGACACATCGACCAGCACCACCTCGTCTTCGGCCTCGTTGGCGACATACACGATCTGCTCAGGAAACAGCCGGATGTTGAGGGTGTGCAGCACCGCCCCCATCGACGGTACCGCCAGATAGGCCGCCAGATGTTCGGTGTTGTTCCACATGAAGGTGGCGACCCGCTGATCGCCGGTGATGCCGATGCGGCGCAGTGCGTTCGCCAGTTGCGCCGCATGCCGACCGAGTTCGGCGTAGGTGGTTTCGCGGTATCCGTCGTCGGTCGCGGTGGTGACCTTACGAGCGCCGTGGACGTTGCAGGCGTGGCGCAGGATGGCGGTGATCGTCAGGGGAAAGCTGTGCATGGTGCTGTACATCGCTGGACCGCCTCACATCGCGCCGGCTGCTAGCCAGGGCCGGCCAGCCAAACGCCGACCCTCGTGGCGATCATTCCACGCGCGTCCAATCGCCTTGACGGCGATGGGCTAAGCCGGGGTCGGTTCGAGCGCCCGGAGGTCGGCGAAGGCCCACGCATGCGGAGCGGTCGGCGCGTCGTCCGATGTCCGCGCGATGGCCGGGGCCGCTGCCGTGTCGACGGACAGGACGATGACCGTCCCGGCGTAGTCGGCGATGTACAGCCGGTTTCCGGCCGGGCTCTCGATCGCACATGACGGCTGCACACCGGTCGCGATGCTGCCGACGACGTCCTGCGTCCGGGTGGCCAGCACGGTAACGCTGGTGTCGCCGACCAGGTACGCCCGGCTGCCGTCGCGGCTCAGCGTCAGCCCGCTCAGCATGCCGGCCACATCGCCGATCTTGTGGGTAGCGGTGATCGCGCACTCCCGCGGGTCGCGAACGTCCACGACGTCGAGCACGGTGCCGAAGTCCGGGCCGCAGCTGCCGACGTAAGCGGTGTCGCCATCCGGGCTGAGAGCGATATCCCTTATCGGAGAACCGATTTCGACGCGGCTCAGAACGCGGTTGCGTTGCGCGTCGACCACCACCAGCTCGGCGGCGGACGCGTTGTTGGCGGCGACGTAGAGTCGGCTGCCGTCCGGACTCAGCTGCAAGCGCTCGGTGACGGTTCCCGCGCCGGCGATGCTGATCGCCCGCTCGTCACCGCTGGCGGTGTCCAGGATCGCGACGTCGGCCCCGTCGACACCGGTGCGGCCGGCGTAGACGTGCCGCCCGTCCGGGCTGACGGCCAGGTCGCTGATCCCGTAGGCCAGCGGGAACGTCTTGAC
>JBAWAV010000735.1:0-2243 GCA_049589475.1 Mycobacterium sp.
GGTTCCTTCGCTCGATCCGGCGTTCGCGGGCAAGATATTGGATGCTGGCGCCCACGGCGTCATCTTTCCTGTCGTCGAGACCGCCGATGACGCCGCCGCCGCGGTCAAAGCGTGTCGCTACCACCCGCAAGGGGTGCGTAGTTTCGGGCCGGTACGCGCCGGAGTCCTGTTCAGCCGCGATCCCGACGTGCTCGCCGAACTCGCGGTGTGCATCGTGATGATCGAGACGGCACGCGCCGTTGACAATGTCGACCAGATCGTGGCAGTCGAAGGTGTCGATGCGGTGTTCATCGGCCCAGCGGACCTGGCGATCACCTACGGCATGGCGCCCGCCGGGGCGCCGGTGCCCGGCGTTCATGCAGACGCCATCGAGGCCGTCCACCAAGCCGCCAGCGCAGCCGGCCTGGCAGTCGGGATTTCCTGCCCGAATGCCGAATCGGCGGTGAAGCTCGCGGCCGCGGGCTACAGATTCTTGCCCATCGGCATCGACACCCACTGGGTGACTTCGACCGCGCGCGCCGAGGTCGCGGCTATCCGCCGCGCGGGTTACTGACCCGGTTTGCCCAACTCGGCGGCTGGGCCGGCTGTCGATGCTCGCTGCGCTGTTTCGCCAAGGGCGCCAGTGGATCTCGGCGTGCTCGCGCGTTGTTGGCCAAAGCTGGACGAGTTCAAGGGCTGTTCTCGCACGTGCCGAACGGCTCGCGAGGAAATATGCCGAAAGTGTTTCCACATATGTGTTGAAATTTGTGGGCCTGACGGCCTACCGTGAAGTGACCAATACGACAAGGGGTTTATCGATGGGTTTCATCAGTGCCACCGAGCAGGATCGCAACACTGAGTTGGTGCGCGGCGTGTATGAGGCGCTGTTTGCCGGCGACTTCGCGACCTTCAAGGATGCCACGCGCGACGATTTCCAAGCCGACGTGACGCCGGCGGTGCCTTGGGGTGGTGTTCATCGTGGAGCCGAGGCAATCCGCACCAGTGTGCTCCCTCCGCTGGCGGCGGTGATCGATTTCCCCACCATGCGACTGATCAGCGTTTCTAGCGACGGCGACAATGTCGCAGCGCTGTTGACCGCCCGCTCGGTCGGCGGTGAGGAAATCTGGCTCGCCGAACACTGGACGCTCAGCGACGGCAGGATCGCGCACCTGCGGGCCTTTTACTTCGACGCGCGACCTCTCGTATCGCCACCAACCGCGACTGCCCCTTAGCGGGCCACTGCTCGCCGGTTTTGCGCCGACTGTGTCGGCGATTCTCTACCGAATGCCTCCAGGCACCTTTACGCGCATCCGCTGTCGGCATCCATGTGCTCGAATATCCACGTGTCCAACGCCTTTCGCGTCCCGGCATTTTCCCACCAGGAACCGCCGCACGCCAGAAGGGACCCGGCCTCGCCCGCCGGTTGCGCGCAGCCCAGCATCAGGTCGTCGATCTCGCGAGTGTCCAGCTCTGGCACCTTGTCGAGCACCGCTTGGACGACCTGACTTGCGAGATCGTCGGGCCGCATCGTGGCGAGCGATCCCTTGACCGCTCGGCCGATGGGCGAACGGGCGACCGAAACGACGACTGCTTCACGCGTGGTTGGGCTCGTTATCTAGATCGACGTCCAGGTCCGCGGCGGGCGCCTCGAGGGCGGCAAGCAGGCGGAACTTCTGCACCTTGCCGCTGGGTGTGGTGGGCAGTTCGGCGACGAGGAAGATTTGGCGCGGGACTTTGAATGCGGCGAGCGCACGGGCGCTGTGTGCCTTGAGGTTCTCCACGGTGACTTCTGCGCTGCTGCGCAGTTGCACCCATGCATAGCCCACCTCGCCCAGCCGGTCGTCGGGCACCCCGGCTGCGGCGGCGCGTTGGACCGCCGGATGAGTTTGCAGCGCCGTTTCGACCTCAATGGGGTCGACCAGCTCGCCTCCCACCCGGTAGTGATCGCTGTGCCGGCCGATGAAGACGATATTGCCTTTGGCGTCTCGCCTTACGACATCACCTGTGCGAAACCAGCCTTCGCCGTTGAATGCCCGCGCGGTTGCGACCGGGTCGTTGTGGTAGCCAAGCATGATCGACGGACCGCGCAATAACAGCACACCCCGTGACCCATCGGACACGGGTCGACCGGTGACCTCATTGACAATCACGGCGTGGATCCCATCCAAAGGGCGTCCGACCGTTCCGACGGCTACGTCCACCGTGTCCTCGAGGGTGGGCATGATGACGGTGGACGCGGTCTCGGTACTGCCGTACGTGTTCAG
>JBAWAV010000736.1:0-7709 GCA_049589475.1 Mycobacterium sp.
GACTACAGCGACCATGTGGTCGCGGCCCGGCTGGCCACCGAAGCGGGCAAGCTGTTGCTGGAAGTCCGCTACGAGCTCGCCGACGCCACCGAGGCCGATCGAAAGGCTGCCGGGGACAAGCGGTCTCACGACTTTCTGATGGAGGCGCTGGCCCGCGAACGTCCCGACGACGCGGTGCTGTCCGAAGAGGGCGTCGACGACCCGGTGCGGCTGAAGGCCGAGCGGGCGTGGATCGTCGACCCCTTGGACGGCACCCGGGAGTTCTCCGAACTCGGCCGCGAGGACTGGGCCGTGCACGTCGCGCTGTGGCAATCCGGTCAGCTCGTCGCCGGCGCCGTTGCGCTTCCCGCCCAGGGCGTCACGCTGGCCACACCCGATCCCGCGCCGCCGCCCACGCACACCGGAAAGCCTCGCATCGTCGTGTCGCGCACCCGGCCGCCCGCGATCGCCCTGCAGGTCCGCGATCGACTGGACGGCACGCTGGTCGAGATGGGATCGGCCGGCGCGAAGGTCGCCGCCGTCATCCAGGGCCTGGCAGACGTTTATGTGCACGCCGGCGGGCAGTACGAGTGGGACTCGGCGGCGCCGGTCGCAGTGGCCCGCGCGGCCGGTCTGCATACGTCCCGTATCGACGGCTCGCCGCTGGAGTACAACCGGGCCGATCCGCTGCTGCCCGACCTGGTGGTGTGCCGCCCCGAATATGCCGACGCGGTGCTCGCGGTCACCGGGTGACCCGGCCAGCGGTGAAAGGATCCACATCCATGCGGATGTCTGCGAAGGCGGAGTACGCGGTGCGGGCGATGATTCAACTCGCCACCGTCGGCGAGGGCGCGCGGGTCACCACCGACGACCTGGCCACCGCCCAGGGCATCCCGCCGCAGTTTCTGGTCGACATCCTGTCCGAGCTACGCACCGCTCGGCTGGTGCGCAGCCACCGCGGTCGCGACGGTGGCTACGAGTTAGCCCGTCCCGCCACCGAAATCAGCATTGCCGACGTGCTGCGCTGCATCGACGGGCCGTTGGCCAGTGTGCGGGACATCGGGCTGGGCGATCTGCCCTACACGGGCCCGACCGCGGCGCTGACCGATGTCTGGCGGGCGCTGCGGGCGAGCATGCGTTCGGTGCTGGAGCGAACGAGCCTGGCCGACGTCGCGGCCGGCGCCCTGCCCGAACACGTCGGTCGACTCGCCGACGACTACCGCGCGCAGGAAAGCCGGCGCCACGGGCGCACTGCCGGTTAGCCGCCCGAGCCGTAAGGCCGGGTCAGGATCTCCAGGTAATGGCCTGCGGGGTCGCGAAAGTACACACCGCGGCCGCCGTCGTTGGTGTTGATCTGACCCGGCCACTGCCCGCCCGGGTCCGCCCAGTGCGGCAGGCCGCGGGACGTGATCTTGCCGTAGATCGCGTCGAAGTCGTCCTCGGCGACCAGGAACGCGTAGTGCTGCGGATGGATCTGCTCGCCGCCGGGCACGTCCACATAGTCCAGTGTCGCGCCGTGCTCGAGTGCAACCGCCAGGAACCGGCCGAACGGCGCCGGGCTCGACAGCCCGAACAACTCGCTGACGAACTCCGCGGACGCTCGCTTGTCGCGGGCGGCGACGATGGTGTGGTTGAAGGCGATCGGCATTGTGCTTGCCAGTCAACCACTCTGCGGGGCCCGCGTGCCAGAATCACGGTCGTGCGGGTAGCGATGACCATGCCGGTCATGGAGCCGGACTTGGACCCCGGCGTGTTGCGGGATTGGGCGCGCGCGGTCGACGACGGTCCGTTCTCGTCGTTGTGTTGGGGCGAGCGGATGGCCTTCGACAACCCGGAGACGTTGACGCTGCTCGGCGCGCTGGCCGCGTGGACGGATCGGGTCCGGTTGGTGACGACGGTGATGGTCCCGCAGTTGCACGACCCGGTGATGCTGGCCAAGGCGTTGGCGACGGGCGACATGTTGTGCGGGGGACGATTGACCGTGGGCCTCGGGGTCGGCGGCCGGGTCGAGGATTACCGGGCGGTGGGCGCGGATCCGGCGACACAGACGATGCGCGGCATGGCCGAGCGAGTCGCCGTCATGAAACGGGTGTGGGCCGGCGAGAACATCACCGGGTCGGTGCTGCCGGTCGGGCCGGCGCCGGTGCAGACCGGTGGTCCACCGCTGCTGGTCGGGACGATCGGCGCCAAGACCGTTCGCAGCGCCGCGGCGTGGGCCGACGGTCTGGCCGGAACCACCTTGGACCTCGACGTCGGCAGCCAGAACGAGCTGTTCGACGTGGCGCGCACCGCCTGGGCGAATGCCGGCAAGCCGAGGCCTCACCTGGCCACCTCGTTCTGGTTCGCGCTCGGGCCAGTCGACGAGGCCCGCCGCCAAGTGCACCGGCACCTGCGGCGTTACATGAACTGGATACCGGCCGAGTACGTCGATGCGATGGCGCCGACCACCGGCTTCGCCGGTAGCGAAGACGAATTGGTTGCGGTGCTGCGCGCATTCAAAGCCGTCGGCACTGACGAAATCCAGCTCATTCCAACAAGTTCCGACGTCGATCAACTACGACGCGCGGCGGAGATGGTGAGGGCGATCGATGTCTGAACGCAATGTGTTGGGCGGCCCGCTGCAGCCGTGCAGTAGTGAGCCGCTGACCGGCTTCTACCGCGACGGCTGCTGCTCGACCGGGCCGGAAGATCTAGGCCTGCACACCATTTGCGCTGTGGTGACCGCCGAATTCCTCGAGCACCAGCGCGTGATCGGCAACGACCTGTCAACTCCGATGCCGCAGTACCGGTTTCCGGGCCTGGTGCCCGGTGATCGGTGGTGTGTCACCGCGGGCAACTGGCTGCTGGCATACCGGGACGGCTTCGCCGCGCCGGTGCTGCTGGCGAGCACGCACGAACGCACCCTGGATGTCGTGCCGTTGGACGCTCTGCGGGAGCACGCCGTCGACGTGCCCGACGACCTCGGCGGTCTGTAGCGGCCCGGCCCGGCCTCCGGTTCGTAGACCGATCTTGACGACCCCGGTAGCATCCGGAAATCCGGTACTACGCACCGCTAGGAACAGCCAATGACTGATGATGCGGCCCGTTTCGGCAATCCTCGACTGCCCGCTGAGACGATCACGTCGCAATCGCATCTGTTCCGCCTCGCCGCGCTGCCGCCCACCACCTATGACGGGGGCTCACAGCAGCAGGCACACGAAGACAACTTTCCGATACTCAAGGGTCAAGAAGCCAGCATCCAGCTGATCACGTTGCAGCCGGGCAGTATTCGCGAGCCGCACTGGCATCCCAGCGCGTGGGAGATCAACCTGGTCACCAAGGGGGTGGCGACGTGGGTCCTCATCGACGGAAACGGCAACGAGGAGAGCTTCGACGCTCACGTCGACGACCTCGTTTTCGCGCCTCAGGGTTCTCTCCATTACTTCGAGAACCGCGGCACCGAAGATCTGGACGTGCTGATCATCCAGAACACCAGCGCTGCTGAAGACAAAGACAACATCGGCATCGGCGAGACGGTCAGTCAGCTCCCGCCCGAAGTGTTGTCCGCGGTGTTCGGCGTTCCTGCCGAGACTTTCCGCTCCTTCAAGAAGATCGACAACGCGGTCACCATCCTGCGATCGCACTGAATGAATTAACCTTAGGCGCAGCGTGATTCGAGGTAATTGGTGATGTCGATCAATCGTCGCAAAATCTTGGGCGGAGCGGGCCTGGCCGGCGCCGCAGCGGCGACCGGTGTCGGCGTCGACCGCCTGGTCGCCGGTGGCCCCTCCGGCTTGCATGCCGATAAGGAAGAGCCGGTATCCGACGATGCGGCACGGTTCGGCGATCCGCGTCTACCCGATGAGACGATCACCTCGCAGTCGCACCTGTTTCATCTCGGCGATCAACCGCGCACCACCTACGACGGGGGCTGGTTCCAGCAGGCGGACGAGCAGAATTTCCCGATACTCAAAGGTCAAGAGGCCAGCATCGTGCTGCTCACATTGCAGCCCGGAGGAATTCGCGAGCCGCACTGGCATCCCAGCGCGTGGGAGATCAACCTGGTCACCAAGGGAGTCGCGGCGTGGGTGGTCGTCGACGGGAACGGCAACCACGAGAGTTTTGACCAACACGTCGGTGACGTCGTGTTCGCACCCCAGGGCTCCTTTCACTACTTCGAGAACCGCGGCCCGGATGACATGAAGATCGTGATCATCCAGAACACCAGCGCTCCGGAAGCCAAAGACAACATCGGTATCGGCGAGTCCCTGAGCAAGCTTCCGCCCCGAGTGTTGTCGGCCGTCTTCGGCGTTCCGGCAGAGACATTCACGCCCTTCAAGAAGATCGACAACGCGATCATCGTCCTGCGGCGATCCCGCTAGCACCAACCGAGCCGCCGCAATAACTTTCGCGTAAACGGGGCGACGGGCGGCACCACGGCATATACCCTTCGGCCATGATGCGCGTCGCGATCGTGGGTGGGGGAGCCGCAGGCGTGCTGGCCGCGGTGCATCTGCGCCGCCGCAAGCCAGACGCGCAGATCACGTTGATCGACGCGTCCGGGCGCCCCGGAACCGGCGCGGCATACGGCACCCGCGACTCGACGCATCTGCTCAACGTTCCCGCGTCGCGCATGTCGGCCTGGCCCGACGATCCCGATCATTTCACCCGCTGGCTCGACCAACGGGCTGTCACGCCGGCCGAAAGCTTCGCACCGCGGCTCGCCTACGGCCGGTACCTGCAAGACCAACTCGCCGCCGCCGACGTGCGACTCGAGACCGCTGAGGTCGTGGAATTGACGCCGGGTGCTCCGGTGCGTTTGGCGCTCAACGATGGCCGCTGTCTGTCGGCCGACGCGGTGGTGCTCGCTTCCGGACGCCCGCAAAACGGCATGCCCGACTCGCTCGAGCGTGCCTTCGCGCCAGTGCTGGCCGAAGGCGCTGACAGCAGGATCGTGCTGGATCCATGGGCGCCGGGCGCACTGGAGGCGCTCGGCGCACGTAGGCCTTCCAGCGTGCTGGTGATCGGTTCCGGGCTCACCGGCGTAGACGTCGCGCTGCATCTCACGGCGCGCGGCGCCAACGTCACCCTGCTGTCGCGGCACGGTGCACTTCCGCGCCGGTTCCGCGCCACCGGCCCACCGACGGAGCTGCCGAATCTCGACGGGCTGGCAACCGAGGTCTCACTCGAGCAATTGCGCGCCGCGCTCGCCGCCGACCTCGCGCACGCGGTCGAAAGCGGAGTGGACTGGCGCCAGGTGATCGACGCGGTGCGACCCCGTACCGCCCGGCTGTGGCAGTCGTTGGGATGGGAAGACCAGCGCCGATTCCTGCGCGAGGACTTGCGGGAGTGGGAAGTGCTTCGGCACCGGATGCCGCCCACGATCGCCGACGCGATCTATGCGGCGATCGACAGCGGTCAGCTAGTCATCGAGGCGGGCGAGGTCGCTGACGTGTCGCTGCGCCGAAAGGGCGTCGAGTTGGTGGTCACCACCAGCGACCGATCTGTGCGCCGGCGCGGTGACGCGGTTGTGGTCGCCGCCGGCGCGGCCTGGGATCGGCGGTCGCTGCAGCGCTCCGCGCTGTGGTCGAACCTGCTCGCCGCAGACCTCGCGTCGCTGCACCCGTGCGGCGTGGGCGTGCGGCTCACCCCGGAGGGCTTTCTCATCGACGGGGCAGGGGGCACCGTCCCGAACGTCGTGTGTATCGGTTCGATCCGGCAGGGCGAGGAGTGGGAAACCACCGCGATTCCCGAAATCCGCGCCCAGGCCGCCGCTATCGCGACGCTGCTCGCCGACGACACTCGCGACCAACCGATGCGGGCGCCAAGCCTCATCACGACTGCGCCCGAATTGACCGGTGCTCCAGCGTCATACGCCGAAGGGGTGCGCCGGCTGCTCGCTGTGCAAGACGGCGCCTCGACCGCCTTCGCTGCCGCGGTCGCCGAAGATCCACACCATGCCCGCGCACACGTCGCCCTGGCGATGATCGCCACGGAACGACCCGACCGGGCCGGCGGCCCCGACGCCGTCACCGGCCATCTCGCCCGTGCGCGGGAAGCGCTCGCGCACGGCAGCGATGAAGACCGAAGCCACGTCGAGGCCATCGCGACTTGGTGTGAGAAGGGCAATGAGGCGGGAACCGACGCACTCATCGACCACCTCGACCGCGTCCCCGATGACGCGGTCGCGTTGCTTGTGCTGGCACCGTCGATCGCCTTCGCGGGCGCCGGCGACGCGCTGCCGGATGCCTGGCAGTACGTCGAGCGGTTCACCGGCGTGCACGGCGAGGCGCCATGGTATCTGGGCCTGCGCGCCTACGGCCGAACCGAGCAGGGCCTCTGGTATGACGCGGCCGACTTAGCAGATGCCGCGCTGGAACTCGATCCGGGCAACGGCAACGCCGCACATGCGCTTACGCATGTGCACTACGAGACCGACGCACACGGTGCGGGGCTGAAATGGCTGACGGACTGGATTCCGGGCGACGGCAGCACACAGCGCTACGTGCCGCACTTTCAATGGCATGCCGCGCTGCATGAACTCGCGATGGGCGATGCGGCCGCCGCGGCCCGCCGGTACAACGCGTCGCTTGCGCCACCGCATTCGAGGGGTGTGCGATGTCTCGTCGACGCCGGCTCACTCGCCTGGCGGGCACGGCTGCATCCGGACTGGGTGACGCCGCCCGATCCGATGCTGGTCCTCAACGAGGCCGGCTCGCTTGCCTATACGCCGCAAACGCCGTTCATCGCCTTTCATGCGCTGCTGGTGCTGGCCGCGGCGAACGATCCGACGGCGATCCGGGCCATGCACGTTCCAGGTGCCAGCGATGCGCAAGCCGCGACCCTCCGTCTCATCGGCGAAGGTCTGATCGCGCTGACGGCGGGTGAGCCGCGCGCCGCGCTGGACTATCTGCTCGAATCGCTTGGCGGGCTTGCGTCGATCGGCGGCAGCCGCGTGCAACAAGAGGTGATCCTCGAAACGGCGTTGGCCGCAATGCTTCAACTCGGTGCGCCGGGGCAGGCGGCGCGCCTGCTGTCGCGGCACCGCGCATCGCCCGGGCCGCAGGTCACCCGCGGCGCCGTGAACTGACCGGGCGTGCAAGGGATCGCGACATGCCAACAGTTTGCGACGTCTCGATGCGAAATCCCCGGTCAGGTGAAGTCGTATTCCGGTTGCACATAATTGGCGGCCGACTCGCTGAGCCGGGCGTAGACGCTGGCTACGGCGCTGTAGCGGCGTTCGACGGCGATGCGGTCGGACTCTTCGGGCACTGACTCGAGGTTGGCGCGTTGGATCATGGCGGCTTCGTCCATCAGGACACGGGCCTGGTCGGGGTCGGTGGTCTGTTCCATGATCGCTTTGAGCGCTTCGAGTTGGCGCATCAGTAGAGCGGGCATCTCCCGACTGGCCTGGCGGATCTTGTCGAATGACCGCTGGACCAGATTTTCGTAACTCACCTGCTCGCAGATAACCCGGATAGCACCGGCGCGGTCGCGGTAGGCCTGTGCCGGCGTCCACACTTTCGCGAGCTTGCACAGAGTGTTGGATAGCCAGTCCACGCAGGTCAGCGCCGTGTATGTGTCGTTGACCGCCGGAGACAGAGCCCTAATGGCGATCTCGACCAGTTGGTCGATGCCGAAAGCGGGATCCTGGGCCAGCGTGCGGACCGGCCCGGTGACCTGGGCGCGTTTCAGGCGGCGGGTCATGCGGTCGGCAGCCTCGGGCGGCCACACTGCGGCGAGCTCACTGT
>JBAWAV010000737.1:0-8123 GCA_049589475.1 Mycobacterium sp.
CCAGTGGCCGCACCACGTGATGCGGAGAGCCCACCAGGTCGTAGCTTCGCAGGCCTTGCATCGCATCGAACTCCCGGTAGGCCGCCCGCGCTGCGCGATCGCGGTCCCAGCCGAACCTCGGTCCGTAAAACTTGCAGATCACCCGTGCTCGGCTGTGCTTTTCCTCGTACGCGTAGACCTCGTTGCTGCCCCGGAGTCGAAAAGCGCGAAACGCCGGGTTGCGTTCGTGCACACCCAGTTGTTCGCGGACGATCCGACGCAGGAACCCATGCATGCCGTCGTCGCCCGACACATATCCGACGTATTGGCCAAACACGAAGCCTCCCTGCCGTGCCGGCATCGACCCCGTTGTTCTCCTGGCGTACACAGGATGTTCAGATGATAAGTTCCGGGCGCGCACCGCGCACGCCGAGTGAACGCGCGTGGGTGTACTCCCGTCGGAGCTCTATCGCGAGCCGACGTGCCGAATCGGGCTGACCTCAGTCCTGGTAGACCCGCGGGTCGAGCATGCCGATGTAAGGCAGGTCGCGGTAACGCTCGTCGTAGTCCAGGCCGTAACCCACGACGAAATCGTTGGGGATGTCGAACCCCACATAGGCGATTTCGACGTTGGCGCGCAACGCGTCCGGCTTGCGCAGCAGCGTGCACACCCGCAGGGAGTGTGGACGCCGCGAATTCAGATTGCGCAGCAACCACGACAACGTCAGCCCGGAGTCGACCACGTCTTCGACGATCAACACATCCCGGTCGTTGATGTCGCGGTCGAGGTCCTTCAGGATGCGCACCACCCCTGACGACGACGTCGACGATCCGTAGGAGCTGACCGCCATGAACTCGAACTGGGTCGGCAGCGGGATCGCTCGGGCCAGGTCGGTGACGAACATGACAGCGCCCTTGAGCACGGTGATCAGCAAGAGGTCGCGGCCGTCGCCGGTGGACCGTTCCCGGTAGTCCACGGCGATCTGTGCGCCGAGTTCGGCGATGCGGGTCTGGATCTGCTCTTCGCGCAGCAGGACCGACTTGATGTCCCCTGCGTACAGCTCCGGCGATTCCGCTGCCACGAGCACAGCGTGCCATGCCATCGGTCTGAGAACCAACGCTGGCGGCTCAGGCGTCATTGCCCGGCTCCTCCTCATCGCCCTGCGGGCTCTGCATCGTCGTCGGGCTCAGGCGTCATTGCCCGGCTCCTCCTCATCGCCCTGCGGGCTCTGCATCGTCGTCGGGCGGACGGGTTCGGGACGCAACGTCAGCAGCGGGCCGGTTCGCGCTGCGACCAACCGCTGCCGGCGCAACGTGGAGCCGACGGCGACCCCACCCTGGCCGCGCCAGGCGGTGACGAGGCCGTCCACCCCGCGGATCTGCTTGTCGGTCAATCCGATCGCGCCGCCGGCGATCAGCCAGCTGCGGATCACCCCGCGGCGGACCGGGTCGGGCAGCGCCGTCAGCGCCGCGGGGTCGAGCCCGTCGGGGGTCGCGCAGGTTGTCATTGCCTGGCCGATCAGCGAGTCGATCAGATCAGTGTCTTCGCGCAACGCCGTCGCGGTACGGGCCAGCGCCTCAGCGACGCCGCCGCCGAGCACCTCTTCCAGCAGCGGCAGCGCCTCGTGGCGCAGCCGGGTCCGGGTGAAGCGCCGGTCGCTGTTGTGCGGGTCATGCCAGGCCTCCAGCCCCAGCGCCGCGCAGGCGGCATGCGTCACGTCGCGTCGCACCCCGAGCAGCGGCCGGCACCAGGGCGGGTCGTAGGCACGCATGCCGGCGATCGACCGGGCGCCCGAACCGCGGCCCAATCCGAGCAACACGGTCTCGGCCTGGTCGTCGAGGGTGTGCGCCAGCACTACCGGGCGATCACCGCGGGCACCCTCCAGCGCGCTGTAGCGGGCCTTACGGGCGGCCGCCTCGGGACCGCCGTCGCCGCTCACCTGCACGCAAAGCACTTGAGCATCAACGCATCCCAAATCGTGGGCGTGTTGACGTGCGGTGGCGGCCACCGAGGCCGAGCCGGGCTGCAGACCGTGGTCGACGATCAACGCGGTAGTCGGCAACATCGTCGCTGCAATGCCGGTGAGCGCCAACGAATCCGGGCCCCCGGAGAGCGCCACGCACCAGCTGTCGGCGGTGGGAAGGAATTGCTTTGCGAACGCCGCAACAGCCGCGCGGAGCTCGGTTACAGCACCCGGTCGATCCATTGTTGCGGGTATTCGATTTCGATTGGCCGGGGCAGGGTTTCCGGACTGGTCCACACGGCGTTGAACCGTTGCATACCGACTCGGTCGACGACATGGTCGACGAACGCCTTGCCACGGGTGTACTGGCTCAGTTTGGCATCGATACCCAGCAGCGCCCGCAGCAGGCGTTGCAGCGGTGGCTGTTTGCGGTGACGACGATCGTCGAAGCGGGCGCGGATGGTCGAGACAGACGGAACCACCACGGGCCCAACGGCATCCATCACGTGATCTGCGTGCCCCTCCAACAACGTGCCCAACACCAACAGCTGATCGAGGGCTTCGCGTTGCGGTTCGGACTGTACAGCGCGCAGCAGGCCGAGGATGCCGCTCGAATTCGGGTCGGCCGGCGACGAGTCACCTCTGGCGCGGGCGAATTCGGCAAGCCGGCCCACCACCTTGGTGACGTCGTCGGCGCCGTCGGTCGTCAGCACACCCAACGCCTGCGACATGTAGCCCGACAGCCACTTGTTGGCGGTGAACTGCACGCGATGGGTGACCTCGTGCAAGCACACCCACAACCGGAAATCAGCCGGCTCGACCCGCAATTGGCGCTCGACCGCGATGACGTTGGGGTAGACGAGCAACAGCGCCCCACCGTCGCCGGCGAACGGGTCGTACTGGCCGAGAATCCCGGACGCGACGAATGCCAGCACCGCGCCGGTCTGAGCGCCGGTGAGCCGCCCGCTGATCAGGCCCCGCGGCTTGTCGGTTCCGCCGGTCATCACCCGCATCGACTCGGCGGCGGCCCGAATCCAGCCTGGCCGGTCGATGATGCGGGCGTCCGGCACCGCGCCGTCGGTGTGCAGACCAGTGACGTCGCGAACCGGCGGTTCAGCCGCCTTGGCGGCGGTCGCCAGGTTGTCGACCGCATGACGGCGGGTGTAGTCGGTGGATGGCGGAGAAGGCCGGGCCAGCCGTTGGCCGACCGTGGCGGCAAACCCCCAGTCGACCGTGCGCCCGACGGTCAAGTCCGCCGACGACGTCACGTCGCACATCCACACGACCACAGGGTGGAGGCCACGGCGTCGATCGCGGTGCGCCCGCTCATCCCGGCATCGTTGGAGATCAGCGCGAAGGTCAGCACCCGTCCGCTGCGGTCGTTCACCACCCCAGCTAACGCGTTGATCGCGGTTAGCGAGCCGGTTTTGGCCCGCAGCCAGCCAGCCGGACCGGCGGCGTGGAAGGTGGCGTCGAGAAAACGGTCGGACAGCGTGCCGCTGCCGCCTGCGATCGGCAACAGGTCCAGCAGTGGCCGAAGCTTGGGTTCGTCGGGTCCGGCCGCCGCCTGCACGACGGAGTCGAGAATTTTTGCGGTCAGCCGGTCGTCCACCGACAACCCGCTGGAGTCCCGCAGTATCGCGGCGCCGGTGTCGACGTGCGCGGTGTTCAGCCGACTGGTCACCGCATCGACGGCGCCGGCAAAACTCAACGGCCGCTGCATGGAAGCCGCGACTTCGCGGGCAATGCACTCGGCCATCACGTTGTCGGAGACGTTCATCATCTCGTTGAGCCGGTCGATCAGCGGGGCCGACTGGACGGCGGCCAGTTGCCGCGCGCCGCTGGACACGGCGTGGCCGGTCACGGTCACCCGGGCGGGGTCGACACCCAGCGCGGTGGCCAGCGAGCGGCCCGCATCCAGGGCGGGTGTCACCGATCGCCGCGACTCATCGGTCGCCGGCTGGATGCGTCCGGCGTCGAGCATCACCGATTCGACCGGCGCGATGTCACCACCCTCGATGTCGGCCGGGTCCCAGCCGGGCGCGAACGTCGGCCCGCTGAACAGCGAGGTGTCCACCTGGACGGCAGTCGGTGCCACGCCGCTACGGCGGACCTGATCGGCGAGGTCGCTGAGCCGGGCGGCACCGTGGTACCAGGTGTCCTGCCCGGGCTGCGCACCCGAGAGTGTCGGGTCGCCGCCGCCGACCAGGACGACGGTCCCGGGCTCGCCGGCCTCGACCACCCGCGTCGTGACCCGCGCCTGGCGGTCCAGCGCCAACAGGGCGGCGGCAGTGGTGAGCGTTTTGTTGGTCGACGCCGGTTGCAACAGCGCATCGTCGGATTGGCTCCAGAGCTCTTCGCCGGTCATCGCATCGGTGACCCGGCCGCCCAGCTTGCCCAGGTTGGGGTCGGCGACCACCGCCGCCAGCGCTGCGGCCAGCCCAGACCGAGTCGGCGTCTGCGCATCGGCTGACGCCGCAACGATGCTCGACTTCGCGGCGACGGCCGGTGGCGGCGGCGGAACCTGCGCGTGGGCGGCGCTGTGAACCCTGCCGGTCAGCAACGCGGCAGCAACCACCACCGCGGCGACAATGGCCAGCACGCCGACTCCCACCAGTAGGTGGGTAGCCGGCCGCCACTGAGTGGGACGCATGACTCTCCTGACTTCGTTGCGCCTATTCTGCGTCAAACCCCCGCGGAAAGACGTGTTGCGGGAGCCCTACGATCAACGCCAAGTGACAAACAATGACTTCCAGGCGAAGGAGCCGAGCCGGTGCAATTCGAGGTGATCGTCGAGATCCCCAAGGGTCAGCGAAACAAGTACGAGGTCGATCACGAGACAGGGCGCATCTTCCTGGACCGCTACCTTTACACGACGATGGTCTATCCGACGGACTACGGCTTCATCGACGACACCCTGGGCGAGGACGGCGACCCACTGGACGCCCTCGTGCTGCTGCCCCAGTCCGTCTTCCCCGGCGTGGTGGTGAAGGCGCGGCCGGTCGCCATGTTCCGGATGACCGACGAGGCCGGCGGCGACGACAAGGTGCTGTGCGTGCCGGCCAAGGACCACCGCTGGGATCACATCCAGGACATCGGCGACGTTCCAGAGCACGAGCTGGACGAGATCAAGCACTTCTTCTCCCAGTACAAGGCGCTCGAGCCGGGCAAGTTCGTGAAAGCCGCCGATTGGGTGGGCCGCGAAGAGGCCGAGGCCGAGGTGCTGCGCTCCATCGAGCGGTTCAAAACCGAGGGCCACTAACCGGGCTGGGGGCGTGCACCGCTGAGCGGTGGCATCCTGTCAGAGTGGGTCCGTTGCATTTCGCCGCCAGTTTCTGGTGGCTGGTCTTCCCGCTGGGCGGCGCGATCGGTGGAGGCGTGCGGGCGATTGCCGCGGCCAACGAACGCCGGGCTGAGCGACGGATGGAACGTTATCGGCTGAAGCTGCAGACCAAGATCGCGATCGCCGAAGCATCCGGTCGCGGGCGCAGCAACAAAGCCGGCGAGCGGCGTGAGGTTGCCAAGCTCCTCGCCGAGCACGACCGCACCGACGGGCGGTGGTTGGACTACGAAGTCGACGTCGCCAAATTGCTCGACTTCCCGTCGATGACCGACATGCGCAATCCGTTGACCGTCGCCTTCCACAAAGCGAAGCGCCAGGCCGACCTGTTGCGCCCGGAACACCCCGAGGACTTGCTCAGCGACCGGGCGGCGCAGCTGGACTATCGCGATGCCGTCCACGAATACGTCGTCGCGTTCGAGGTCGCCGAGACCGAGGCGATCCGCCGACGCCGCAGCGACTTCTCCGACGACGACCAGGAACGGCTGGCCCGCGCCCGGCACCTGTTGCAGCTGGCGCAGGACGCCGCGGCGTCGCCTCAGGAACGGCAGAACGCCTACGCCCGGGCCAGCAAGGAACTCGACGGGTTGATCGTGCTGCCCGCGCCGGCCCGGGCGGCCATCGAACGCCGCATCGCCGCGGCCATCGAGGCCTAATCAGCTCGGCTGCTCCAGAGGCTGGCGACCGTGGTGACGACAAGCGTCGCAGCGATCACCGCAAGACTGACCGACGTCGATATCTCCGGAACGTCAATGCGCTTGCCGCCGTTGATGAATGGCAGCTGATTCTCCCGGAGCGCGTGCAGGATCAGCTTGACGCCGATGAACGCAAGAATGATGCCGAGCCCTTTCGACAGATACACCAGCCGCGCCAGTAGACCCTCGAGCATGAAATACAGCTGCCGCAAGCCCATCAGCGCAAAGACGTTGGCTGCCAACACCAAATAGGCCTGGCTGGTAAGCCCGTAGATCGCGGGAATGGAATCGAGCGCGAAAAGCAGGTCCGCGGCGCCGAGCGTGAGGATCACCAGAGCCATCGGCGTCATCAGTCGCTCAGACCCCTCCTTGACGACGAGCTTGAGACCGTGCCAGGAGTCAGTGACTTTCACGTGATTGCGGGCGAACCGGACGGCGGCGTTCTCGGTGTTCGTCTGGTGCGCGTTGCCGCGCGCCAGCCGCGCCGCGGTGAAGACCAGGAATGCGCCGAAAAGGTAAAAGACCCAAGAGAATTGCTGGATGGCCGCCGCGCCCAGTGCGATGAAGACGCCGCGAAGGATCAGCGCGAGCACGATCCCGACGAACAGCGCTTCGCGCTGATACACCCTGGGCACCTTGAAGCCCGTCATCACGATCACGAAGACGAACAGGTTGTCGACCGACAGGCTGTACTCGGTGAGCCATCCCGCGACGAACTCCACGGCGAACTGGCGCCCGTGGAAACACCACGTCCAGACGGCGAAGCCGATCGCGAGCCCGACGTAGGCCGACAACGCGATCGCGGATCCGCGCATCGTCGGCTCACCCGATCGCCGCGCCATCACCGTCACGTCGAACAGCAGCACGCCGATCGTCACCGCCAGGGTGACGATCCATTCCAGCAACGACACGTGCAACGGGCTACCTCCGGTCGGCGAAAACCAGAGGTCTCTTCCACCGTCGCGGTCACGACGGCCCGCGGCACGGACGCCCGATGGTGGACGACGTGATGACGACACCGCGGCCGAGGAATACTCCCCTCCGCCCATGAGTCTGTCAGGTCTCGGTCGTCGCAGCGTGCTGAGCCCGGAAATGGCTGTGAGTAGTTTCGAACCGTGACCGAAGTGGGCGGCAGCTCAGCGATCGGGGCATTCGCCGGCCCGATTGCCCGCAGCAGCGTGGCCCGGGTGGGCACCGCGACCGCGGTGACCGCGGTGTGCGGCTACGCCGTGGTCTATTTCGCCGCCCGCGATCTGGCGCCGGCCGGGTTCTCCGTCTTCGCGGTGTTCTGGGGCGGGTTCGGCCTGGTCACCGGCGCGGCCAACGGCCTGCTGCAGGAAACCACCCGGGAAGTCCGCGCTGCCGGCTACGCGGACGTGGCACCGGGCCTCAAAAAGAGAAGCACCCACCCACTGCGGGTCGCGGGCATGGTCGGGATCGTCGCTGCCGTGCTGATCGCCGGCAGCTCACCACTGTGGAGTGGCCGGGTGTTCACCGACGCCCGTTGGCTTTCGGTGGCTCTGCTCAGCGTCGGCCTGGCCGGGTTCTGTCTGCACGCCACGCTGCTGGGGATGCTGGCCGGCACCAGCCGCTGGACGCAGTACGGCGCGCTGATGGTGACCGACGCCGTCATCCGCGTTGCGGTCGCGGTGACCACCGTCGTCGTCGGCTGGAGCCTGGTCGGCTTTCTGTGGGCCACCGTCGCGGGCGCACTGGCCTGGCAGATCATGATCGCCGCCTCGCCGACGACGAGAGCCGCGGCGCGGCTGCTCACCCCGGGCGGCACCGCAACGTTTCTGCGCGGCGCGGCGCATTCGATCACCGCGGCGGGCGCCAGCGCGATTCTGGTGATGGGCTTTCCGGTGCTGCTGAAGGTCACGTCGAGCCAGCTCGGCGCGCAAGGTGGGGTGGTGATCCTGGCGGTCACGCTGACCCGCGCGCCGCTGCTGGTGCCGCTGACCGCGATGCAGGGCAACCTGATTGCCCATTTCGTCGACGAACGGACCAAGCGGCTGCGCGCATTGATCACGCCGGCGGCGCTGGTCGGGGCGATCGGCGCGGTCGGCGTGCTGGCGGCGGGCCTGGTCGGCCCGTGGCTGTTGCGGGTCGGTTTCGGGCCCGACTATCACGCAGGCGGTGCACTGC
>JBAWAV010000738.1:0-4894 GCA_049589475.1 Mycobacterium sp.
GAAGACTTCGCTCGCGTTGCGGTCAAGAACCACGACCACGGTGCGCTCAATCCCAAGGCGCAGTACCGGACCCGATTCACCCTCGAGGAGGTGATGGCGGCACGCACGATCTCCGGTCCGCTAACCCTGCCGATGTGTTCGCCCATCGGCGACGGCTCTGCCGCCGTCATCGTGACCACGCCGGACATTGCGGCGCGTTGGGGCGCCGAGCCGATCACGGTGCTGGCCACCATGACCGGCGCGTCGCAACCTGGCGTCGGCGGGGAACTCGTTGCCGGTGTGGCGAAGCGGGCGTTCGACTGGGCCAACATCGACCCAAGCGAGGTCGACGTGCTGGAATGCCACGACGCCACCTCGCCGGCTGAGTTGATCGTCATCGAAGAACTCGGGCTGGCCAAACCCGGCGGAGCCGTGGACATGATCCGCAAGGGCGACACCAGCATTGGGGGCAGGCTGCCGGTCAACACCAGCGGCGGTCTGGAAAGCAAAGGGCACCCGATCGGAGCCAGCGGCCTGGCGCAGGTCGTCGAGCTCACCGAGCAACTCCGCGGCCGCTGCGGCGAGCGTCAGGTCGATGGCGCACGAATCGCCTTGGCAGAAAATGCCGGAGGTTACATGGGACCCGACGCGGCAGTCGCCGTCGTGACCATCCTCGGCGCGCCGTCTAGATGAACGGGCACCAGGGCAGCGCCGCCCTGCGCCTCGTCAACCCGGTGTTTCGTGGGGTGTGCCAATCGGCGTTTCGTCGATACCGCGACGACCTCGACGGGATGCGCACGTTCCTCGACCGGGCCGCTGCGGCGTCGGGCCTGCCCATTCCGCCCGCACCGGGATGCCGGGTCGTCGATGGGGAAATCGGGCAGTTCGCCAATGCCATTCACCAACCGAGGAGCCTGTCGTGAGTATCGATCAACTGCCGCCCGCGGGTACCGAGGTAGTCGCGCAATCCGCCGAGGCGGTGGCAGCGGTCGTGGACGAACTGCGTGCCCACCAATCGTCCTGGGAGGCGCTAGGGCCCGACGCCAGGGCAATCTGGCTGCGAAAGCTGCGGAACTGGTTACTGGACAACGAATCGCAGCTCATCGATACAGTGACCGCCGAGACGGGCAAGCCTCGCGTCGAGGCTTGCTTCGAAGTCATGGTCACCTGCGACGTGATCAACTACTACGCCGACAGGGCCCGCAAGTACCTCGCGGAAAAGAGGTTCCGACCGCACGGTCCGCTCACCGCCACCAAGAAACTCACCAGGCTGTACCGCCCGTACCCGGTCGTCGGCGTGATCACGCCGTGGAACTTCCCATTACTCATTCCCGGCGTCGATGCGGTGGCGGCGCTGCTGGCCGGGGCGGCCGTGGTAGTGAAGCCCTCGGAGGTCACTCCGCTGTCCGCGTGCGAACTCGCCCGCGGCTGGGAACAGATCGGTGCACCGCCGGTGTTCCGATGTGTCACCGGTCCGGGTGCAACGGGCGCAGCGGTGGTGGACTCGGTGGATATGGTTCAGTTCACTGGCTCCACCAGGACCGGACGGGCCATCGCGGCGCGGGCAGGCGAACGGTTGATTCCCTGCGGCGTCGAACTGGGCGGCAAGGACGCGGCCATCGTCCTCGCCGACGCCGATCTTTCGCGGGCCGCCAACGGGATCGCTTGGGGGGCACTGTTCAATTCGGGTCAGGCCTGCATCTCCGTGGAGCGGGTTTACGTCGAGGCACCGGCCTATGACCGGTTCGTCGCACTGCTCACCGAGCGGGTACGGTCGATCAGGCAGTGTGCCGACAACGGTTCGTACTCAACGGATGTCGGTAGCGTGGTCACCAAGCAGCAGCTCGAGATCGTCAGGAGCCATGTCCAGGATGCAGTGGCGCGCGGGGCCACGATCGCGACTGGCGGAAAGACGATAGGCGACAGCGGGTTCTTCGAGCCCACGATTCTTCTCGACGTGGATCATTCGATGGCCTGCATGCGCGACGAAACCTTCGGCCCGACGATTCCGGTGATGAAAGTCGCCGACGAAGAAGAGGCGATCCGGTTGGCAAACAACTCCCAGTACGGGCTTTCGGCGACAGTGTGGACAAAGGACATCGGTCAAGGACGCGAGGTCGCACGCCGGCTCGAGGTCGGCGCCGTCAACATCAACGACGCCTACTCAAATCTGTTCTGCTTTCCCCTTCCGCAGGGCGGCTGGAAAAGCTCCGGCCTCGGGTCACGGCTGGGCGGCCCGCAGGGCATCCGGAAGTACTGCCGTCAGCAGGCCATCACCGCGCCACGCGTGCCGAGGATGGAGAACCAACTGCTGTGGTACCCCTACTCGCACCGGCGAGGCCGCACCGTCGGCGCGCTACTGCGCCTGTTCGTGGCCCGCGATCTTCGGCGGCGGTTACTGCGGCCCGACCGCCGTCCTCACGCGTCGGTTATCTCCGGACCGAAGTAGAGGTCGGGGATCCGCCGCCACGCGTCGAGTAGACGCTTCTCTTCCGAGCTGCCATGACCTGGTTTGCTGGCCGCGGCTCCCAGCATCGAATTGATCACCACCATGCAGAATTCGGGGAACCGTTTGTGGCCGGCGCGTTGCTCGCCGAGTAGTGCCCTGCACAGCTCGAGGTTCGCGTGCGCGAACTCGCGTTCCAGGGGTTTGAGGTAGTCACGCATGTCCGGATCATGTCGGGCAGCAATGAGCAATTCGAGGGAGGCGCCACCCAAAGGGCCGGAGACGACCTGCCAGAGCAGCGAAGCCCAGTCCTCACCGTCGAGGGTGTGGGCTGCACGCAAACGCACCTCGCCGACCTTCGTGGCATACAAGCGGCGTGCCGCCGCGCTGATGAGTTCGCCCCGGGAGCCGAAGTAGTGCAACAGGACCCCGCGCGAGACGCCGGCCTGCTTTTGCACCTCGAGCGTGGTGGTCGCCGTGTAGCCGCGCTCGATCAGGATCGACACCGTGGCGTCAAGCAGCTTCCGTTCCGCGGCTTGGCGACGCTCGCGCTGACTTATCCGGACTGGCGGCGCAGCGGTCGGATTCCTTGCAGTCACGGTGAACTCCTCACGGGGCGAGGCAAATTGACACAATACAGAAAGAAGCGTTACTTTCGATACTAGTCAACATTGACTAGTATCGCAGCGTTGAGTGGAGAACGACATGACGACTGGTCCATTGTCCGGTGTGAAGGTTCTTGAAATAGCCGGGATCGGACCGGGGCCATTCTGCGGAATGCTGCTCGCGGATCTGGGCGCCGATGTGGTGCGGGTAGATCGGCCGGGTGGCGGGGGCATGCAGCTCGTGCCGTGGGCCGACGACCTACTCAACCGCGGAAAGCGCTCGGTTGCTGTCGATCTCGCGAAATCCGACGGCGCAGAGACGGTGCTGTCATTGGTAGAGCATGCCGACATCCTGTTCGAAGGATTCCGACCCGGGGTGGCAGAACGTCTCGGGATTGGACCCGAACCTTGCCTGCTGCGCCGACCCCAATTGGTCTACGGACGCATGACCGGATGGGGCCAGGATGGCCCGATCGCCCATACGGCCGGACACGACATCACCTATATCGCACCCACCGGAGCGCTACACGCGATCGGGCAAGCCGGTGGGCCACCGCAGATCCCGCTCAACCTCCTCGGCGACTTCGCCGGCGGCAGCATGTACCTGCTGGTGGGCATGCTCGCCGCACTCGACGAGGCCCGACGAAACGGTCGTGGCCAAGTGGTCGACGCCGCGATCGTCGATGGCAGCGCCCATTTAATGACCATGATCTACAGCTGTTTTGCGGCGGGAATCTGGTCCGATGAACGCGGCACCAACCTCGGCGATGGCGGCTCACCGTTTTACGGCGTCTATCAGACCTTTGACGCGAAGTACATGGCCGTCGGCGCGCTCGAGCCGCGGTTCTACGCCGAGTTCCTCCGCCTGCTCGAACTCCCGTCGGATCCCGCCGCGCAGTACGATCAACATACGTGGCCGCAGCTGCGAACCGAGATCAGCGCCGCTTTCGCCGCACGCCCCCAACAAGACTGGGCAAAGATCTTCAGCGACAGCGACGCCTGCGTGTCGCCTGTACTCGGCATGTCCGATGCGCCCGGCCATCCGCAATTGGCGGCCCGCAACACCTTTTTCGTTGGCAATGGCATAACCCAGCCATCCCCGGCCCCGCGGTTCTCGCGGACCCCGGCAGCGGTGGACAGTCCACCTTGCGTGCCTGGCCAGCACACCGACGAGGTGCTCGCTGACTGGCTGAACTGAACATTGACAGGCAACAGTCCTGTCGTCGAACCATAAACCAGTCATATGTGACTACTTCCAAGATGCAGCTTCTCTATCGGCTGGCTTTGCCGCCGATGATGGCCCTTGTCGATAGCGGCTGTCGGCGTGATCGTGGTCCCACGCCATTTTCCCAGCGGCGGCAGCCCAGCCTCTCGCAGTGTGGTCAACGATGTGGACGATGGCGGGACGCTGGTCTCGGGGCACTAACTGCGAAGCCCGGGACATGGGCCCGGCAGGCATTGGCGATACTGGAGCCATGCCGAGCACCAATTTTCACCCCGACCTCCGCAGAGTCGCCCGCCTCGCGCCAAAAGCACCACTCGGCCCCCGCACGTTGCGGGTAATCCGGAGGCTGTCGTCGGTCATGCCGCGGGGCAAAAACCCCGATGGCGTCGAGGTGCTCGTCCTGCGCTCCGGTGTCGGGGTGCGACTGCACCGCCCGGCGGGCGTCAGCCAACCGGGCCCAGCGTTGCTGTGGATTCACGGCGGCGGCTACGTGATGGGCACTGCAAAGCAAGACGACCGACTGTGTCGTCGATTTGCCCGCGAGCTGGGCGTTACCGTCGCGGCGGTCGACTACCGGCTGGCGCCCGAGCACCCCTACCCTGCGCCGCTGGAGGATTGCTATGCCGCGCTGACCTGGTT
>JBAWAV010000739.1:0-11280 GCA_049589475.1 Mycobacterium sp.
CCACCGGTCCTATCCCCCGCAAATAGTCGAATTACGGATGCGGATCGGGCACAAGTGCGGGGTCGGTGAAGTAGTCGACGGCTTCATAATCCGGGTGATCGCTCATTGGCGGCCTTTCGGTCGTGACGAGGTGTTGCTGGAAGTAGAGGTCATGAACCCACTCATCAACTGCCGGTGAACAGTTCGCCGAGCGGCCCTATCAGGCCAAGGATGGGATCGAGGGCCTGCTGGACGCCGGTCACCGCCAAGATCTCCTCGATGCCTTCCCCCAACGGCCGTTCGAGGTCGGTGAAGAGGGTGAACGGGTCGAAGGCGGTGTTGAGTTCGGTGACGATCTGGTCGTAGGGCACGCCGATGGTTTGTTCGGACCACGATTCGGCCGAAGTGAAGAAGCTTTCAAGTTCGCTGAAGTCGGGCAGCTGGGCGCCGAACAGCTCGAACGCGTTGTCGGCGCCCTGAACGATGCCATTGGCGAATTCCAGGGTGAACGTAGCGGGGTCGACCGAGGGAATCAGTTCGAACGGCGTCGGGTCGCCGAACGGAACCGCCCTGTCATAGCCGGCTTCGACGATCACCTGCAGCGCGGGCTGGACGATGTTGAGCACCGATTCGGGCACACCCACATCCAGTAACGGATCGAGCAGCGGCAGCTCGGTGGTCGGAACGAGGTAGAAGGTGGTGTCGCCGGT
This sequence comes from Mycobacterium sp., assembly GCA_049589475.1. GTDB lineage: Bacteria > Actinomycetota > Actinomycetes > Mycobacteriales > Mycobacteriaceae > Mycobacterium. The sequence goes on from JBAWAV010000739.1 coordinate 690, forward strand.
CTGTTGCATCACGATTTCCGACGACCCGAGGACGTATTGATCGATGAAGGGCTCGGCCAGCGGCGTCGATGACGGGAACAGTCCGGCAACGGCCCCTGATCCGTAACTGGTGTGCTCGTAGATGATGCCCAAGAGGTCGTTCAGGTCGGCCACCAGATTGACCGGGTATTGCGGAACGTCGGCCAAGCCATCGTACTGAATCGCGACGTCGATAGTGGGGATGCCGAGATCGGTTGGCTCGGCGCCGTTGGCGTCGACCTCCAGTCCGGGAACGTACAAGCCATCGAGCCGCTCATAGATACCGCCGTCGGGGCGATTCCCCGAACCGAACAACGCCACCGTCACATCGGGCACCTGCTGCCCGTCGGCCGCCACGGCCGCTAAGTCGCGTTCCTCGTCGACGGCGATCAGCGCGCTCATCGAATATCCCTCGATGACGTAGGGCGCACCCGGATCGACTAGTTGCTGTTGGGTCATCGCCGCCTGCAGGTCGGTCAGACCGTTGGCAACCGAGAGGTCGACCGGCAAATTTGCGGGCGTCGTTACCACGACCGGGGAGTAGTCGCCGCTGGTCGCGGGGTCGATGTATTCGCCGATGATCGAATCCATCCACTCCATACTCGGAGTCGGCATGCCCGTCCCGCCCATCATCAGAGCGTTCAATGCGGCGTCCGAGTCGTCCGCTTTGGAGATAGGGACCGAGATCGTCGACATCAGGGCCGGCAACGCCGTCGAAACGACAGCGAACAGAGCGAGTGTCAGGGGCCGACGCAACTGCCGCATCCGATGATGCTGGCGGTGGCTGCACCCGCTGGCTCGAGTCACGGTTGCTCCCGGTGGCTGAGTGTCAGTAGAACGATATTCTGGCCATAAGAAGAACACAACTCTCAGAATTGGATGGCGCTGTATGCGACCGCGCCACCGAAATGCGGCGAGGAATGGCACGCCAAGCCGATGGTTGCGTTGGGGCGCTGCCGGTCACCGGCTCGCCGGGCCAGCTGCAGATAGCACTCGAGCATCTGAGGAATTCCGTGCATGCGACCGTTGCCCAAGGCGCCGCCACCCGAAAGCGCCGGTATCCCCCGGGGGCTGTCGCTGTCGATGCCGCCCTCCTCGACGAAGCGATGAGCTTCCCCGGGCGGGCAAAGCCCGAGTACCTCCAGCCACAACCAGACGAACAGTGAGAAGCCGTCGTATGCCTGCGGTAGGTCGACGTCAGCGGCGGAGATGCCCGTGTGCTCCCAAAGCTGTTGAGCCAGAAGAGTTCCGCCATCGACGATGTCGTCCAGCGGCCAGTGCAGCGGAAGACGCCGCCGGGTAGGCACACTGGCGGCATAGCCGGCGACGTACACCGGGGGGTGCGGCAGGTCCTTCGCGCGATCGGCTGAGGTCAAGACGAATGCGGCTACGCCATCGACCGGAATATCGCAGTCGTAGCGGCACACCGGATCGAATAGTGTCGGCGCGGTGAGGTATTCGTCTGCGCCAAGCGGCCGACCGTGCCAATACGACCACGGTATGCGGGCGCCGTTCTTGCGCGCCTCCACGGCCACGGCCGCCATCGATTCCCGGCTGGCACCGAAGCGCTGCAAGTATTCGTTGTAGGGCAGCGCGATCATGGCCAGCGGGCCGAAAAATCCTTGTGGCGCTGTCCATTGCTGCGATCCGGGTATTTCCCGCATGGGGTTGGCGTGATACCGCCCGGCTGGGTTGTGCAGAGCACGATGAAACAACACGTAATCGGCGGCGCCGCTGGCAACGGCGTTGACGGCGATACCCATCGACCCTGGGATCTGGCCGATGCCGTCGAACCCGGCAACATAGTGTGGCGTGACACCGAGGGCCTGGGCCAGCCAGGTCGACGACACGATGCTGACTCCGTCCTCGGCGCCCTGCCCCCCCGCAGTCGGTAACAGGCTCGAGCTGACGAAGCCGTCGATCTGCTCGAGGCGCAATCCCGCGTCGGCGATTGCAGCGCGGGCTGTTTCGACCGCCAACACCCCGAGTGGTCGATCGGCGTGACGGACCACCTGGCTGTGTGCGTAGCCGACAATGGCGACCTTGTTGCTCGCCGCGAATCTGGCGCTCACCGGGTGAGCTCGAACGCGGGAACGGAGATACCCGGCGCGAGGTCCTCGAACGCGACGGCAACGTCGTCACCGATCTTGAGATCCGCTTGGACGCCGTCGAGCAACCGGCCGATGAGCCGCAGATCGGTCTGCTCGACGAGTTCGACATCGACGAGCACGAATGGCAGATCGTCGGCGAAGCCCGGCAAGAAGGCCTGACGCACCACCGTCCACGACCGCACGGAGCCCCGGCCGCTCACCGGTGTGAATTCGAATGCAGGAGAGCTTGATTGGCAGTGTGGGCATACCACATCCGGCGGTATGGTGAGCTGACCGCACCGTCCACAACGCGCCACGGTGAGGACGTGCTCGGCGGCGGCCGACCAAAACGCTGCCGAGGAATCGTCGGGAACCGGCAGTGGGCGCCCCGTCATGGAATCACCCCGTCCTCCATCAGCTTTGAGATCTGGTCCCAGTCGTAGCCGAGTTCCTGCAGCAGCGCCTCGGTGTGCTCGCCGTGTTCAGGAGCCCGGCGCAGCGGTGGCGCCTGTTCGTCCAGCTGCACGGGTACGCTCGGCAGGCGATAGGCCTGGCCGTCGTCGAGCCTGACCTCCCCCACGTAGCCGTTGGCATGGACCTGCGGATCCTCGATCACCTCGGCTACGGATTGCACAGGTGCCCACGGCGCATCAAGTTTGGCGAGCAGCTCCTTCCACTCCGCGAGTGTGCGGCGCGCGAACACCGAATCAAGTTCCGCCACACAGGCTTCGCTATTGACGCGCCGCGCGGCGAGGTCAGTGAAACGAGGGTTGTCGATGAGGTCGTCCCGGCCGACCACCCGGCAGAATTCCGCCCAGTAGCGGTCACCCTGCAGGAACATCAGTTGAATATGGCGGCCGTCTTTCGTCCGATAATTCCCGGTGAGCGGATTGACCATCGGACCGCGACCGCCCACTGGCTCGGCCGTACCACCGTTGAGTACCGAGAGCAGATCGGACGACAACATCCACATCGCGGTGGCCAGCAGCGACACGTCGACAATTGAACCGGCTCCTGTTTTGTTTCGCTTGAGCAATGCGGCCGCGATGCCGAAAGCCAGTGCCATCGCAGCGTTTCGGTCTCCCATTGCACCGCGCTGGGTGATCGGGTAGTCCCGTTCGGGCGGTGTGAGAATGTGGCTTACGCCGCCGCGCGCAAAAAACGCCGAGCTGTCGTAGCCGGGCTGGTTGGCGTCCGGGCCACGCACCCCAAAGCCATGGCCACGTGCATAGATCAGGCTCGGGTAGCGCTCACGTAACGTATCGGCATCGAGTCCCAGCCTGCTCAGCGCACCTGGACGCAGGCTGGTCAGGAATACGTCGGCGGAGGCGAGCAGTTCGTGCAACGCGGCCAAGCCGCTCTCGTGTCGTAGGTTCAGCGCGATCGAACGCTTACCCCGATTCGCCAGCGCCATCGAAAGATTCACGCCGTCACGGTCTGTTCCGATGCCTTGTGTCGCCAGCCCGCGATACGGATCGCCCTCGAGGCGCTCGATTCGGATTACGTCGGCACCCCAATCAGCCAGCAACGCGCCCGCCACCGGGACGAATACCCATTGAGCCAACTCAACGACACGTACACCCTCGAACGGGCCCTGGTCCATTTATTGCCTTTCTAAAACCGACAACGCATCGTGATCCGCGGCTGCCGTGCCGAGCCGGTGCAGCAGGGTGGCGATAATCGCCGGCTGCATTTTTGTGGTGATTCCCCACAGAAAGAACCCATGCACCATGCCGAAAGTGATGGCACGCCAGGCTTCATCCCAGGGGGGCGGCGTTACCCCGCGCGACGCGAGGGCATCGAGATAGTGCCGCAGCAAGTCTTTCTCGGCACATCGGCGATCCTCGACCGTCAGGGTCGAGGCAATGTGATAGCCGACGTCGAGGTACCACATGCCGCGTTGCACGAGTTGCCAGTCGACCAGCGAGGCGGCACCGGCGGCGTCGACAAACAGGTTGCCCACGTGAGCGTCACCGTGGATGACGCACCACGGCTTGGTTGCAGTGTCGGCGGCGGTCAGCGCCATAAGGCGTCGGTATGCGTCGACAAGTCGGTGCGCGTCGCATACCTCGTCAGGCACTCGCTGCCCGTTGGGCCCGTCGACGTTGGCGCTGATGATGTCGATCGTGGTGGAGGGTCCCCACACCTCCAACACGCGGCCCAGCCGCGGCTCCAACCACTCGGCAGTCGCCCAGCATGGATCGTTCCACGTTGCGGCATGAAGGCGGGCGAATTCGGCGAGAGTCTGCGCGGTCTGGTCCGGGGTATACGCGCTGTTGCTGTCGAGGAACGTTCCTCCCTGCGCCACAACGTCTTCGGTGATGATGACACCATGCCGCGTCCCCGGGTCGATGTCGGCATAGACACTCTTGAGGGTGCGTACCCCAGTCGCGACGGCGAGGTCTCGGTAGAAGCCGGCCTCGGGAGCACCGACATAGCACGCTGCACGGCCGATTTCGTTGAAGTAACCCTTGACGCATAACGCCGGCGCCAGTCCCACGGGAACAGCATCGGCGCACTCGATGACAAACCGTGCGTTCGTGGAGATCCGGTCCACGACCGGACCCGGTACTGCCGCACATATTTCGACGCCCGGAAACCGTTCTTGCAGCGCCGCGGTGAGCCACTGCGGGGACAGCGCCTGTTCGAGGCTGTCCGGCACGGGCACACTCGTCACCGTCATGTCCGCGCGACTGTCTTGGTCGGTACGACCTTTGCGGATCCGGCGAAGGCCGCGTGGGCTTTCGCGATCTGGGCCTGCAGGATTGCGACGCGGTCCTCCTCGAGCAGATATCCCGCTTGGATGGTCGCGTCGAGGCTGATGGCGAACTCGGCGAGGTAGGTCTGCACATCGCCGTACCGGGCGGCGAGTACCTCGTAGGGCAGCGGCGTTTCTCGGCCGGCGAGCATGCACAGCGGCCCCGGCGTCGAGTGCGCCTCGTAGCATGCGATCGGCGCATCCAGGAATGGTGACGGCACGCCTCCGATCGCGTTGCCGAATCGGTCAACCTCCGCCTCGGCCACAACGTCATCGATTCGCAGAGCGATGCGCGGGGCGATCGGCGGTGCGATGTCCTCCTCGGACCAACGGAATAGCAGCCGCAACGCGGCACGGACGAACGCCGACATCGGAAAGCTCGAGCCGTTCCCGTCGCAGCCGACGATCTTGGCCGCATGGGGTGCCCCCGCGATTTCATACAGCCGGAAGCGATCTCCGGGAGCGTCGCTGTCCTCGCGGCGCACTGATGCGCTACCGGGGTTGACGAATTCTTCGAAGCTGAATCCCTCGACATCGCTTTGCGGCTGGATTTCCATGACCGGAACCCCGACCGGCGGCATTGGGCCGTACTCGAATCGCGGCAGGCCGTCCCCCAACGCAAGTGGCGTCAGGCTTGCCGCGTGGCTGGCCGGGAGGAAGCCATCGTAGACGGGCCGGTCGTCGGCGGTGCGGGTGAGCGCACCGAATGCCGCTGCGAAAGTTGCTGTGTCAACCGCGCTTTGCGAGTATCCACCGAGATAGACGTGCCGAACCGGAAGGTGCTGCAGCGGACTCTGCTCGCCCCCTTGCTTGACCAACGTGCCGATCGCCCGCAGCATGTCCCAGGCGAAGTCGTTGGAGGAGATGTCGACGTCGCCATAGCGTGCCGGGTCGCGGCGCTGAAGTTCTGCCGCCGACCAGGCGCGGACACTGATTCCGATCCAGGCATCGCCTTGCGCCTGCAGCATCGCACCAACGTGCATCCACAGCGCATCCCGGTCGACGCCGTAGGTGGTGTTGAACGGCTCGATGATGACCCGACCGCTGAAGCGGGCCGGGTCTATTGGATAACGCGCCAGCACTCTGGTGACGTAGCGCTGCCCGCCGCTAACGACGCTGGCAGGCCCGGTGGCTGGCCCGGCGTAGCTGTTCGCGACACCGACGAGCAGGTACTCCGCCTCCGTGTACTCGGCCGAAAGCTCAGGGGCATCGTCGTCGAACTCGGACGATCGCGGAGGCGTGGCGCTCGTCTCTGGCACTCCCGCACCAACCGGTATCGCCAGCAGCGTTTCATGCGGCATTGGCTTATCTCTATTCGTCGAACGCGACGGTCACCGTGTTGTTCCGCCGAGGGCCGCCAGGCAGAAGTCCCAAAGATGTTCCTTAACATCCGCTTGTGGTGGTGCATACGCGTAGTAGTGGAAGACGGACCGAACCAACTCAGCGATGAACCACGCATCCGATTCCGGATCGGACGGGTGCAGTAATCCGGCTTTGGTGGCGGCGTTGATCTCGGTTAGCAGCAGATCGACGAGGGGCTTCTCGGCCTCCGCCAGCTCAGTCGGGAAGACGCGGTGTAGCCGCCAATGCATGGACACCACGAACTGAGCGGTGGCGCCGTCGCCCGCTTCGTTGTCAAGCACGTCGATGATCGCGGTGACGTAATAGCGCAACCGAGCAACAGGATCGGGCAGCTCACCGGCGGCGGTCGACCAACGCGCACAGGCATCGGTCATCGCATCGGCAAGGACAGCGAGCAGCAGCTCATCCTTGCTGGCGAAGTATCGGTAGAACGTCTGCAGCGCGACGCCGGCCTCTTTGACCAATTCTTGGGTGGTGAATGCGTCGCCCTTCTCCCGGATGAGGCGGAGAGCGGCGTCGAGCATCGCCCTCACCTGGTTGGCGATGCGTGCGCGCGAACGTTGTACGGCCGCCGACCGCTCGGCAGCCCGTTCCTCAGCCCGTGATGATGACACTGCAGGAATGCTAGCCGGGGTCATGTCGGCGAAAGGACAACGACGGGAATGTCGCGGTCGGTTCGTGACTGGTAGACGTCGTAATTCGGCCAGACATCGGTGACGATTTTCCACAGTCGCGCCTTCTCGGCGGCCGACGCGGTGCGTGTCACGACCGGGTGCGTGTCGGCTTTCACCTGGATCGTGGCTTCGGGATTGGCCTGCAGATTCAAGTACCACAACGGGTGCTTCGGCGCACCACCCATAGACGCCACGACCAGATAGTCATCGGCGTCGCGCCCGAAAATGAGTGCCGAGGTGCGGCTATGCCCGGTGCGGCGACCCGTCGCGGTGAGCAAGAGCGTGGGAACGCCATTCCAGATGTACCCCACCTCGCCGCCCGTTTCGCGATACGCGCGAATGTGGTCCTCGCCGAGCAGTAGGAGGTCAGGTTGTTTGTAGTTTGACTCAGACATATTCACCTCAGGTCTTGTCGAAGAGGACGGGTATCGCGGTCGCCCCGCGCTCGTACATCCCGACGAATCGGGGTGGCTCGGCGTCGGGATCCAGCCGTAGGTTCGGCAGCCGGTCGAGCAACGCCAAGGTCGCAATGGTCATCTCGGCCCGAGCCACATGCATGCCGAGGCAGATATGTGAGCCTTGCCCGAATGCCAACGACGGCCTGAACTTTCGGGTGATGTCGTACTCATCGGGGCGGTCCCATCGAGCGGGATCCCTATTGGCGGCGCCAATCGCCAGATGCACGACGGACCCTGCGGGGATCGCGACGCCGCCCAGTTCGGTGTCTGCCATGACCCAGCGGGAGAACATCGGATCGGTCGGCAGCCACCGAACCGCCTCCTCTATGGCGGCGCGCAGCAGTTGGCGGTCTGCCCGCACCGCTTCGAGGAGTTCGGGACGCTGCAACAAAGCTGTGAGCGTGATGCCCATCTGCTTCCATGTGGTGCCCGAACCCGCACCGAGCAACAGCAGCACGAAGGAGTCGATCTCCCGATCGGTGAGTCGGTCCGTGACACCGTCTTCGTCGGTGAGCTCGGCTTGGACGAGGATGCTGATCAGGTCGTCCCTTGGCTCCTTGCGACGTGCTGCGACGACCGGCTTGAGTATGTCCACGACCTTCTGCGGATCGGTTCCGACCGCTTCTCGGATGTCGAGGGCCTGCTCGACGGGAACTCCGAAACTGCCCGTGATGGTGAGCACGGGGATCGCTGCGCAGAAGTCGACGTTGAGTTCGGCGTGCCCGTCGTGCACGAAGCCGCCGATGAGCAGGTCCACTGTCTCGGAGATCCAATTGTCGATCCACCATTTGCCGTTCGCCGGCAGGAACGACGGTTGGACGAGTGCGCGATAACGCTTGTGCTGCGCGCCGCCCATCGAGAGCATGCTGTTGGTCAAACCCAGTGGTCCGCCCTCGAGATCAACCGGCTCGGGGGACGAGGCGAATACTTCCGAGTTGCGATAGACGGTCATGCACGAGTCGTAGTCGAGCACAGTGAAATGAGGGCTGTCGGGGTACGGGAGCCCATGGAAGAACAGCGGGTCGGTGGAACCGGTCAGCTCGTGCAGGATGCCGGGCAGCACCGGACCCTCTTCGCGCAGTCGGTGCCAGATCGGATACGGATCGTCGTCGTAGGTGCCGCCGGTGTACGCGTTGTAGGAGCTTCGCAGGTCGAACAGCTCCCGCAGTCGATCGCGGTCCAGCGTGGATGCGGTCATCGGGCCACGAACCCACCATCGATGGGCAGCGCCACCCCAGTCACGTTGCGTGAAGCGTCCGAGACCAGATACAGCGCAGCCTCGGCGCAGTCTTCTGCAGTGATGGCGCGGCCGAGCGGGTGCTGCCCACCGACGGCTTTGGCAATCTCTGCTTGCTGATCGGCGTCGACTTGTAGTCCGCCCGCCGCCATGAAACCGGTCATCGGCATGGCGGCCGGGCAGATCGCGTTGACGCGAATTCCGAAGGGGGCCGCTTCGATTGCGACTCCCCGGGTGAGCTGGATGACCCCGCCCTTGGTGGCGCCGTACACCGTGCCTCCCCAACCCACCAGTCCTGCCACCGAAGCGGTGTTGAGGATGACGCCGCCGTCACCTTGCTGCTTGAAGCGCAGCACTGCGTGCTTGCACCCAAGGAACACCCCGCCGAGGTTGACCGCAACCAGGCGGTTGAAGTCTTCGAGCGTGTGCTCCTCGAAAATCAGGCCGAGTCGCGGAGTGGGGATGCCGACGTTGTTGAACAGAATGTCGAGCCGACCGTACTGGTCGACCGCGGCCTCGATCAGATCCTGGACCTGCCGTTCGTCCGACACGTCGACACCGATGGCGACGGCGGAGCCACCCGACGATTCGATCTCGCGCACAGCCTCTTTGGCGTGGTCGAGGTTGATGTCGGCCACGACAACCCGCGCACCCTCCTGCGCGAATCGCAGCGCGGACACCCGGCCGACGCCGGAGCCCGCGCCAGTCACGATCGCGGCCTTGCCGTCCAGTACGCCGGTCATCGGCTTAGGCGTTCGCCAAGACGGGCGGCTCTGCCGGCGTAAACCGGTACAGCCGTTCAGCATTGCCGCGCAGCAGCTTGTATTGGACCTCCGGCGGGAGGTCCTTCATGGTGTTGCGGGCGACCTCGATGCAATTCGGCCAGGTCGAGTCCGAATGCGGATAGTCGGTCTCGCACATGATGTTGTCTTCGCCGAGCTCATCCAGACTCTTCACTGCGTGGTGATCCTCGATGATGCAGCCGAAGACGTGATCGCGGAAGGATTGTCGGATGTCGAGCGTGTCGAGATCGGCTCCGTTGCCGGCGTGGCCCATGAATTTCGTCCCGCGCTTCACCCAGTAGCGCTGCTTGTCCAGCACCTGCTCGGCACGCTCCAGAAAGTAGGGCATCCAACCGCATTCACCCTCGGACAAGGCGATCTTCAAGTTCGGGTAACGCTGGAACAGTCCGCTGAACAGCCAGGAGAGCATGGTTCCCGACGTGCGCGAGGCTCCCCAAGTGAGATTGGCCATGAACGGTGCGTCATTACAGATCTTGGGCAGCGTCGACGACGAGCCCACGTGCATGCTCGCAACCAGGCCGAGTTCGTTGGCCGCCGACATGACCGGTTCCCAGTAACCATTGGAGTCGTGAATGGTCGGTAGGCCCAATGGTTCCGGGTTCTCAGAGAACGCAAAGGCCGTGACGCCCTTGGCCGCCATACGCTCCATCTCCGTGACGGCCAGCGCCGGATCCCACATAGGGATCAGCATCAGCGGGATGTAGCGGCCCGGCGCGACACCACACCAGTCCTCGACGAGCCAGTCGTTGTAGATCTGGAGACACTGGAACCCGAATTCCCGGTCGCTGGCCTCCATGAACAGTTGCCCGCAGAACCGCGGCAGCGTCGGAAAGCACAGCGACGCAAGCACACCCGAGCGGTCCATGTCCTCCAGGCGTGCGTTGGCGTCGTAACAACCTGGCCGCATCTCCGAGTAATTCAGCGGTTCGGGGCTGAACTCCTCCTTGGACTTGCCGACGACCGCGCTCAATCCCGAGCTTGGCATCCTCTTGCCGTCGTAGACCCAGACATCCATGCCGTTGTCGTCGACCTCCATGTGCGGCGCACGGTCTCGGTCCTTGGCGGCGACACGGTCGACCCACAGATTAGGCGGCTCGAGGATGTGATCGTCGACCGAGATCAACCAGTCCAGGTCGAGTGTTTTGCTGCCGTTCGTAGTCACTTCAACTCTCCAATCGCCATGTGCTTCAC
>JBAWAV010000740.1:0-7336 GCA_049589475.1 Mycobacterium sp.
GCGCCTGCCGCGCGGGAGGACTCCTTCGTCATCGAGCGCCCGATCCAGACCGTCGGCCGCCGCAAAGAGGCCGTGGTCCGGGTGCGCCTGGTGCCCGGCACCGGCAAGTTCGACCTCGACGGCCGCAGCCTGGAGGCGTACTTCCCGAACAAGGTCCACCAGCAGCTGATCAAGGCCCCGATGGTGACCGTGGACCGGGTGGACGCCTTCGACATCTTCGCCCACCTCGACGGCGGTGGCCCGTCCGGCCAGGCCGGCGCGCTGCGTCTGGCGATCGCGCGGGCATTGATCCTGGTCCAGCCCGAGGACCGGCCCGCGCTGAAGAAGGCCGGCTTCCTGACGCGTGACCCGCGTGCCACGGAGCGCAAGAAGTATGGGCTGAAGAAGGCCCGTAAGGCGCCGCAGTACAGCAAGCGCTGATCTCCGCGGCGATCACGGCCGCGTACCGGTTGGGTGGCACTCCGGGCAATCCGCTTGTCGCGAGGGTGCGCGGCCACCAACTGTGAGAGGTTTGTCCGCATGGGTCGACTTTTCGGCACAGACGGCGTCCGCGGCGTCGCCAATCGTGAACTCACCGCCGAGCTCGCGATGGCGCTCGGCGCTGCGGCCGCCCGGCGGCTGACCAGCCTGGGCGGTCGACGTCGTCGGGTCGCGGTCATCGGTCGCGACCCGCGCGCCAGCAGCGAAATGCTGGAAGCCGCGGTGATCGCGGGCATGACCAGTGAAGGCGTCGACGCGCTGCGGGCCGGTGTCCTGCCGACCCCGGCGGTGGCCTACCTGACGCACGCCTACGACGCCGACTTCGGCGTGATGATCTCCGCTTCGCACAACCCGATGCCCGACAACGGCATCAAGATCTTCGGGCCGGGTGGGCACAAGCTCGATGACGCGACCGAAGACCAGATCGAGGATCTGGTCGCGGCCGGGCCCGGCCTGCGTCCCGTCGGCGCCGAGATCGGACGCGTGATCGACGCCGAGGACGCCCTCGATCGCTACCTGCGGCAAGTGGGTAAGGCGACCACCGTTCAGCTCAACGGCCTGACCGTCGTCGTCGACTGCGCGCACGGCGCCGCTTCGGATGCCGCACCGCGTGCCTACCGTGCCGCCGGTGCACGCGTCATCGCGATCAACGCCGAGCCCAACGGCCTCAACATCAACGACCGCTGCGGCTCGACTCACCTGGATGTGTTGCAGTCGGCAGTGCTCAGCCACGGCGCCGACCTCGGCTTGGCGCACGACGGCGACGCCGACCGTTGCCTGGCTGTCGACGCCGCCGGCGAGATCGTCGACGGCGACGCGATCATGGTGATCCTCGCGCTGGCGATGCAGGAGGCCGGCGAGCTGGCCGGCAACACACTGGTCGCGACCGTGATGAGCAATCTCGGCCTGCACCTGGCGATGCGCGCGGCCGGTGTCGACGTTCGCACCACCAGCGTCGGCGATCGATACGTGTTGGAGGAGTTGCGATCTGGTGAGTTCAGCCTCGGAGGCGAACAATCCGGACACATCGTGCTGCCGAACCTGTCGACCACCGGCGACGGCATCCTCACCGGCCTGCGGCTGATGTCGCGGATGGCGCAGACCGGCGCATCGCTGGCGGGGCTCTCCTCGGCCATGCACACCCTGCCGCAAGTGCTGATCAACGTCGGGGTCTCCGACAAGGACGCCGCGGTCGCCGCGCCCTCGGTTCGTAGGGCGTTGCAGCAAGCCGAAGACGAACTCGGCGACACCGGCCGAATCCTGTTGCGCCCCTCCGGAACCGAGCAATTGATTCGGGTCATGGTGGAAGCCGGCGACGAGCACGTCGCTCACCGGCTGGCCGCCCACGTCGCTGAGACGGTGCGGGCAACGCACTAGCTGCCTGATTGCTCGGCTTGTCCCCTCGCCGCTTTCGTGGCCTGCATCGTCGCCTTCGCGGGAACCAATTCCCGACGCGGGCCGTCGACACCCGTTATGGGACAACGGGTGTCATCAATGCGGCTTGATCGCTGCGCGAGCCCGGCCGGAGCAATGCGCAACTATACGTGCGAGCGAAAGGCAATCGGGCGTATTGTAAACCCATGGTTTACAGATGGAGATTAGAGCGAGCGCACGCAGGCACGGCGTCGAAGACGCAGACATGCTGCACGCCTGGCGCAACCAGCTCCGCTACGTCGAACTCGAGTACGGCGGGCAGCGTCAGCTCTTGGTCATCGGGCCGAATCGCTCCGGCGCGCTGTTGGAGATGGTCCTGCCGCTCGATCCGCCGCAGCGAATCATTCATGCCGACAACTTGCGGTCTAAGTTCTATGAGTATCTCCGTTGAGGCGCGGGAGTGAAGTGATGGACGCCGAATTCGAGATCACTCGCGACGGGTCCGGTGAGTTCCGGTTCCGTCTCAAGGCTCCTGACGGCGAGATTCTCGCCACCAGTCACGGCTACGCGACTCGAGCCAAGGCCGAGAGGGGCATCGAATCGGTCAGGACAAACGCGCATGCTGCCCAGATTCACTACCTGTCGACGGTCAAGGCCGACGAACCTGGCATTGAGGCGTGGCTGGATGCGGTCGACCCTGATCCAGCCGACGCGAGGGACGCAACCCATATTCGACGAATCATCGCGGCCGCCGAGTCGGTGCGAGCTGCACAGTCGGAGTTGCACGGCGCCGTTGCCGCTGCCCGCGCCGCCGGCGACACGTGGGACGCGATTGGTGTTGCGTTGGGCACCACTCGACAGAACGCGTATCAACGGTTCGGTGACAAACGCAGTGTCGGTAGCCGCCCACGTCGCTGAAACCGTGCGAGCCACGCACTCGCGAGGAACCAATTCCCGACGCGGACCGTCGAACCCGTTATGGGACAACGACACGCTTTTGTAGACGCACCGACGGTGCATGCGGTGGCAAACCGGCTTGACGACACAGCACATCTCATCGACGCGGCCGTTCGCACGCACTTCGGCGGCCTGACTTTCGACGGAGCCACCGCGGGCCGCGCCTATGTCGGCCAGGGCGACGCGGTCAGGTTCGCGCTGCACCGGCTGAGCGGCGAGCTAGCGCAATGGGCAAGGGCCACTGCGGAAGTCGCCGCGGTCCTGCGGGTGAGCGCAGACCGCTACATCGAAGCCGACCAGTACGCTGCCGCGGGGATCGGCTGACGGTGGCCGACCGGCTGGATGTGGCGGGACGGCTGGCCGAGGGCCGGCAAGCCGTCGAGCACACGCAGACCTACGTCCAGGCCTGCCAAGTGCTCGGGTATCAGCAGTCCGACCTCACCGCGCACGCTGCCCAAGTTCGGGACTGCTACGACGCCGAATCCGGACTCGATCTCAAGGCGCTCGACGGCGATTGCGCAACGCTGCGCGCGGCGGTCAATGCCATCGAGGAGGCGTTGTTCGTGCAGCGTACGCAAGTGACCGAGCTTGTGACGGGCTGGCGAGGGTCGGGGGCTGACGCTGCGATGCGGTTTCTGCAACGCCACTGCGACACGGCGGCTGATGTGGCCGCGCACGTCCGATCCGCCGCCGAGGCCTGCGCCGCGCTGCGCGACAACCTGTGGCGGTCGGTTGACGGCAAAGTCGCGACCACAATCGCCATCGACGAGCGCCGAGCGGCGCAGCGGCCGGCCTGGCTGGCGGCGGCGCATACCGTCACAACGGGTGGGAGAGATCATTCGGCGGCTGCAGACGTGATTCTCCGGCAGGTTATCCCATACGTGGACAACGATATTCGCAACGATTGGCTGGCTGCTATGCACGCGACGGCGGCGACGATAGCGACCTTGTACGACACGGCTATCCACGCGTTGACGTCGGCGCCGGACGTTGCGTTCGAGATTCCAGGCGAGCTGGGCCCGAACCGGCAGCCTTCGACCGCCGAGCCTGCTCAGGCGGACTCGGCAGCGCGGAGCTTGCCGGACATCGCAAGTCCCGCTGCGACGGTGCCCGCGGCAGCGCAGGCCCCGCCATCGTCGACAACGACGGAGCCGCAGCCACTTTCGGCCGATACACCAGCGGAATCGGGAACGCCGCCGGGCGATCTGAACGGGTTATCGACGGGTGCAGGCGGTCTAGGCGGTATCGCCGGCGGCATCGGGGGAGTCATCGGAAGCATCGTCGACGGTATCGGCAGCCTGATCGGCTCGCTGGCCGGCGGGCTCGGCGATGCCGCGGGCTCCGGCGATCCGCTGCTTGATGACGAGCCCGTCGACACAGACGTACTCGATGCCGACGATGCCGACGATGCCGACGATGCGGACGAAGCCGCCGCCGATGCAGAGCCGACCGTTGCTGACGACACCGCCGCTCCGGAGCAGCCCGAACCGCAGCTCGCCGAAAGCCCGCCTGCGGCAGTCGAAGCCGTCGATGAGCCGGCCGCGCCGCCGATCGACCCGCCTCCGGCCGACCAGCCCGCGCCGGTGGCGGCACCGCCGCCAGACGGGTCGACACCGTGCGAGATCGCCGAAGACCAATTGCCTCAGGCGGGCCAGTGATACACAGGCTCAGCTGGGCAGGAGTTCGCGCAACTGCTCGACGAAGCGCACCGATTCGTGCCGGTCCGAGCTGACCGGTGTAGCGAGAAGCGTTGTCACACCGGCTTCGGCGAACGCCACCACGCGCTCGGCGATGAAGCCGCGCGGCCCGACCAGCGAGATCGACCGCACCAGTTCATCGGGAACGGCGGCAATGGCGGCCTGCTTGTTTCCGGACAGGTACAGCTCCTGGATGCGGTCGGCGACCTCGCCGAATCCGTAACGGGTGGCCAGGTTGTGGTAGAAGTTGCGGCCCTTGGCGCCCATCCCGCCGATGTACAGCGCCAGTTGCGGTTTGAGCCATTCCAGCCGGTCGTCGACGTCGTCGCCGATCGCCAGCGAAGGGCCCGCCATCACCTCCAGCGGGCCGAGTGTGGGATCGCGCTTCGCCCGACCGGCGTCCAGGGCCTCGCCCCACACCGCCTTCGCCTTCTCGGGATGGAAGAAGATCGGCTGCCAGCCCTCGGCGATCTCCGCCGTCAGCTCCACGTTCTTCGGGCCCAGCGCCGCTATCGAAATCGGAATCCGCTCGCGCACCGGGTGATTGATGAGTTGCAGCGGCTTGCCCAACCCGGTGCCGCGTTCGGCGGGCAGTGGAACCTGGTAATGCTTGCCATTGTGGTTGACGCGCTCGCGGCGCCACACCTGGCGGCAGATCTCCACCACTTCGCGGGTGCGGCCCATCGGGCCGTCGAAGGGGAGACCGTGAAACCCTTCGATGACCTGTGGCCCGGATGTACCGATACCCAACTGGAACCGGCCGTCGGACACGTAATCCAGGCCTGCGGCCGTCATCGCCAGCAACGTGGGAGTGCGGGTGTAGATCGGGAACACCCCGGAGCCGAGTTCGATCGTGTTGGTCTTGGCCGCCAGGTAGCCGAGCTGGCTGACCGCGTCATAGGAATACGCCTCAGGCATCAGCACGATGTCGGCGCCGACCTTCTCCAACTCGACGACGTGGTCCGCGGCCTCTTTGAAGTCGCCGGAGTAGTTCAGCGTCAGTCCGATTTTCATTGCCACGTTATATCACCCAACCGGTTGGTTGATTCCGTCAGCCCTTGAGCAGGGCGACGAACTTCTCTTCAGGGGTCACCGGCGTCGCGTCGTCCTCCAGCGCGACGGTCTTCGGCAGTTGTACGTCGGGATCGGCGAAATCGCGGTACGTCTTGTCGCCGCCCAGCGCGTACAGCAGATAGCCGGTCAACAGTGCGCGGACGGCTTTCTGCGTTTTGCGATCCGGGGAGCCCAGGCCGAACGCCGCGCCCAATCGACGGCCTTCGGCCAGCCCGTTGGGCTGAGCCTTGTTGATGATCCGCAACGTGGCAGTGTCCCAGGCTTTCCACAGTTCAATCCCGTTGGACCGCAATTCCTTTGCGAGCCCCGGCGCGCTGAACACCACGCCGGGCACGCGGAGTGACGCCGCGGGCTGCTCGGCCGGCGGGTTGGTGACGGTCGGGAAGATCGCCGCCACGGCCTTGGGCTTGACCTTCATCCCGGCCGCCGCGAACACGGCGGCCGAACCGCCGAACCCATGCCCGACGACGCCGAGCTTGTCGTGGTGGACGCTGATCTTGCCCGGCCCCAGCCGCACCCCGGCGGCGATGTCGAGCGCGATGCCCAGATCGAAGGCGAGGTTCAACGCCGACGGCGCCACCCCCCGCTCGGTGTCCGGGGCGGCCGCGACGATGCCCCACGACGCCAGATGCTCCAGCAGGCCCGAGTAGCGAGCGACTCCGGTGAGCCAGTCGTGTCCGAATGCCACACCGGGCAAGTTGAATCCCGCTTCGGGTGTGTAGACCACGCCCGGCAAGCCCGCGAACGCCAAGTCGCCCCGCAAAACTGGATGTGGCCCACGTCGGGTCAGAGCGGCGACGAGCTTGCTGGTCTTGGCCACCCGTTGACGGTAGCGCACGCGGTCTTCGTCTCAACTGGCTTGCGAACAGGCGAGTCAGGCGATGGCAAGCTGATTGACAGAGTGTCGCCAGGCAACCCGCGGTGATGGGGCGTTTTGTCGCTTCGGCTGCGTGGGTGAGACGGCGCGATGGACATAAAACGCATTGCAGCAGCGGCCATCGTCACCACCGCGGGTTTCGGGTTGGCCGGTCTTGGGGTGGCGAGCCTCGCCGAGGCTGCGCCTGCCGCCCCGCTCCCGGACTATCACTGGTGTCCCGGCCCGTTCTGGGACCCGGGCTGGGGCCACAACTGGGACATGGGCCGCTGCCACGACGACAACTTCTTCGACGGCGAGCCCCGCGACGCCGGCCATCGGCACGGCATGGGCCCCTGCCGTCGGTGATTTGCTGACGCAGCCGCTCCGATTCGGGGCGGCTGCTCTATTCGGCGGGCCGCTAACGAAGGGAACGTGCCGGTCAGCCGCTTACGTGGGCGTCAACGCTGCAGGCTTTCCTTATTGAATCTTATTCAATACCAAGGTTATTCAGATCAAGTCTTAGCAACGTTTGCTCGCCAAGTGTTTGGAGTGCCCGCTTTCGGTGGTACGAAGAACAAGTGATAAACATCAAACAGATCGCAGCCGCGACGGCCATCACCGCAGGTTTTGGACTTGCTGGTGGGGGCGCGGCGAGCATTGCCGAGGCGCAGCCTCTCGCCCCGCTCCCGGATTACCACTGGTGTCCGGGGCAGTTCTACGACCCAGGCTGGGGCAACAACTGGGACTGGAACCGTTGCCACGATGACGGCTACTACGACGGCGAGCCGCGGGACGAGGGCCACTGGCATGGCTACGGCGGCTGGCACCCCGACGGCCCTGGTGGCCCAGGCGGCCCCGGCTGGGGCCCCCCGGGTGGCCCCGGTGGACCCGGCTGGGG
>JBAWAV010000741.1:0-7760 GCA_049589475.1 Mycobacterium sp.
CCAGCGTTGGCGGACTGGGCTTTTCGATGAAGTGGAACATGGGCTGGATGCACGACACCCTGGACTACATCGGCCGCGACCCGATCTACCGCACCTATCACCATCACGCGATCACCTTCTCGATGCTCTACGCGTTCAGCGAAAACTTCGTGCTGCCGATCAGCCACGACGAGGTGGTGCACGGCAAGGGCACGCTGTGGGAGCGCATGCCAGGCAACGACCACGAGAAGGCCGCCGGGCTGCGCAGCCTACTGGCCTACCAATGGGCGCACCCGGGCAAGCAGTTGCTGTTCATGGGTCAGGACTTCGGACAGCGCGCCGAATGGTCCGAAGAACGCGGCCTGGACTGGTTCCAACTCGACGAGAACGGCTTCTCCTCCGGCGTCACGCGTTTGGTGCACGACCTGAACGCGATCTACCGCAGCCACGCGGCACTGTGGAGCCAGGACATCAAGCCGGAGGGCTATTCCTGGATCGATGCCAACGACTCGGCGAACAATGTGCTGAGTTTCCTGCGGTACGGCAGCGACGGTTCCGTGCTGGCGTGCGTATTCAATTTCGCGGGCGCCGAACACAGCGGATACCGGCTCGGCCTGCCGCGCGCCGGTCGGTGGCGCGAGGTGCTCAACACCGATGCCACCGTCTACAACGGCACCGGGATCGGTAATCTCGGCGGCGTCGACGCGACCGACGACCCGTGGCACGGCCGTCCGGCGTCAGCGGTGCTCGCCCTGCCGCCCATGGCGGCGCTATGGCTGGCACCCGAATGATCGATTAGTACAGCGCGTTTGCCAAGTTTCGCCGGCCCGCGATGACATCCGGGTCGGCGGGATCGAAGAGTTCGAACAGCTCGATCAGCCGCGTGCGCACCGATGTCCGATCGTCACCGAACGTCCGCTTCACCAACGCGACGAGGCGGTCGAACGCACCACTCACGTCTTGGCTGAGCAACTGTACGTCGGCGGCGGCGAACGCAGCCTCGATGTCATCTGGCGCAGCGTCGGCGGCCGCGACCGCCTCGGGCCCGTGTGCCGTCGCGCGCATCAGGAACGCGATCTGGCGCACCGCGCCCTTGGCTTCTTCGTGGTTCGGGTTGCCGTCCAGGATGGCCTGATACGAGTCGAGCGCCGCACCCAGGTCGTTGTCCTCGAGAAGCTGACGGGCCTGCGCGAGCTCGGGATCGACTTCTTCTGGCTCATCGGAATCGGCTCCACCACTGAGCTTTCCGGCGGTGGCCGACAGCAGCGAATCCACCCAGCGCCGCAACTGCTCGGGGGGCTGCATGCCCTGAAAGCTCGAAAGCGGTTGTCCGGCAGCCAATGCCACCACGGTGGGCACCACCTCGGCGCCGAAGATCTGCGCCACCCGCGGAGCGACATCGACGTTGACGCTCGCCAACGACCACTTGCCGTTGTCAGCGGCAGCCAGGCCGGACAAGATGTCGGCCAGCTGCAGACACACATCGCTGCGCGGCGACCACAGCAGAACCACCACCGGCACCTGGTTGGAGCGCAGCAGTACTTCTTCTTCGAAGTTGGTTTCGTTGACCTCGACGCCGGCGGACCCTGCCGACCCGTCGCCGGCGACATCACTGCTGGCGCTGCTGGCGGGAGGAGGTTGCTTGAGGGCGGACAGGTCGACCGCACCGGCCAATGCGGGCCCGATCGGAGGTCGAGGACGGCTCACGCGATCAAGTCTGGCACGGGTCGGCAGATCGCGTTTCACCCGGTTCGGACGGCCGTATGACCAACGTCACATCAGCAGCCACGGCGCTGGCGCAACTGTGACGCCAGCAAACTTCTCGGTGCGGCGACGAATACGCCGGCAAATGACCGTACTGGCCGGTAACTAGCCAGCGCGCAGGATCAGCGCGTCGCCCTGACCACCCGCTCCGCACAGCGCAGCAACGCCGTAACCGGAACCCCGGCGGGCCAGCTCGAGTGCGACGTGCAGGGTGATCCGGGCGCCGGACATGCCGATCGGGTGCCCGATCGCGATCGCGCCGCCGTTGACGTTGACGATCTCGGGGTCGATGCCGAGTTCCTGCGTCGAGGCCAACGCGACTGCGGAGAACGCCTCGTTGATCTCCACCACGTCGAGTTGGTCGACAGTGATGCCTTCACGACCGAGCGCCTTCTTGATCGCGTTGGCCGGCTGCGACTGCAGCGTCGAATCCGGGCCGGCCACCACGCCGTGCGCGCCGATCTCGACCAGCCAGGTCAATCCCAGCTCGACGGCCTTGTCCTTGTTCATCACGACGACCGCTGCCGCGCCGTCGGAGATCTGCGACGCCGAGCCGGCGGTGATGGTGCCGTCCTTACGGAACGCAGGCTTGAGGCCGGCCAGCGATTCGGCCGTCGTATTCGCCCGAATGCCCTCGTCCTCGGTGAACTGCAGCGGATCGCCCTTGCGCTGCGGGATGCTGACCGGCACGACCTCGTCGGCGAAGACGCCGTCTTTCCACGCCGCGGCGGCCTTCTGGTGCGAGCGCGCCGCGAACTCGTCCTGCTGCAGCCGGGTGAACTTGTCGAGGTCGTTGCGCTGCTCGGTGAGCGCGCCCATCGGCTGGTCGGTGAACACGTCATGCAGGCCGTCGTAGGCCATGTGGTCGCGCACGGTGACATCGCCGTACTTGTAGCCGGCCCGACTGTCGATCAGCAGGTGCGGAGCTTTGGTCATCGACTCCTGGCCGCCCGCCACTACCACGTCGAATTCGCCCGCCCGAATCAGCTGGTCAGCCAGGGCGATGGCGTCGATGCCGGACAGACACATCTTGTTGATGGTCAGCGACGGCACGTCCCAGCCGATGCCTGCCGCGACGGCCGACTGCCGTGCCGGCATCTGGCCGGCCCCCGCGGTCAGCACCTGGCCCATGATCACGTACTCGACCAGCGAAGCAGGCACGTTGGCTTTCTCCAGCGCACCCTTGATTGCGACGGCACCGAGATCGCTGGCGCTGAAATCCTTGAGCGAGCCCATCAGCTTGCCGATGGGCGTACGTGCTCCAGCAACGATGACCGATGTCGTCATGACTACCTCCAGCGCGGGGTTCTACAGCCGATCGGGAAAATCGGGAGAAGCGGATTCTTTCCCGTCAGGTTACCGTTACGTGATGACCACCGATCAAGTTGACACCCGTCGAGTCCTCAGCACCGCCCTGGTGACTGCAGTCGACCATGTCGGCATCGCGGTCCCCGACCTGGACGCAGCGATCGCCTGGTACCACGACCACCTCGGCATGATCGTTCTGCACGAGGAAGTCAACGACGATCAGGGAATTCGCGAGGCGATGCTGTCGGTGCGCGGCGCCGCCGTGGGCGGCGCGCAGGTCCAGCTGATGGCCCCGATCGACGACTCATCGGCGATCGCGAAATTCCTCGACAAGCGCGGTCCCGGCATCCAGCAGTTGGCGTACCGGGTCAGTGACCTCGACACCCTCAGCGAGCGCCTGCGCGAAGAGGGCATCCGGCTGCTCTACGAGGCGCCCCGGCGCGGCACAGCGAACTCCCGGATCAACTTCATCCACCCCAAAGACGCCGGCGGCGTGCTGATCGAGCTGGTCGAACCCGCCGACGATCCAGAGGACTAGCTCCACTTTCGGGTCGGCCCGCGGGTCGCCCGGTTGGCCCAACACGGCGTATGCCAGTGCCGTCGGTCGTCGACGGCGACCTCGCCGAAATCCGCCAGCCACACCACCACATGGGCTGTGCCCGAACGTATTTCGTGATCGCAACCAGGGCAGCGGTAGACCTTGACCGCACGAGCGCCTGTGACGTGCCGGACTTCGTACTCGTAGCCGTCCGGCCCGGTCTCCACCCGGCGCGGGGCGGGCAGCGTTCCGGGCGGCTGCTGCCGACGCGGCGGCGTACGGCGTCGAGCCATGACGGCAGTCTAGTAAGTCAACTCAGAACAGTCGGAACTCGTCGGAATCCATGCCGCGCATCTTGTCGTAATCCAATGTCAGACAACGGATTCCACGATCGACGGCTAAAGTTCTCGCCTGCGGCTTAATCTGTTGCGCGGCGAATACCCCACTCACCGGCGCAAGCAGACTGTCCCGGTTGAGCAACTCCAGATACCGGGTGAGCTGCTCGACCCCGTCGATCTCGCCGCGCCGCTTGATCTCGACCGCGACCGAGCGGCCCTGGTCGTCGCGGCACAACAGGTCGACCGGCCCGATCGGCGTCATGTACTCGCGGCGCACCAGCGTGTAGCCGGCGCCGAGCAGCTCCACGTGCTCGGCGAGCAACACCTGCAGGTGGGCCTCGACGCCGTCCTTGACCAGCCCCGGATCGAGACCCAGCTCGTGGCTCGAGTCATGTTCGATGTCCTCGACGGTGATACGCAACTGTTCGCCGGCTTTGTTCTGCACGACCCACACCGGCACGTCGCCGCCGGGCTCTTCGGTGAACCAGCACGGCGGGCTCATCCAGTTCAGCGGCTTGTAGGCACGATCGTCGGCGTGCACGCTCACCGAGCCGTCGGCCTTGAACAGCAGTAACCGGCGTGCCGAGGGCAGATGAGCGGTGAGTCGTCCGACGTAGTCCACGGTGCAGCGGGCGATGACGAGGCGCACGCAACACACCTTAAGCGCGAGGCGTGCGAGCAATTAGGCTGGCGCCACCATGGTGGCGAAGCGAACGACCGCGCAACGGCTGGGGCGACTGCTGGAGCGGGTGACGCAACAGAGCGGTCGGTTGTCGGAAACCCCGGCGTACGGATCGTGGCTGCTCGGGCTGCCGTCGGAAGATCAGGCCCGCCGGCGCGTCCGCATCCAGCTCATCATCACGGTCTTCATCCTCGCGACCAATCTGATCGGTATCGGGGTCGCTGCGCTGCTGCTGACCGTCGCCTTCCCGATGCCGAGCATCTTCAGCGACGCGCCGCTGTGGATCGCCTTCATCGTCGTACCGGTGTACTGCGCCGTCGCGCTCGCTCTCGGGACGGCATGGATCACCCACAGGACCATCGGCGCACTGCGCTGGGCGATCGAAGAGCGCGAGCCCAGCCTGGACGACGAACGTAGTGCGTTTCTTGCTCCGTATTGGTTGGCGTTGGGCGTCCTGGTGCTGTGGGCCATCGGCGCCGTGCTGTTGACCACGCTCTGGGGGCTCGCGAACAGCGTGTTCATCCCGATCGTGGGTTTCTCCGTGAGCATCTGCGGCATCCTGGTCTCCACCGCGTCGTACCTTTTCACCGAGTTCGCGCTGCGCCCCGTCGCCGCCCAGGCACTCGAGGCGGGCCGCGCACCGCGCCGGTTGGCGCCCGGCATCATGGGCAGGACGCTGACCGTCTGGTTCCTTGGCTCCGGCGTTCCGGTGCTGGGCATCGCGATCACCGCGCTTTTCGTCCTGGCGCTGGGCAATCTCAGCAGGACCCAATTCGCGGTGGCGGTGCTGGTGATATCAACTGCCGCACTGATTTTCGGCTTCGTGCTGATGTGGATTCTGGCCTGGTTGACGGCGACGCCGGTGCGGGTGGTGCGCGCAGCGCTCAGACGTGTCGAGGAAGGTGATCTGCGCGGCGACCTGGTGGTGTTCGACGGCACCGAACTCGGCGAGCTACAGCGTGGGTTCAACTCCATGGTCGACGGCTTGCGCGAGCGGGAGCGCGTGCGCGACCTGTTCGGCCGTCACGTCGGACGCGAAGTCGCCGCCGCCGCGGAGCGGGACATGCCGCAACTCGGTGGTGAAGAGCGCCATGTCGCAGTGGTTTTCATCGATATCATCGGCTCGACGCAGCTGGTGACGAGCCGGCCGGCCGCCGAAGTCGTGCAACTGCTCAACAGGTTCTTCGCGGTGATCGTCGAAGAGGTCGACCGCCACCACGGACTGGTCAACAAATTCGAGGGTGACGCCGTGCTGGCGGTGTTCGGTGCGCCCAATCATCTGGACCGACCGGAAGACCAGGCCCTCGGCGCCGCGCGCGCCATCGCCCGGCGTCTCGACAGCGAAGTGCCCGAGTGCAAGGCCGGCATCGGGGTCACCGCCGGAAAGGCCGTCGCCGGCAATGTCGGCGCAAAGGAGAGATTCGAATACACGGTGATCGGCGAGCCGGTCAACGAGGCGGCCCGGCTGTGCGAGTTGGCGAAAAACGAGCCGAGCCGGCTGTTGGCATCATCGGACACCGTCAATGCCGCGAGCGACGACGAGCAGTCCCACTGGTCATTGGGTGACACCGTGACGCTGCGCGGTCATGACCAGCCCACGCAATTGGCGACGCCGGTTTAGTCAGGCACCCCGTGCGTGAAGACCGCGCGGCTGAGTCGAAGCCAGGCGTCTCGGAAACGGTCAGGATCGATGTCACCGGGCGGGCGGCCGAGCAGGACCTGCATGACCGGCATATAACTCAGCCCAGCCAGTAGCACCGCGCTGATCGCTTCCGGGTCGGCGATCTCGGTTCCCGCCTCCTGGGCACTGGCACGCAACGCCTGCCCCATTATCGCGTGAGCGAAGGCGAGGTTGCGCACCCATAGTTCCTCGACCAGGTCCGGTGCGGCATCGGGTTCGTGAAGCATCAGCCGCACAAGGTCTGCGTTCTCGGCGATTGTCTGCTGCGTTGCGGTGGCGACGTCGGTGAGCGCTTCCAGCCTGTCGGCCGGCGTAGTCGCTTGCCGCCATGTGCGCGACGTCCGCATCCGGTCCAGACCGCGACGGAGCGAAGCTCGCAAAACATCGCTCTTGCTGCGGAAATGCCGGTAAAGCGCACCCGATCCGGGCGACATTCCGCATGCCTTCTGCAGCTCGGCGGTCGAGGTCGCGGTGAATCCCCGGCTGGCGAAAAGGACCAGCGCAGTGTCGAGTAGCCGGTCGCGACTGGACGTGTCAGCCGTTTGCATGTCGTTCACGCTAGTCGATTGCAACCTGAGTAGTAAGTAAGTACTCTCTCAC
Organism: Mycobacterium sp.; assembly: GCA_049589475.1. GTDB lineage: Bacteria > Actinomycetota > Actinomycetes > Mycobacteriales > Mycobacteriaceae > Mycobacterium. The sequence continues at coordinate 6,891 of JBAWAV010000741.1, forward strand.
CTCAAAGGTGAGTGCCTCGTGCGGGGACGGCGGCAGTCAAGGCGCTTTTGCTGGACCCTCCGAAAGGAAATCGACTATGGGCTCTCACGCCGCGTCGTCAGTCATCGACAAGCGTCAGACTCGTCCACGCGACGAGTCAGCAACCGAGTTCCTCCGCGACTTCCCGGCCCTGGTCGCGCTCAGTCGCCTTGCCGTCCCCATCCTCGCGGTCGACGACAACGGCGTGATCGAATTCGCGAACGACGCGTTTGCGCAGATGGTCGGCTACTCCCGCGACGAATTGGTCACGAAGACGGCGCAATCTCTGGTGGCCTGTATTCGAGCCCCGGGGGCCAAGGTCGTCTCTGTGCTGCGCGAGCACGCCAATACCGTCATTCGACTGCAGCACGCCGACGGCTGGACCATGCCGGCATTGATCAGCGACTCGGTGTTGATCCGCGATCACGAGAAATTGGCGATCGTGGCATTCACCGATTTAACCGAAATCTCTTGGCACACATCGCCATACGACGAATTGCTGCCTGGCCACTAAGCCCCGCAGAAAAGTCACAGGCAGGGTGCGCAATACTGCCAGCGTGACCGACTACCTCAACGTCCGATCGTGAGCACTCGGCTGGCCGATTTCGTCGTCGATCGGCGGATGCTCGTAATCACTGCGTTCGCGTTGCCTATCGGTGCGCTCTCGGCGGGTGCCGCATGGTGCCTGGTGCACCTGATCGGGCTGGTCACCAACCTCGTCTTCTACCAGCGATGGGCTTACGACCTCATCGCACCGGGCGCGCGTCATCATCCCTGGTGGCTCGTGCTGGGCGCTCCCGTCGCGGGCGGTTTGATCGTCGGTGTGATGGCAAGACTCGGTTCGGATAAGAT
>JBAWAV010000742.1:0-3859 GCA_049589475.1 Mycobacterium sp.
TGTTGTCGAAGAGGTTCATCGACCCGAACAGGGCGCCGTCCTGGAACATCACGCCGAACAGGGTGCGGATGTCGTACAGCTCTTTGGCCGAGCACTCGGTGATGTCGGTGCCGTCGACGATGATCGAACCGCGCTCGGGGCGCAGCAGGCCGATCAGCGACTTCAAGAAGACGGACTTGCCGGTACCCGAGGGGCCCAGCAGCACGCTGACCTCTCCCTCGGGGATGTTCATCGTGACGTCTTCCCAGATTCGCTGGGCACCGAAGGACTTGGTCAGTCCCTCAACTTGGATACCGATACCCATGCGAAATCCTCCCGCCGATGGTGCTCAATGCAGCCCAAGCCCAGCTTGTGGCTTGAGTCACTGTAGCGCACAGCTAGATCGGTAGTGGGCTACTGCAACCAACGCCGAAAATTGGACGTGGACGGCTATTCGATCAGTTCCGCGGCGACCAATTGCCGTGAAATCCCATCGGTATGCGCTGCGGCAGATGAACCGTAGCAACTGATTCGCACGTTTGCGCATCGAGCAACACCAACTGGCCTTCGTCACGTCCGCGGTGATAACCGTAGCCGATCAGCACGCCATCGTCCTCGGCCTGATCGGTCGAGTCGTCAGGCCGCGGCACGAAGGACATCTCGCCGATCAGCAGGTCGGGGTCGAGCGGGGCCACCATGCTGGATCCGTCCGCGTAGTCGTGCTTGTACAGCGATGTCGACATTTTTGTTCTGCCTGAGTCGACGAAGCCGCCCTCGACGCCCACGGTGTAGCCGAACCGATGCCGGCTGCCCAGCAGTGTCTCGTTGATCCGGGGGAACTCCTGGGAACGGTCGTCACGGCGTTCGCTGGTCACCGCGCCGGTTGCCAGATTGATCGTCCACCGGTCCAGCGTGGGCGTGACGCCGCCCGGCCCGCGTCGGTCGCGGTCGAACATCCGGTTGTATCGCACTACGTCGAGCACCAGGATCTCCTGGCCGCCGCGCATCTCGGAGTAGGCGTTGAGGGGGTGGTAGACGTAGCAAGGCTCGATGTCGAACCACCGGATGTCCTTATTACCGCCGTCGCGGGGCATGACGCCGATGCGCGCCGGGTAGCGCGGATTCCAGGCGTACGGCAGCTGGTAGGCGGACCGCTCATTGCGGTTGAACATCGCCGCGATCGGGCCCGGCACCCGCACCTGACCGACGACGGACTGCGCCACCAACCGCGCCGGGTGTCGCATCCAGTGAGGCATCTTTTTCGGCAGCACCTGCATGGGGTCCAGCGTCACCGGCAGGTCGTAGATCACCACATACTTATCGGTCAGCGAGAAGTCGTGCATCATCGGCGATCCCGACACCTCGATGTCGACCGTGCGTCGAGCGTGGCCGTGCGTGTCGATCACCGAGTACTGCACGGTTTTGCCGCGGGCATACGAGTAGGACACCGCGTGCAGTTCGCCGGTGCGCGGGTCACGATGCGGATGAGCGGTATAACCGCCGGCCAGGGTCCCGTCGAAATCGCACGCACCCACGGTGTCGAGGTCGTCGGTGAGTTCGTAATTGGCCACGCCGCCTTCGACGAGTGCCAGGGTCTTGCCGGCATGAGCCAACACGTTGGTATTGGCGCCCAGGGATTGCATTCCGGCACGCAGGTTGGGCGCGGAGGTCGCCGGCTCGCCTAATGCCGCGCGCACAGCGGCGCTGCGAACCCAGCGGTTGCGGTACCAGCCGGCCTTGCCATCTTGCAGCGCGACGCCGTGCACCATGCCGTCGCCGGTGAACCAGTGGTAGGTCGCGGGGTCGACCTCGGCGACGGGGTTGGGCCCGTTGCGCAGGTAGCGCCCGTCCAGGAAGTCGGGGATGTGCCCGGTCACCGGCAGATCGGTTGCGGTCACTTCGGTGTGGACCGGGGCCAGGAAGTCGTCGAGGTACGGGTTCGCCGGCACTTCGGTGGTAGGTGTGCTCACAGTGGCTCCTAGCTGGAATAACGTTGATATGTCATCGTTACACCGATAGTGCGCCAGCTGTGTCAGGATGTCAACCAATGACTTCAGAAACTCCGCAAGCCGAGCGCAACGTGCGCGACGAGTTGCTGCGCGTTGCCGTCGACATGCTCAACCAGGACGGTCCCGACGGGCTGCAGACGCGCAAGATCGCCAGCGCCGCGGGAACGTCGACGATGGCGGTGTACACCTACTTCGGCGGCATGCCCGGGTTGATCACCGCAGTTGCCGACGAGGGGTTGCGTCAATTCGATGCGGCGCTGACGATGCCGTCGACGTCGGACCCGGTGGCCGATCTGGTGGCCACCGGAATCGCCTATCGGCAATATGCGATTGATCGTCCGCACATGTATCGGTTGATGTTCGGCAGTACCAGTGCAGACGGCATCAATGCGCCGGCGCACGACGTGCTCACCCTGAGCGTGGCCGAGATCAACGACCACTACCCCAGCTTCGCCCACGTCGTCCGTGGTGTACACCGCTGCATGCTGGCCGGTCGGATCGCCGTCGGATCGCCCGACGATGACGCCATCGTGGTGGCCACGGCCGCCCAGTTCTGGGCGTCGGTACACGGCTTCGTCATGCTCGAGCTCGCGGGCTACTACGGCGCGCAGGGCCGTGCCGTCGGCTCGGTGCTGGCCGCGTTGACGACCAATCTTCTTGTCGCGTTGGGTGATTCACCTGAACTGGTGCAAAAATCGCAGCACGACGCGGTCCAGCGGTCCTGAATGCACGAAACCCCCGGAGCCTGTTGGCCCCGGGGGTTTCGCTGCGTTGACTACTTGACGGTGACGCTGGCGCCGGCGGCCTCGAGCTTGGCCTTGGCCTCCTCGGCAGCTTCCTTGGGCGCCTTCTCCAGCACGGCCTTGGGCGCGCCGTCGACCAGGTCCTTGGCCTCCTTGAGGCCCAGGCCGGAGACGATCTCACGCACAACCTTGATGACGCCGATCTTCTTGTCGCCGGCGGCCTCGAGGATGACGTCGAACTCGGACTGCTCTTCAGCGGCCTCCGCGGGCGCGGCGGCGGGGCCTGCGGCAGCCACGGCGACCGGGGCGGCCGCGGTGACCTCGAAGGTCTCCTCGAACTTCTTCACGAACTCCGAGAGCTCGAGCAGAGTCAGTTCCTTGAAACCGTCGAGCAATTCGTCGGTGGACAGCTTGGACATAGTGTGGGTCCCTTCTTGATTGGTACGGGGTTATTCGGTGGTCTCAGCGGGGGTTTCCGCGGGAGCTTCGGTCGACTCCGCCTCGGCGGCGGGGGCCACAGCGGCCTCAGTGGCCGGAGCCTCGGCAGCCCTCTTCTCCTGCAGTGCAGCAGCGAGTCGGGCGACCTGCGAGGCGGGCGCGTTGAACAGCCCGGCCGCCTTGGACAGGTTGGCCTTCATCGCGCCGGCGAGCTTGGCCAGCAGGACTTCGCGCGACTCCAGGTCGGCGATCTGCTCGACTTCGGCGACGGTCAGCGCGCGACCGTCCATGTAGCCGCCCTTGATGACCAGCGCCTTGTGGTCCTTGGCGAACTTCTTGATCGCCTTGGCAGCGTCGACGGCCTCGCCGCTGACGAACGCGATCGCGGTCGGGCCGACGAAGAGCTGGTCGAGCCCTTCGATGCCGGCGTCCGACGCGGCGCGCTTGATCAGTGTGTTCTTGGCGACCGAGTAGGTCGCCGAGCCGGCCAGCGACCGGCGCAGCTCGGCCAGGTTGGCGACGGTCAGACCGCGATAATCGGTGATCACGGTGGCGGTCGACGCCTTGAACTGCTCAGCGATGTCTGCAACGGCGGTGGCCTTGTCAGCCTGGGCCATGCATCCCTCCTTGGGTTCTCGGCCCGGGAATGACGAACGCCCCGACGCAGGAAGCGGTCGGGGCGTGAAGATG
>JBAWAV010000743.1:0-1786 GCA_049589475.1 Mycobacterium sp.
TCTACCCTGCGGGTTATCTGACTGCCAACGTGTGGAATATGACCGAAGTTTCCGAACCTGCGGCTGGGCCGACTACGTTGACTGCGAATTCCCGCGACGACTATGGATTCGGCGCGCATGGTCGCCTGACCTGTTCCCGGTTTACCGGACACCGATTCTGAGGCGATGATCGTCTTGGAGAGGAGTCCGAATGCCTGCTGCTCATCCCGAGGAGTTCCGGCGCCGAGCTGTTGAGCTGGCCCGGTTGCGGGAGAAGCCGATCGCCCAGATCGCGAAGGATCTCGGAATCAGTGAGTCCTGTTTGCGCCGCTGGATGGACCAGGCCGACGTCGACGAGGGGCACAAAGAGGGCCTCAGCGGCGATGAGCGTGCCGAGTTGGTACGGCTGCGCCGTGAGAAGCGAGTCCTGGAGATGGAGGTGGAGATTCTCAAACGGGCCAGCGCCTACTTTGCCCGGGAGAATGTCCTCCCAAAATAGGATTCCGGCTGGTCCAGGAATTGGCCGCCCAGGGGTTCCCTGTCGCGGTGGCCTGCCGGGTTCTTCAAGTCTCGACCTCAGGGTTCTATGAATGGTCCCGCCGGCCACCCTCGGATCGAGATCGCGCCGATGCGCAACTGGCCAACGTGATCACCGACATTTACGCCGCGTCACGCCAGAGCTACGGCGTGCGCCGAGTCCACGCCGAACTACGGCTGGCTCACGGCGTGCGGGTCAGCGCCAAACGAGTGTGGCGGTGTATGAAAATCGTTGGACTGCAAGGCATCCACCGCAGACGATGGCGCCATCACCGTCCGGCTGCGGCGTCCTGGCCTGATCTTGTTCAGCGCCAATTCATCGCCGATGCCCCCGACCGGTTGTGGGTCACCGATATCACCCAACACCGCAGCCTCGAAGGCTGGGTGTATGCCGCGGTCGTGCTCGACGTCTACTGCCGGCGTGTGGTGGGCTGGTCCATCGCCGATCATCTGCGCACCGAGCTGGTCGCTGATGCCCTTGAGATGGCCAGGCTGCGCCGCAAACCCGTGGGCACCGTGGTCCACTCTGACCGCGGCACCCAATACACGTCCTGGCTGTTCGGCAGCCGACTGCGCGATGCCGGCCTGCTCGGCTCGATGGGCAAAGTGGCCTGCGCCTTCGATAACGCGATGATCGAATCGTTCTTCGGATCGATGCAAATCGAACTGCTCGACCGCCGATCCTGGAGCACCCGAGCCGAACTCGCGACGGCGATCTTCGAATACATCGAAGCGTTCTATAACCCAGTCCGCCGCCACAGCGCCCTGGACTACCGCAGCCCCATCGACTACGAAAGACTTCACACCACCACCCCAACGGCGGCGTGAACACCCCACCGAAACCGTCCGGTAAACCGGGAACAGGTCACGGTGTGCTTGAACAACCAGCCACCGTGCGCCTCAATCGACGAGCGCAAGACCTCGTCATGGGCGGCCAGCGCCACCCGCATCCCCTCGGCGTGCGCCTCCCACCGACGGGTCGAACCCTCAACGTCGGTGAACAGAAACGTCACAACACCCGAAGGAGCGGGCACCCCTGCAGAATGTCACAACGAACCCTGTTCCACCTTCAACATCACGGGACGACCCAGACAACAGATGTTGGAATCCACGAAGGCTGGTCCGCAGTCAGTCCACGGCTAGACGAGCCAGCAAATCGCGCAGACATGCCCCGCACCAAATGAATCCAGCGCTGGAGGTAGCAGAGACGGCTTGTGCTGGTCGGAGCTCTTTGAGATTCATTGCAAAACAACATAATTCACCCAACGTC
>JBAWAV010000744.1:0-1520 GCA_049589475.1 Mycobacterium sp.
GGCCGAACGTCGCCTGCAGGTCCTCCACCAGCGCGCTCAGCAGGAACCGCTCGGGGTGCACGTCGAGCCGCCCCGCCTCCACCTTGGACAGGTCGAGGATGTCGTTGATCAGCTGGAGCAGGTCAGAGCCGGCCGAGTGGATGACGTTCGCGTACTCGACCTGCTTGGCGGTGAGGTTGCGCCCCGGGTTCTGCGCCAGCAGCCGGGCCAGGATCAGCAGGCTGTTCAGCGGCGTCCGCAGCTCGTGCGACATGTTCGCGAGGAACTGCGACTTGTACTGCGAGGCGAGCGCGAACTGCCGGGCGCGCTCCTCGATCTCGGTCCTGGCCCGCTCGATCTCCGCGTTCTTGGCCTCGATGTCCTGCTTCTGCGCGGCCAGCAGCTCGGCCTTCTCCTCGAGGTCGGCGTTGGACCGCTGCAGCTCCTCCGACCGGGCCTGCAGCTCCGACGACCGGGCCTGCAGCTCCGCCGTCAGCCGCTGCGACTGGCCGAGCAGGGTGTCGGTCCTGGAGTTGGCGATGATCGCGTTGACGCTGATCCCGAGCGTCTCGGCGAACTGCTCGAGGAAGTCGATCTGGATCCGCGTGAACTTGCTGAACGACGCGAGCTCGACCACGCCGAGCACCTCGCCCTCGAACAGCAGCGGGAACACGACCAGGTTGGCGGGCGGCGCCTCGCCCAGGCCGGAGGTGATCTTGATGTAGCCCGGCGGGATCTCGTCGACCACGACCAGCCGCTTGGACTTGGCGACCTGGCCGATCAGCGACTGCCCGATCCGGACTTGAATCGGCGCGTCCTTGTCCGCCCGCAGCCCGTAGCCGGCGATCAGCCGCAGCCCGCCCTCCCCGCCGAACTCCTCGGCCAGGAAGAACGTCCCGTGCTGGGCCCCCATCAGCGGCGCCAGCTCCTCCATGATCAGCTCGGCGACGATCTCCAGGTCCCGGTGGCCCTGCATCATCGAGCCGATGCTGGCCAGGTTGGTCTTCAGCCAGTCCTGGTCGCGCGAGGCCTGCACGGTCTCGCGCAGCGTGTCCACCATCGTGTTGATGGTGTCCTTCAGCTCGGCGACCTCGCCCTCCGCGTCGACCGAGATCGTCCTGGTCAGGTCGCCGGCCGCGACCGCGCTGGTGACCTGGGAGATCGCCCGCACCTGGCGGGTCAGGTTGCCGGCCAGCTCGTTGACGTTCTCGGTCAGCCGCTTCCAGGTGCCGGAGACGCCCTCGACCTCGGCCTGACCGCCGAGCTTGCCCTCCCGGCCGACCTCGCGCGCCACCCGGGTGACCTCGGCCGCGAACGAGGACAGCTGGTCGACCATCGTGTTGATGGTCGTCTTGAGCTCGAGGATCTCGCCCCGCGCGTCGACGTCGATCTTCTTGGTCAGGTCGCCTTGCGCGACCGCCGTGGTGACCTGGGCGATGTTCCGCACCTGGCTGGTCAGGTTGTTGGCCATCGAGTTGACCGAGTCGGTGAGGCCCTTCCAGCTCCCGGCGACGGCCGGCACCTCGGCCTGGCCGCCGAGC
>JBAWAV010000745.1:0-36024 GCA_049589475.1 Mycobacterium sp.
CACCACCGCCACCACCGCCCGGACAGCCGGCCGGCGGTAACGGCGCTGCGCCGGCGCCCGGCACGGTGGCGACCTAGCGGCGCACCAGGCCGGCCCGAACGTGTCCAATTAGGCGTATGAATAATTACGCGGAATTGGGTACACCGAGGTGACAGTTCAACAGCGGGCTGAGCCGGCTAACCAAGGAGGTCCCGATGGATGTGATGGCAGCGACCGAAAACCTCGCAATTGCGACGCCGACCGCAGTCGGGTGGATCGGCTACATCATCATCGGCGGTATCGCTGGATGGCTGGCCAGCAAAGTCGTCGAAGGCACTGGCTCGGGCATTCTGCTGGACATCGTCGTTGGCGTGATCGGCGGCTTTCTCGGCGGGTTCCTACTCACCAAGCTCGGCTTCGACGTCGCAAGCGGTCGGCACTGGTTCACATTCTTCACAGCGCTACTCGGGGCGGTAATCCTGCTGTTCATCGTTCGGTTGGTGCGCGGCTTAGGTCACCGCTAACCGGCACGGCAGCTGGCTGAGCCCGGTGGCGATACCCACGACCATGAGCGCGTGGCGGGTGCGCCGGCCCGGCCCGATGAGCACCCAGCCGCTGGAGCACGTCAGCGCGCAGGTGCCGCAACCCGATCCATCGGAGCTGTTGGTCGCGGTGCGTGCGTGCGGCGTCTGTCGCACCGACCTGCACGTCACCGAGGGGGACCTCCCGGTGCACCGGGACAAGGTGACGCCCGGACACGAGGTCGTCGGCGAGGTTGTCGAAGTCGGCGCCGACGCCGGCGACGAGTTCAGCGTTGGCGACCGGGTCGGGATCGCGTGGCTGCGGCACACCTGCGGCGAATGCGCCTACTGCCGGCGCGGCGACGAGAACCTGTGTCCGAACTCCCGCTACACCGGTTGGGACGCCGACGGCGGCTACGCCGAATTCGCCACCGTGCCCGCGGCGTTCGCCCACCATCTGCCGAGCGGCTACAGCGACACCGAACTGGCGCCGCTGCTGTGCGCGGGCATCATCGGTTACCGCTCGCTGATGCGCGCCGCCCTGCCGCCCGGCGGCCGGCTGGGGCTATACGGGTTCGGCGGTAGCGCACACATCACCGCGCAGGTCGCGCTGGCCCAGGGCGCCGAGGTGCACGTGATGACGCGTGGTGCCTCAGCCCGGGAATTGGCGCTCGAGCTCGGTGCGGCCTCGGCACAAGGAGCTGCCGATCCGCCACCGGTGCGCCTCGACGCGGCGATTCTTTTCGCGCCCGTCGGTGAGCTGGTGCTGCCGGCCCTCGAGGCACTGGATCGCGGTGGCACGCTGGCGATCGCCGGGATTCACCTGAGCGACATTCCCGTCCTGAACTATCAGCGCCATCTGTTCCAGGAGCGTCAGATCCGCTCGGTGACGTCGAACACCCGCGCCGACGCCCGGGCTTTCCTCGACTTCGTCGCCGAGCACCACGTCTCGGTGACCACGCCGGAATATCCGCTGGGCCAAGCCGATCGGGCGTTGTCGGATCTCGGTGCCGGCCGCATCGCTGGCGCGGCGGTCCTGCTGACATAACAACCGGTCAGCTGGACAGGTGCCAGACCAGCGCCGCCGCGACGGCGCCCACGCCGTTGAGCGACCAGTGCAGCGCGATCGGCGCGAGCAGGCTACCGCTGCGTCGTCGTAGCCAGCTGAACACGAACCCGGCCGCCGCGGTCGCGACCACGGCCAGGGTGACCCCGGCCAGCATGCCGAAAACGCCACCACCGAACAGCCGGGTGAAGCCGACGTTGCTGCTCGTCAATCCGAGCGACGTCGCGATGTGCCACAGCCCGAACAGCAGTGAACCGGCGACGGCGACGCCCCGAAATCCCCACGCCCGGTTCAACGTGCCGTGCAGCACGCCGCGGAACGCCAACTCTTCGGGAATCACCGTCTGCAGCGGAATGATGATCATCGACGCCAGAAGTGCACCGGAGATCGACGCGTAGTGGTTGTTCATGAACATCGGCCGGGTCAATGGCAGCAGCGCACCGACCGCGACCACCGCCACCACCAGTCCCACCGCGGCAACCGCGTAGCCGGCGCCGGATTTCCAATGCTCGCGGCCGAGGCCGAGTTCGGCCCACCCCAGGCCGGTGAATCGCAACCAGGCGACCAGCCCGACCGCCGCGGCGGGGATCGCCACGACACCGGCCCACGGCGTGGTGAAGTGCGCTATCAGATTCGCCAACGCCAACACCACGACGACCACCGCGACCTCGACGCGAATACGAAACTGGTGCAACGCCGAGAGCCGTGCGACGACCGGGTGCGGTTCCGCCGCGGCGCTGTCGTAACCAGGCATCTGTCCAGGCTACCTACCCAGCCGAGGTAGGCGATCTGCTGTGCGGCGTGCAAACTACGCTGGCCTGATGCCTGACGACGCTGAGATGGTCGCCACTGGGCTCGACGGCGGCGACGCGCCGCAAGGGCTATTGGGGTCGCTGCGGGTGCTCGACCTGTCCGGTGACGACGGCGATTCGGTGAGCCGGCTGCTTGCCGACCTCGGCGCCGACGTGCTGAAGGTAGAGCCGCCGGGCGGTAGCCCGTCGCGCACCGCGGAGCCGACGCTGCGCGGGGTCAGCCTGCGGTTCGCACTGCACAACGCGAACAAACGCAGCACGGTCCTCGACCCAGACGATCCGGCCGACCGGGATCGGCTGATCGAACTCGCCGGTGACTCCGACATCGTTGTCGACAGCGGTGTTCCCGGTCAGGCCGCGGCATACGGCACCTCGTGTGAAGACCTGGCCGATCGGTTCCCACGGTTGGTCGCACTGTCGGTCACCGACTTCGGCAGAACCGGGCCGCGGTCGTCGTGGCGGGCAACCGATCCGGTGATTTACGCGCTGTCGGGAGCGCTGTCGCGGTCCGGGCCGACCGCCGGAACACCGGTCTCACCGCCGGACGGCATCGCCTCGGCTACCGCCGCCGTTCAGGCCGCGTGGGCCGTGCTGGCCGCGTACTACAACCGATTACGTTGTGGGACTGGCGATTACATCGACTTCTCGCGCTTCGATGCGGTGGTGATGGCGCTCGACCCCACGTTCGGAGCGCATGGGCAGGCCGCTGCGGGCATGCGCCACCCCGATCGGTGGCGCGGACGTCCCAGAAACCAGGACGCCTACCCGATCTATCCCTGTCAGGACGGCTACGTCCGACTCTGCGTGATGTCGGCCCGGCAGTGGCGTGGGCTGCGGCGCTGGTTGGGGGAGCCGGAGGAGTTCCAGGACCCCGAATACGACGTGATCGCCACCCGCTTCGCGGCCTGGCCCAAGATCGGTGTGCTGATCGCGCAGTTATTCGCCGACCAGACCATGAAGGCGTTGGTCTCGGCAGGTCAGGCGCACGGCGTGCCGATTTCGGCCGTGCTGGCTCCTACGCAAATCCTGGCGTCCGAGCATTTCCAGGCGGTCGGCGCGATCGCCGACACCGAGATCGTGCCCGGGGTCCGCACCCGCGTGCCGACGGGCTACTACGCCGTCGATGGTCGGCACGTCGGCTTGCGCGCTGCCGCGCCGCCCGCGGGCCACGACAAGGCCCGCTGGCTCGCCGAGCCGGCAGCGAGTCTGGCGACCGAGAAGTCCGGCCGGCGTCCATTCGACGGGTTACGCGTCGTCGACCTCGGCGTCATCGTCGCCGGCGGCGAACTCAGCCGGCTGTTCGGCGACTTCGGCGCCGAGGTGATCAAGGTCGAAAGTGCCGCCTATCCCGACGGATTGCGGCAGGCGCGGGTCGGCGACGCGATGAGCGAATCGTTCGCCTGGACTCATCGCAACAACCTGGCGCTCGGCCTGGATCTGCGCAGCGACGCAGGCAAGCAGCTGTTCGGCCGGCTGGTTGCCGACGCCGACGCGCTGTTCGCCAACTTCAAGCCGGGAACGCTTGCCGCCCTTGGCTTTCCGTATGAAACATTGCGAAAGCTCAATCCCGGGATCGTCCTTGCCGAAAGCAGCGCGTTCGGCGACAGCGGGCCGTGGAGCAACCGACTGGGCTACGGGCCGCTGGTGCGTGCCACCGCGGGCGTCAGCAAGCTCTGGACGGACGAGCACGCCGAACCGGCCGACGGTTCGCGGCACCGATTCTACGACGCGAGCACGGTCTTTCCCGATCACGTGGTGGGCCGGATCACCGCGATCGGCGCGCTGGCCGCATTGATCCACCGCGATCGGACCGGGACAGGCGCCCGCATACACGTCTCCCAGGCCGAGGCCGTCGTCAATCAACTCGACGCCCGCTATGTCATCGACGCCCTGCGCGCCGACGGCCACGCCGATGTGCGGGACGACACCAGCGTTCACGAAGTCCTGCCGTGCGCCGGCGACGACGAGTGGTGCGTGATCTCGATCCGCACTGACGCCGACTGGCGCTCTGCCACAACGGTATTCGGGTTGCCCGAGCTGGCTGACGATGCGCGGTTTGCGACCGGCGACGCGCGACTGGCCAACCGGGCCGACTTGCTGGCACAGGTCTCCACATGGACCCGGGCGCGTACACCGGTGCAAGTGGCCGGGGCTCTGCAGTCGGTCGGTGTGCCCGCGGGCCAGATGAACCGGCCGCCCGATGTCCTGGAGGACCCGCAAGTGCGCGAGCGAAAGCTGTACGCCGACATGCATCATCCGCTGTTCGACCACCCGCTGCCGGCCGAAACCGGTCCGGCGCCGTTTCGCCATATTCCGCCCGCACCGCAACGGCCGGCGCCGCTGCCCGGGCAGGACACCCGCGAAATCTGTCACAAGATTCTGGGTATGAGCAGCGACGAGACCGAGCGGCTGATCGCCGACGGCGTGCTCTTTGCATCCACCGACACCGCCTAGCATTCGCCTGGCGCCCAACCGCGGAAGGTTTCCTCGATGCCCCTTAACCCGAGAACGCCGGTGCTGGTCGGCTACGGCCAGATCAACCACCGGGAGGAGGCGAACGGGCAGGAGAACACACCGGAACCGGTCGATCTGATGGCCGCGGCCGCGCGCGAAGCCGCCGATCCCCGCGTCCTCGAAGCCGTCGACTCCGTCCGGGTGGTGAACCTGTTGTCGGCGCGCTACCGCGACCCCGGCCTGCTACTCGGGCAACGCATCGGCGCCGACAGTCCGGCGACCCGGTACAGCGGCATCGGCGGCAACGTGCCCCAGACATTGGTCAACCGGGCCTGTGTGGACATTCAGCGGGGACGCGCGGACGTCGTCGTGGTCGCCGGCGCCGAGATGTGGCGAACCAGAATGCAATTGCGCGCCAACGGTCAACGGCTCAGCTACACCGAACAGAACGAGTCGGTTCCGCTGCCCGAAGGCAGCGACGAGAACGTACCGATGGCCGGGGCTGCCGAAGACCGCATCGGTCTGGACCGTCCGTCGTTCATCTATCCGATGTTCGAGCAGGCGTTGCGGGTCAGCACGGGGGAGTCCAGCGGCGATCACCGCAAGCGCATCGGCGAACTGTGGGCGCGATTCAACGAGGTGGCAGTGCGCAACCCGCACGCCTGGATCCGTAAACCGGTTGCGGCCGAAGACATTTGGCAACAAGGTCCGACGAACCGGATGGTCAGCTGGCCCTACACCAAGCTGATGAACTCCAACAACATGGTCGACCAGTCCGCGGCGTTGATCCTGACGTCGGTCGAGGCCGCGACACGGCTGAAGATCTCCATCGAACGCTGGGTGTACCCGTACGCCGGCACCGACTCGCACGACACCTACGCGATCAGCGAGCGCGCCGAGCTGCACCGCTCGCCGGCGATCCGGATCGGCGGCGCTCGCGCACTGGAGTTGGCCGGCCTGGGCATCGACGACGTGGACCACGTCGACCTGTATTCGTGCTTTCCCTCCGCCGTCCAGGTCGCCGCGACCGAGCTCGGGCTACCGGTGGACGATCCGGCCCGTCCGCTGACCGTGACGGGCGGGCTGACGTTTGCCGGCGGCCCGTGGAGCAACTACGTCGCCCACTCGATCGCGACGATGGCCGAACTGCTGGCGGCCAACCCCGGCCACCGCGGCCTGATCACCGCCAACGGCGGCTACCTGACCAAGCACAGCTTCGGGGTGTACGGCACAGAGCCGCCGTCGTCGGAGTTCCGTTGGGAGGACACCCAATCCACGGTCGACCGCGAGCCGACCCGGACCGCCGCGGTCGAGTGGGAAGGTGTGGGCACCGTCGAGGCCTGGACGACACCGTTCGACCGGGATGGCCAGCCGGAGAAGACATTTCTCTCGGTGCGCACACCAGATGAACGCCGCACGTTGGCGTTGATCGACGACCCCGCGGCGGCGGCGGACACGGTGCGCGACGACATCGGCGGGGTCAAGGTGACCGTCCACGCCGACGGGTCCGCAACCTTACTGTGACTTAAACGGGTTAGCTGAAAGCTACCGGGGAAGGCGTCCGCGCGACTATTGTCGTCTAGTCGACTAGACGCCGTGGAGGTGCTCGGGCGTGCGGATCCTGCTGACCGGCGTCACCGGACTGCTCGGGCGTGCCGTGGCCCCGCAGCTCGTCGCCGCGGGCCACACGGTCACCGGCCTTGCGGCCGAGCCGCACGAATACCTGCATCCCGACGTCGAATTCGTTTGCGGGTCAATCGCCGACCCAATGCTGCAGCAACTGGCCGACGTCTCCGATGTGGTCCTGCATCTCGCCCCGATCGAGGCCGCCGCGCCGGGCAGCGCGGGAATCAACGGTCTCGTGCACGTCGCGCATGCGGCGGCCCGTGCCGGCTCCCGGTTGATCTTCGTGTCACAGTCGGCCGGTGAGCCCACGCTTTACCGGCAGGCCGAGGCGCTGGTGGCCTCTGGCTGGGCGCCCGGCGTGGTGGTGCGGGCAGCGCCGCTGGTGGGCCGCCAGCTCGATTGGATGATCTGTCGAACCGTCGGCAGCCTGCTGGTGAGCAAGGATTCGGCCCGACCGCTGCGGCTGTTGCATTTCGACGACCTGCTCCGCTTCCTGATGCTTGCGGTGGCCACCAACCGCAGCGGTGTGGTCGACCTGGTGGCTCCGGACACCGTCGATCTGGGCGCCGCGCGTCTGTTGCAGCGTTCGGCCGATCATCGCCCGCGGTTGGCTCGGCTGCCGTGCTGGCCCCAGCTCACACCCGATTTCGACGATGCTGCGGCAGCGGGGTCGTGGCAGTTCGAATTCGGTTGGCGGGCAAGCGATGCGGTCGCCGACACGGTCCGCGGTCTGGTCGGCCGCAGACTCGACGCCCGGGGCGCCGTGGATCTGCCCGGCCATCTCCCGCTGCCCGTCGAGGTCGTGCCGCGAGCCAGACCGTCCGACACCACGCTGCTGCCGACCGCCGCACGCGACGGGCAGGGGGGTGAGTTCGACGACCGGATCGACCCGCGCTTCCCGGTGTTCAGTGCGGCGACGGTGGCCGAGACGCTGCCCGGCCCGCTGACGCCGATGACGCTCGACGTCCAACTCTCCGGCCTGCGCGCCGCCACCAGAGCGATGAGCCTTGTGATGAGCCCCGACGATGCGCTGGCCGACGAATGGGGCAGCAGGGCGATCGCCGTTTTCAGTCACCAGCCCTACGTCGGTGTTTCAGCGGACGTACTCGCCGCGGAGCGATTGCCCGGGTGGAACCCCGGCGAGGTCGACCGGGCATCGCTGAGCGGCTCACACGTCGACACCCTGTGGCCGCTGGGCCGTCCGCGACCGACCGGGCGGGTGCTCGGGTCGGCCACCAAAGCCGTTGTCGTCAAACGAGCCTTGGCGTTGCTGCGGCATGTGAAGGCCGATACCCAGGCATACGTCGCGGCGGCAATGGCTGAGCACCTCAGCGCGGTGCACCTGATGTCGAAGTCCGACGCCGAACTACAGGTGCGGGTTCGGTTGCTGCGGGACAGGATTCATCAGGGTTGGCGGTTGACCGGGCTGTGGCTGATCGACAGCGGCGTCACCGCGGCGACGGTGGAGCGTACCGGTGTACATGTCGCCGTCTCCGGAGTCGGCGCGCTACTGCACAGCGACGCCATCGAAACCAAGACCGCCGCGCTGGCCGGGCTGATCCACAACGATGCGCAGCTGTGCGCGTTGGCTCTGGACCGTGACCTCGACGGCGTCAGCGCCCTGTCGCGCACCATCGGCGCCGCGTTCACGTCCGCCGTCAGTCGGATAGGACATCGCGGCCCCGGCGAGGTCGAATTGGCGAACTTGATGTTCGGCGACGATCCGGCGATGCTGCTGGCTGCCGCCGGGCACGCCGCGACGGATATGCCGCAGCCGATGAAGCGGGCCGGATCCGAGGCGAAGCTGTCCGAGCGGATGGCGGCAGGCGCCCGAGAGTCCCGCGAGCTTGCCTACGACACGACGATCAGATTCACCCATGAGCTACGACTGACATTGCGAGAGTTGGGCTCTCGATTGGTCGACGCGGAACTCATCGATGTCGCCGGCGAGGTGTTCTACCTCACCTGCGACGAGGCGATCACCCTACCGTCGGACGCGCGACTGCGGATCAAGCGTCGACGCGACGAACGGGAACGTTTTCAGAGCGTCCGGCCGCCCACCGTCATCACGATCAGCTGACCGCCTCGCCCACCGGCGTTTCCGGATTGATCAAGGCGTTGAGATTCACCTTGTTCTTCGACCGGATCAGGTTTTTGACGTCGTCGAGCACATCCCAGACGTTGACGTTCATGCCCGCCAGCACCCGATTTTCGGCGTCCAACCAGAAGGCGACGAATTCGCGACCGTCGACGTCGCCGCGGAACACCACCCGGTCAGAGTTCGGGGCGTAACCGACGTACTCCATGCCGAGGTCGTACTGGTCGGTGAAGAAGTACGGCAGCTCTTTGTACTGCGCGTCTTCGCCAAGCATGCCCGCGACCGCGACCGCGGGCTGGTTCAGTGCATTGGCCCAGTGTTCGGTGCGGATCCGCTCGTCGAACAACGGATGTTCGGCCGCCGCGATGTCACCCACTGCATAGATGTCGGGGTTGCTGGTGCGCAACGATGCGTCGACGAGCACTCCGCCGTCGCCAGTCGACAAGCCGGCCTCGTCGGCGATTTCGATGTTGGGTTGCGCACCGACGGCCACCAGCACACGGTCGGCGGTGATCGTCGATCCGTCACCCAACCGCAGACCGGTGGCTCTGCCGTCGGTGGTGGTGATCTCCCTGACTTCGGTTTCCAAGCGAAGATCCACACCGTGGTCGCGATGCAGCGCGGCGAAGACGTTGCCGACCTCTTCGCCGACCGCGTTGATCAGCGGCGCCTTGGCGGTCTCGACGACCGTGACGTCGATGTTGCGCTCACGGGAGCTGGCCGCAACCTCCAGCCCGATCCACCCGGCCCCGACCACCGCCAGCGACGATCCTTCGAGCAGAGCGGTATTCAGGTTCGAGGCGTCGTCGTATTTCCGGAGGTAGTGGACTCCGGTGGAGTCGGCACCCGGAATCGACAGCCACCGCGAACGCGATCCGGTGGCCAGCAGCAACTTGTCGTACTTCAGGCTCTCGCCGGAGACTGCGACGGTGTGAGCCTTCGGGTCGATCGAAAGCACCTCGGTGCCCACCCGCAAGTCGATCTTGTTGTCGCGGTACCACTGTGAGTCGTGCACGGTGAAGTCGCCGAGCGACTTCTTGCCGGCAAGAAATTCCTTGGACAGTGGCGGGCGCTCGTAGGGTAGCTGCTCCTCGTCGGCGAAGAGCACGACCTTCCCGTCAAAACCCTTCTCGCGCAATGCTTCCGCGGCCTTGGCTCCACCGAGCCCGCCGCCGACGATGACGAATGTCTTCGAGTCGACCATGATCGCTGCTCCATCCTGTCGGATTAACCTGCTCGTGCTGCGCACGCAAATGGCTAGCCGGCCACCCGCAACCGCCGCACCAGACGCCTGTCGGGATCCACAGATCACGGCTTACCCGCAGCGGGGCTACGCAAACGTCGTGATCACTTCGGCGGAAGACTCCGCGCGTAGTCGGCGCCGCGAGCCACCCAGTCGGTCAGTTGCCGTTTCGTTTTCACCCCGCCCGCATCGATGCGGATCCACCCGCGAACCTCGCGCCCGCTCATCACCATCGGGCTGACGTGTGCGCGGCTGAGCAGTTTTTCGGTGTCACCCGGCGGCACGCGCACCATCAGTCCGCCCTGCCCGCTCACGGCGACGGACATGTTGCCGTTGATCAGGAACGCCAGGCCGCCGAACATCCGCATCTCGTCGACGCCGCGCAGCGGAGCCAGCAACTCCCGGATGCGATCGGCCAGGTAGGCGTCGTACGGCATGCTCAGTCCAGGTCGACCCGAATGGTCAGCAAGTCGCTGCCCATCAGGCGCACCAGCGCGCTGTTGACGCCGGGCAGACCCTTGAGCCGCTCGTTGACGTCGTCGTCGGGGAGCAGGTGAGCGGTACCGGTGCGCCACTGACCGTGCAGCCGCAGCCGCACCGCCGGATTGGCCTTGATGTTGAGCACGTAATGCGAGTGCTCGCCGTGCTCGGAGACCAGCCAGAACTGGTTGCCGATCACCCGGCCGCCGATCGCGGTGCGGCGCGGCTGGCCCGACTTGCGCCCGGTGGTCTCCAGCATGGTCATCGGTGACCGACGGCCAACCGGGTTGACCACCAGACGTTGGGCGGTGTGAACGATGCGTCGTTTAAGCCGTTGCAGGTCGGTCATCACCGCAGGCTAGCCGAGATCACGCCGCGGCGGCCACCGTCTCCTGAACCGGTTCCAGTGCCAGAGCGATGATTTCGGCGACATTGGTCATCGGCTTGACGTCCAACGCCTCGAGCACCTCAGCGGGCACATCGTCGAGGTCCGGCTCGTTGCGCTGCGGGATGAACACCGTAGAGAGCCCGGCCCGCTGCGCGGCCAGCAGTTTCTGCTTGACCCCGCCGATCGGCAGGACCCGACCGTTCAGCGTCACCTCGCCGGTCATGCCGACATCGGCGCGGACCTGCCGTCCGGTCGCCATCGACACCAGCGCGGTGACCATCGTGACACCGGCCGACGGTCCGTCCTTCGGAACGGCGCCGGCAGGGACGTGCACGTGGATCCGCCGGTTCAGCGTCTCGGGCTCCACGCCCAATTCCGCTGCGTGCGAACGCACATACGAGAGCGCGATCTGGGCGGACTCCTTCATCACGTCACCGAGCTGGCCGGTCAACTGCAGACCCGGCTCACCCTCGTTCGCGCCGGCCTCGATGTAGAGCACGTCGCCACCGAGCCCGGTCACGGCCAGACCGGTCGCCACGCCCGGCACCGCCGTGCGTTCGGCCGATTCCGGCGTGAAACGCGGGCGGCCCAGGTAGTCCACCAGGTCGGGCTCGTCGATCGTCACCGGTTCGTCGGCGATCTTCGTGGTGACCTTGCGCAGCGCCTTGGCCAGTAGCCGTTCGAACTGCCGCATGCCCGGCTCGCGGGTGTAGTCAGCGGCGATTTTGCGCAGCGCAGCGTCGGTGACGGTGACTTCGTCGTCGGTCAGCCCGGCGCGGTCGCGCTGTCGGGGCAGCAGGAAGTCGCGTGCGATCGCGACCTTGTCGTCCTCGGTGTACCCGTCGATCTGCACTAGCTCCATCCGGTCCAGCAGCGCCGACGGGATGTTCTCGATCACGTTGGCGGTCGCCAGGAACACGACGTCGGACAGGTCCAGATCCAGATCCAGATAGTGGTCCCGGAACGTGTGGTTCTGCGCGGGATCCAGCACCTCCAGCAGCGCCGCGCTGGGGTCACCGCGATAGTCGGAACCGACCTTGTCGATTTCGTCAAGCAGCACAACGGGATTCATCGAGCCGGCTTCGCCGATGGCGCGGACGATCCGGCCGGGCAGCGCGCCGACGTAGGTGCGCCGGTGGCCGCGGATCTCGGCTTCGTCGCGCACGCCGCCGAGCGCGACGCGGACGAATTTGCGGCCCAACGCGCGGGCGACGCTCTCACCCAGCGATGTCTTGCCGACCCCAGGAGGGCCGGCCAGCACCATCACGGCGCCGGAGCCACGGCCGCCGACGACCTGCAGACCACGCTGAGCACGCCGGGCCCGCACCGCCAGATACTCGACGATGCGGTCTTTGACGTCCTCCAGGCCGTGGTGGTCGGCATCGAGGATCTCGCGCGCGGCCGTCAAGTCGCTCGAGTCCTCGGTCCGGGTGTTCCACGGCAGATCGAGCACGGTGTCCAGCCAGGTGCGGATCCAGCCGCCCTCGGGGCTCTGGTCGCTGGAGCGTTCCAGCTTGCCGACCTCGCGAAGCGCCGCCTCCCGGACTTTTTCGGGCAGGTCGGCTGCCTCGACGCGGGCCCGGTAATCGGCTTCTTCTCCAGTCCCGTCGGGACCCATTTCGCCGAGCTCCTTGCGAATGGCGGCCAGCTGCTGGCGCAAAAGGAATTCCTTCTGCTGCTTTTCCATGCCGTCCCGGACGTCTCCGGCGATCTTGTCATTGACCTCGACTTCGGCCAGGTGGTCGCCAGTCCATTCGATCAGCGCTTGTAGCCGCTCGGCGACGTTCTCGGTCTCCAGCAGCTGGCGTTTCTGCACGCCGGTCAGATACGAGGCGTAGCCGGCCATGTCCGCAAGGGCTGCTGGGTCGGTCAACTTGTTGACCACGTCGACCAGTTCCCAGGCTTCACGGCGCTGCAACATCGCCAGCAGCAGTTTCTTGTATTCACCCGCGAGCGTGCGGGTCTCGTCGTCGGGGTCGGGGTTGCTCACCTCGGTCACCTCGACCCACAGCGCGGCCCCTGGCCCGCTGGTCCCGGTGCCGATGTGGGCCCGGCGTTCGCCGCGCACCACCGCAGCGGTACCGCCACCCGGAATCCGGCCGACCTGCACGATCGTCGCGAGCACGCCGTAAGACGGGTAGCGATCGTCAAGCCGGGGCGCTATCAGCAGCGTGCCCGACTCGGTGGCACGGGCAGCGTCGACCGCCGCGCGGGCGGCGTCGTCCAACGCAATCGGCACGACCATCCCGGGCAGCACAATCGGGTCGCTGACGAACAACACCGGAACTGACGTGGTTTCAGTCATCAATCCTCCAAAGTTAAGCCTGATGCGCTCAACCTGGACTTGATCCAATTTGTTCCCGCCATTCGGGGGCAATCATGTCGTCGGCAACCATGCCGCGGGGCATCACGCGGTCGCCGAAGCGCTAGCGGGTCGACGCAATATAGGTCGATCTCCCCATGCGTCTGTGCTCCATGCCTGACAGGCTTTGTCGATGGATCACGACGACCTTGACGAACGAGTGGCCGAGATCAGACGTCCACACGGCAAACAACGCCGTCCAGATCTGTCAGAGCCCACCAACGCTGCACCGGACAGCCATGGCACCAAGCCGGCGGGGTCCGGTCCCTTTTCACGAACATGTGGTCAGGGATTCTCTTGGTGGCGTTCGGACTTGGCGCACTGGCCTACGCGGGGTACTTCTCCTACGGATACTGGCTCGGCACACCGACGACCGCGGTAGTCCAGCACTGCGAAGCAGGCGGCTGGCTCCGAGGGCTGAAGCAGGATTGGGCCCGAGGTTTGGACGACGATCCAGGTATGTATTGCGACGGAACGTGGAGCATTCGCGGACAGTCGCAGACCGGTCCCATCAGACCATCGTTCTCGGGCGGCGACGGTGACAACTACGAGCGACCCGGCTCGTCGCTGAATGTGCACGTCAGTGGCGGCACGGCCTACTGGAAGAGCAAGGTTCTCGTTCTGTGGATCGTGGGCCCCGTCTTAGCTGCGTGGGGCTCGTTCAACGTCTGGAGGAGATGGCGGGCGCCCAGTCGCAGCTAGACTGGCCGATCCAGCGGACCCAACCGGTGTAGCTGCGTCACATGCCGGTCCGAGAGTTCCTCCAGGCAATTGACGCCGAGCAGTTTCATCGTGCGAATCAGCTGCCCGGACAAAATCTCGACCGCACGGCGAACGCCGGCCTCACCGCCGGCCATCAACCCGTACAGATAAGCCCGACCGACCAACGCGCTGCGCGCACCCAGTGCGACGGCGGCGACGATGTCGGCCCCGGACATGATGCCGGTGTCGACCAGGATTTCGGTGTGCGCGCCGAGCTCGCGGGCCACGACGGGCAGCAAGTGAAATGGCACGGGGGCCCGATCGAGTTGGCGGCCACCGTGATTGGACAACACGATGCCGTCGACACCGAGATCGACCACTGCCCGTGCGTCGTCGAGGGTCTGGATGCCTTTGACGACGAGCTTGCCCGGCCACTGCGCTTTGATCCACGCGAGGTCGTCGAAGGTCAGGCTCGGGTCGAACATCTGGTCCAGATAGTCGCCGACGGTTCCCGACCAGCGATCCAGCGACGCGAAGGTCAGCGGCTCGGTGGTCAGCAGGTCGAACCACCAGCGCGGCCGCACCGCGGCATTGAGCGCGGTGCGCATTGTCAGCGCCGGCGGGATCGACATCCCGTTGCGCACGTCACGCAGTCTCGCACCGGCGACCGGGACGTCCACGGTGGCCAGCAGCGTGTCGAAGCCGGCTTCGGCGGCGCGGTGTACCAAGGCCATCGACCGGTCCCGGTCGCGCCACATGTACAGCTGAAACCACTTGCGGCCCTTGGGCGCGGCGGCCACGACGGCTTCGATCGACGCGGTGCCCAGCGTCGACAGCGAGAACGGGATGCCGGCCGCCTCGGCGGCTCGAGCGCCGGCCAACTCGCCTTCGGTGTGCATCAGCCGGGTGAATCCGGTCGGGGCGATCGCGAACGGCAGCGCGACGGGCCCGCCCAGCACCCGCCATCCGGTCCGGACGTTGCTGACGTCCCGAAGGATGGCCGGGTGAAACTCGATGTCGCGAAAGGCTTGTCGCGCCCGCCCCAGCGAGATCTCGTCCTCGGCCGCCCCGTCGGTGTAGTCGAAGGCTGCCCGCGGCGTCCGCCGCTTGGCGATGCGGCGCAGATCGTGGATGGTCTGGGCGTCATCGAGCCGACGCTGGACGACGTCGAGCCGGGGTGTGCGGAAGCGGATCAGCGGCGCAAAGTCGTGCACCTTCGGTATCCGCCGTGTGACCACTGTGCCAACGTAGGTCATATGCAATCCGCAAGCGACCCCTTCGACCTGCAGCGTTTCGTCGACGCGCAGGCGCGGGTCTACGCGCAAGTCATCGACGAGTTGCGAGCCGGCCACAAACGCAGCCACTGGATTTGGTTCGTCTTCCCGCAGATCGCCGGCTTGGGCAGCAGCTCCACCGCGGCGCATTACGCGGTCTCCTCACTCGACGAGGCTCGGGCCTATCTTCGTCACGACCTGCTCGGACCGCGGTTGCGGGAATGCACCCGGCTGGTCAACGCGATCCAGGGCCGCTCGATCCGGCAGATCTTCGGGTCGCCCGACGACATGAAGGTGCGCTCGTCGATGACGCTGTTTGCCCGCGCGACCGACGACAACGGCGATTTCGTCGAGCTGCTGGCGCGTTACTACGACGGCGAGGAGGATCCGCTGACGCTTCAGCGATTGTCGTGAATCGGCCGCAGAATCCGCCAACCGTGTGGCTCGAGGGACACCGAGTCGACGACGTCCGTTGGTGGCGCCCCGCTTCCGGCAATCACCTCCGCGCCGGAGTCCAGCCGCACTTTCATTGCGGTGTCGTCGATGTTGAGCGCGACGATCAGGGAATGCTCACCGTGGCTGGTCCGGTACAGGTACTGCCGGTTCTCCAGCCGCAGTGCCGAGGTCGTGGCCGCGTACAGCCACGGGTGGCGGCGGCGCATCCCGACCAGGTATTGGTGCAGCGACCACACCTCGAGCCCGTGGGAGTCGAGTTGCGCCGGGGGAGTGCCGAACTCAGGACGTACCGCATCGTCGCCGCCGAATCGCTCTTCTTTGACGCCCTGATAACCGAACTCATCGCCGGCGTAGATGCTGGGAACCCCGCCCACGGTCATCAGGATCACCAAAGCGTGGACGAGATGCTCGGGACGCTGAAGCCGGCTGGCGATGCGAGTGACGTCGTGATTGCCGATGAAGGTCAGCGGCGCAAAGCGTTTCACGAAATCGGTATGCCGCTGCAGTGCATGATCCAGCTCGAAGAAGTTGCCGTCGTTCAGCCCGCTCCAGATCGCCTTCCACAGCTCGTACTGGGTGGCCGAGTCGAAGCCGGCCTCCGCGACCGCCGCGGCGTAGTCGCCATGAATCAGCTCTCCGACGAACCACGCCTCGGGGTGGAGCCGGCGAACCCGTGGCAGAACCGTCGCCCAGAAGTGCTGCGGCACAGCGTACGCAGCGTCCAGTCGCCAGCCGTCGGCCCCCCGTCGCAACCAGTGCGCCATCACGTCGGCGACGTGGTCGACGACGTCGGGATTGTCGTGGTTCAACGTGAGCAGGTCGCCATGGCCTTCGAAGGTGTGGAACCGGCCCGGCCGTCCGCGCAACCAGCGCGCCCCCGCGTCGAACTCGACGCCGACGTGATTGAACACCCCGTCGAGCAGCACTCGTAAGCCCCGCCGCCGCGCCTCGGCGATCAGATAGTCGAAATCGTCGTCGTCACCGAGCCGTGGATCGATCCGGAAGTGGTCGGTGGTGTCGTAACCGTGTGTGCGCGAAGCGAAGATCGGTCCCAGCGCGATCCCCGACGCGCCGAGCTCGATGGCGTGGTCGAACCAGCCGGCAATCCGCCGCAACCGGTGTTCGCCGGGTTCCGGCGGGGTATCAGCGGGGAATGCACCGACGAATCCCAGCGGATAGACATGCCACCAGATCACGTGCTCAACCCAGGCGGGCGCGCTCAACGGCGGTACCTGGCTTCGTAGAGGGTTCTCATCTCGTCCTCGAGTTCGGGCGCCGGTCCGTCGGCCACCGCCCGGGGTGCGACGGCGCTGATCGGCAGCATCGCCACCGGCGGTGTCGGTGCATTCCACTCAGCCAGCCAACCGGTCAGCTGGGCGCACGATGTCGCGTAAACGATGCGACCCAACCCGGCCCAGGCGTGCGCCGCCGCGCACATCGGGCATTGCTCACACGATGTGTACACGGTGGCCCGAATGCGATGCACCGGAGCGAGATTCGCTACGGACCAGCGCACGACGCTCAGCTCCGCATGGAGAGTCTGATCATTGTCGGTGACGCGGTTGTGGTCTTCGTAGAGCGTCTGTCCCTTCGCGCCGACCAGCACCGCACCGAAGGGACCGTGTCCGTTCTCCAGTGCGGCGCGGGCGAGCTCCACACTGCGGCGCAGATGTTGCAGATCGGCCTGACTGACGACCACAGACCCGGAGTCTACGGGCGGGGTCTAGCCGGTGGCGGCCAGCGTTTGAGCGGTGGTGATCGCCTGCGCGACCCCGGCGACGATGGCCGCAACCTTCAACGACTCCAGGATCGCTTCCCGCTCGACGCCGACCCCGCGCAGGGTGTGCTCGTGGGCGACCATGCAATGCGAACACCCGTTGATCGACGACACCGCGAACGACCACAGTTCGAAGTTGGCCTTGTCCACGCCCGGGTTCGCGATCACGTTCATTCTCAGGCCTGGGCGAAGGTCGTCGTATTTGCCGTCGAGGAAGCCGCGACCGCGGTAGAACACGTTGTTCATGCCCATGATCGACGCCGCGGCCAACGCTGCGTTGTACGCCTCGGCCGACAGACTGTCAGCCGCCTCGGCGCCGATCTCGGCCAGCACCTGGGTATTCCGCGTCGCCGCGGCACTGGCCAGCAACGTGCCCCACAGCTGCTCAGAGCTCAGCACGGTGCTGCGGCCGATCGAGCCGAGGTTGAGTTTGAGATCCTTGGCGTATTCAGGCAGTGCGTCTTTCAGATTCTCGATGCTCATCAGGCCGACTTCTTCAACAGTTCGCCGGCGTCCAAAGTCGGGTCGCCCTTGCGCCAGTTGCAGGCGCACAACTCGTCGGATTGCAGGGCGTCGAGCACCCGCAGCACCTCGTCGACGTTGCGCCCCACCGAGCCGGCGGTCACCGAGACGAACTGGATTTCGTTGTTCGGGTCAACGATGAACGTGACCCGGTCGGCGACGCCGTCGGCGTTGAGCGCTCCGGTGGCCTCGGACAGTTCGCGCTTGAGGTCAGAGAGCATCGGGAAGGGCAGCTTCTTGAGGTCCTCGTGCTGCGCCCGCCACTGGAAGTGCACGAACTCGTTGTCAACGGAGACGCCGAGCACCTGGGCGTCGCGGTCCTCGAATTCGTCGTTGAGCTTGCCGAAGGCGGCGATTTCGGTCGGGCACACAAAGGTGAAGTCCTTCGGCCAGAAGAACACCACCCGCCACTTGCCGTCGTAATCGCCGCTGGAGACCGTGCTGAAGTAATCCTCGGGCTGTTGGGCGTCGACCCTGGAGAGGTCGCCACCGATCAGCGCGGTGAGCCGGTATGCGGGGAACTGGTCGCCGATTGTCAGCAGTGCCATGTCACTCCTCAGTCAAATTGGATTAAGTCAAGATTTTGCTGCTGCCACCATCTTGCCTGAACCACACTTTGAACAAAAGGTGATCTTTCCCACTATACTAATCGGTATGACCGATAAGACTTATCAGCCGACGATCGCGGGCCTGCGGGCATTTGTCGCGGTGGCGGAGAAGCAGCATTTCGGTGGTGCCGCAACAGTTCTCGGCGTCAGCCAGTCGACACTGTCGCAGGCGCTTTCCGCTCTTGAATCGGGCCTGGGCGTGCAGTTGGTCGAGCGTTCCACCCGCCGGGTCTTCCTCACAACGGAAGGCAGGCAGCTGCTGCCGCAAGCGCAGGCGGTGATCGAGGCGGCGACGGCGTTCACGGCGGCGGCCGCGGGTGCATCGGATCCGTTGCAGGGCGACATTCGGCTCGGCCTGATCCCGACCGTGGCGCCGTACGTGCTGCCGACACTGCTCGCAGGGCTGGCCGACCGGCTGCCCAGCCTGACCCTGCGGCTGATCGAGGACCAGACCGAGCGGCTGCTCACCGGGCTGCGCGAGGGCTCGGTAGACGCGGCACTCATCGCGTTGCCGACGGACACCAGCGGTATCACCGAAATACCCATCTACGACGAGGATTTCGTCCTCGCGCTACCACCTGGGCATCCGCTGGCGGGCAAGCGGCGCGTGCCGCCGACCGCGCTGGCGGAGCTCCCGCTGCTGCTGCTTGACGAGGGACACTGCCTGCGCGACCAGGCCCTCGACGTGTGCCGCAAGGCGGGCGTGCAGGCGGAGTTGGCCAACACCCGTGCGGCGTCGCTGGCAACGGCGGTGCAATGCGTGACGGGCGGGCTCGGTGTCACGCTGATCCCACAGAGCGCGGTGACCGTCGAGACCGCACGCAGCCGGCTGGAGCTGGCGTATTTCGCCACCCCGCGTCCCGGACGCCGCATCGGCCTGGTCTTCCGGTCGTCCAGCGGCCGAGAAGCATCGTATCGGCAGCTTGCCGGTTTGATCGGTGAGCTGCTCGCGGCCGACAAGCAGGTTCGCCCGGCCCGGTAGCGGGCGAGATGTGAACGTGTTCTAGTTTCGCCTGATGCTGGACTTCACGCTGGAGAACATCAGCGCCGAGGACGTCGAACGACTGCGAGCCGTCTACGAGCCGCTGGCCCAGTCGGTCCGGGAGTTGATCGACGCGACGGTCCGGACCCAGGTCGACGCAGGCGACGTCGCGGCGGCCAAAGCCGAGATCGACTCGGCCACCGCCCGTTTGCGCCGTAAGCAACTCGACGGCTCGTTCGGGGTGCGCTACCTCGCCAGCGGCGAACGGATGGCCTGGGGCAACGCCGTCATCGGCATTCGCAACCCGATCGCCCCGCCGGTGGAGATCCAGCACGACAGTTCGGGCACGTCCTGGTGCGATTTTCACCTCGGCGCCGCCTACGAAGGTCCGCCCGGACATGTGCACGGCGGAGTCGCCGCCCTGATCCTCGACCATCTGCTGGGCGAGGCCGCCAGCGACGGCATCAACCCGCGGCTGACCGGGACGATCAGCTTCCGCTATCTACGCGCCACCCGGCTCGGGGATCTGCACGCCGAGGCCACCACCACCCGCGTCGATGGCGTGAAGACCTTCGCCGCGGGCCACCTAGCCGACGACCAGGGCGTCACCGTCGAAGCCGAAGGCGTGTTCATCCAGCCACGCTGGGCCCGGGATCGCGCCGACTAGGAGGCAAGGCGATGGAGAAAGTAGTCGCGGTACTGATGGCCGCCGAGGGCGGCGAAGATTGGTGTGAACGCCAGCGCGGACCGGTCGCCGACGCGATCCTCGCGCTCGGCGTCCCCGGCCTGACCGTCAATGTCCGCGACGCCGCGGTCCGTCAGTCCCTGATGACGTTGACGACTCTCGACCCACCGGGGGCCGCGGTGGTGAGCATGTGGACCCAACAGTGCTACGGCGACCAGATCGCCGCGGCGCTCGAGCTGCTCGCGGCGGAGTGTGATGCGCTCGCCGCATACCTGGTGACCGAATCGTCCCCGCTGCTCGCACCGCTCGAGCTCGGTCTTCGCACAACAGGGTTGGCGAATATTGCCTTGTTGCGCCGACCGGCTGAACTGGACCGGGCGACCTGGTTGAAGCGCTGGCAGCACGACCACACCCCGGTGGCGATCGAAACCCAGTCCACCTTCGGCTACACCCAGAACGCCGTGGTCCGTCCGCTGACACCGAATGCGCCGGAACTGGCGGGAATCGTCGAAGAGTTGTTCCCGGCCGACGCGATCACTGACTTGAAGGCCTTCTTCGGCGCGGCCGATGACGCCGACCTGCAGCAGCGACTGGCCCGAATGGTCGCCAGCACAACCGCGTTCGGCGCTAACGAGAACATTGACACCGTGCCGACCAGTCGCTACGTGCTCAAGACACCCTTCAACAGTTGAGGAGACACCGGTGATACTCCAGGTCGACGACGAGAATCGGGTCCGCACGCTCACCCTGAACCGGCCCGAAGCGCTCAACGCGTTCAACGAAGCGCTCTACCAAGCCACCGCCGAGGCGCTCACGCTGGCCGCCGACGACCCGGAAGTCGCCGTGGTGCTGCTGACGGGGACTGGGCGCGCATTCAGCGCCGGCAACGATCTGAAGGAGATGCAGACCCGCATCACCGACCCCGAAATGGCCAACCAGGGTTCGCATTTCACCTCGATGATCGAAGCGCTGACCCAGTTCCCCAAGCCGTTGATCTGCGCTGTGAACGGCGTGGGCGTCGGGATCGGCACCACCATCCTGGGTTACGCCGACCTGGTGTTCATGTCGTCGACCGCACGGCTCAAATGCCCGTTCACCAGCCTGGGCGTCGCTCCCGAGGCGGCGTCGTCGTATCTGCTGCCGCAGCTGATCGGCAGGCAGAACGCCGCGTGGCTGTTGATGTCCTCGGAGTGGGTGGACGCCGACGAGGCGAAGTCGATGGGCCTGGCCTGGAAGGTCTGCGAGCCCGAAGAGTTGATCGCGCAGGCTCGAAGCTACGCCGAAACGCTTGCCTCCCGGCCGATTCCGAGCCTGATCGCGGTCAAACAGTCGATGGTAGAGCCCACCCGCCCCGAGATCGCCGCGGCGACCGAGCGGGAAAACGCGCATTTCGCAAGGCTTCTGGGCGGGCACGCTAATGCCGCAGCGTTGGCGGATTTCACTGCCAAGCGGGGAAGTTGAAGGCTAGGACCCGGTGGGTTGCAGCCGCGCGGAGGCCTCGATGATCGCCCGGACTGTGCGCCGGCAACGTCCGCAGTCCAGACCCGCTCCGCATTTCGTGGCGACCTCTTTGGACGTCGACGCCCCACTGGCGACCACGTCGGAGACGGTCTGGCTGGTGACGCCTTCGCACAGGCACACGTACATCAGCGACCCCCCGTTTTCCGGGTCTCCGACGATCGGTCAGCCAGCATGTAGGGAAGTCTAACCTAACTTCATTCGCGAAGGCTATCCTTACTTAGGTAAGGCTTTGACCAGCACTTTTAGTCAAATTGATCCGCCCACACCGTATGAATCAGCACGCCGACAGCCGTAGACTCGACTAGATTCATGGTCGCGGCGTGTGGTGATGTTCCAGCCCAACTTCGCCGTCAACCGCCGCGAATCGGAACCGTTTCAGGGGACATTTAAGGAGCGATCGTGCAAGGTGATCCTGATGTTTTGCGGCTTCTCAACGAACAGCTGACCAGCGAGCTGACTGCGATCAACCAGTACTTCCTGCATTCCAAGATGCAGGAGAACTGGGGATTCACCGAGCTGGCCGGCCACACTCGCGCCGAGTCATTCGACGAAATGCGGCACGCTGAGGCGATCACCGATCGGATCCTGCTGCTCGATGGGTTGCCAAATTACCAACGGCTCTTCTCATTACGCATCGGTCAGACGCTGCGTGAGCAGTTCGAAGCCGACTTGGCGATCGAATACGACGTGCTGAACCGCCTGAAGCCGGGCGTCATCATGTGCCGCGAGAAGCAGGACTCGACCAGCGCCTTTCTGCTGGAAGGCATCATCGCCGACGAGGAAAACCACGTCGACTACCTGGAAACGCAGCTTCAGTTGATGGACACGCTCGGCGAAGAGCTCTACTCGGCTCAGTGTGTCTCGCGTCCGCCGACGACCGGGCAAGGCGGCAATTGACACGGCTTCCGCCGTAGATCGAATCCGACGGCGTGCCCCTAACGACGCAACTTCGTCTCCCTGACCATCTGGTTGGCGGGACCGGTCGGCCCTCGCCAGCCAGAGCGACCGAGATCAGAAGAGCGTGCTCGAACCCACCAAGCCGTCAATGACCGAGTCGAACGCGTTGAACGCGCTGGGGTCGAATGCCCCGACCAAGTCGCTGACCGGATCCGCAACGCCCAAAGTCGCGGCACTTGCGGCGCCCGATGGCAACAAATTCACCAAATCTTGAACGTACGGGGCGAGAAAGGCATCAACGCCAGGGAAAAGGCCGTTGGGCCCGTACAGGTACGTGTCAAGGTAGTAGCCCACAATCCCAAACACGCCCGCCGGTCCGCCAGTGGAGGTGAACTGGGCCGGGTCCAATGCGTCGATCAAGTAGCTGATCGCATCCGCACTGGGGACAGTCTCGGTCGCAGCGGGGAGTGCCGTATCGGCGACACTGGCGGCGCTCAACGCGCTCGGGTCGAGTGCCCCGACCAAAGAGCTGACCGCATCCGCATCGGAAGCGTCCGCGCCGGCCTTGGGAGCGGCGCCCATGCTGAACGACGCGGCAATAACCGCGGCACCGGCGGCCGTGCCGAAACTTAGCGCTATCCGACGAGCGTTCCGACTCATGTGCGAGCCTCCAATCAGGTATGTCTCGATATGGACGTGCATGGGGTGGCGGCCCCATCGCCGGCGTCTCGCACACATGCTTTTTATGCACAGCCCCGACGGTTCGCCGACCGCTGGAGCCTATATGAGAAGACGCTGGTTATGCATGCAGATTCTGCACGAGCCTGAGTGTCTATTAGTGGCCGCTTAGGCTGCATTCAGGAGAAAAATTGGGGTCTAATGGCCTAACAACGGCGCAGGCGCCAACACGGCTCGTCGCCAGATCTTCCCGGGTTACGTTGCTATGCAGCGGGTTTCGGTCGAAACAAACTCCAGAGTCGTAATTGACGACGCGATGAGCAGGGCTCCGTTGGACCCGTGAGCGCGGACATTTCATAGATGTATAGAAATTGAATAAAAGTTGACACACATCCAACGTTAAGGTTGCGAAGAAGGGGGTTGCCATTTGTCGATGAACGTGACCATAAAGGCCGATAACGCAGCGGCTCGACGGGTGTGTCGAAGCGTTTGGGGGTTCGGGATACAACAGCCGAAGGCGTACCATCGCGCCATGAGCCGAATCGGAACATTCTCTGACGACGACCTCGCCGGCTGGGTTCTCAAGTCGCCTGACCTGGGTGGCGCGATCGGAGCGTTCGCCAACGCGGTCTACAGCAAAAACCGGTTGCCGATGCGCACGCGTGAACTCGCCCGGACGGTCATCGCGCACAGCAACGAATGCGAAGTGTGCGTCAACACCCGCGACGCCGACGGGCCCGCCGCCGGCGTGGACGAGGAACTCTACGACCACGCTCGGGAATGGCGGTCCTGGCCCGGCTACAGCGACCAGGAGCGACTGGCCGCGGAGTTCGCCCACCGGTTCGCCACCGAACACACCAAGCTGCGCGAGGACGAAGACTTCTGGAGTCGTTGCAGCGAACACTTTTCCGAAGAACTCCTCGCCGACCTGGCGCTGTCGTGCGCACTGTGGGTGGGCATGGGTCGGGTTTTGCGGACGCTCGATATCGGTCAGTCCTGCAAACTGACACTGCCAAGCCGGGTATGAACCGCCGGGCCCGGTAGCCCGCATGACGACGACACCGCTGGCCGCCGCGGCCATCGCCCAACTCGAGGGCGAAGGCGTGAACGCGATCATCGGCACCGTCGTCAACCCGGCCGGGCTCATCCAGGCCAAGACCGTGCCGATACGGCGGACCAACGCGTTCGCCGATCCCGGACTCGGCGCCAGCACGGTGTGGCACGGCTTCGCGGTGGACCAGACCGGTATCGCGTTCACTCAACACAACAGTGTCGTCGGTGATCAGCGCATCAGGATCGACCTGACCGGGTTGCGACTTCTTGGCGACGGGCTGGCGTGGGCGCCGGGCTCGTTCTACGAGCAGGACGGCACGCCGGTTCCGGCTTGTAGCCGCGGCACGCTGGCCCGTGTCGAGGCCGCGCTCGCCGAAGCCGGAATCACCGCGCTGGTCGGCCACGAAATCGAGTTCCTGCTCGTCGAACCGAACGGTCACCCATTGCCGTCGACGCTGTGGGCGCAGTACGGGCTGGCCGGTGTGCTCGAACACGAGGCGTTCGTTCGCGATGTCGTCGCCGCGGCGTCGGTGTCCGGCGTCGCGATCGAGCAATTCCACCCCGAGTACGGCGCCAACCAGTTCGAGATCTCGTTGACACCGCAATCCCCGGTCGCCGCGGCTGACCAATTGGTGCTGACCCGAGTCATCATCGGTCGGGTGGCCAGGCGTTACGGCATGCGGGTCAGCCTGTCCCCAGCGCCGTTCGTCGGCAGCGCTGGATGCGGTGCGCACCAACATTTTTCGCTCACCAATGCGTCCGGTCCGCTGTTCTCCGACGGGGCGGGCAGCCATGGCATGACAAGCAAGGGTGAAAGCGCGATGGCCGGGGTGCTGGGTGGTCTGCCCGCTGCCCAGGGCGTGTTGTGCGGTTCGATCGTGTCCGGGCTGCGGCTGCAACCCGGCAACTGGGCCGGCGCGTATGTCTGCTGGGGTACCGAGAACCGGGAAGCGGCGCTGCGGTTCGTGGTCGGCGGGCCCGGCAACCCGTACGGCGGCAATGCCGAGGTCAAAGTCGTTGATCCGTCGGCCAACCCGTACCTCGCGACGGCGGCGATCCTGGGCCTGGCACTGGACGGCATCACCGGCAACGCGGTGCTTCCGGCGGAGACCAAGGTCGACCCGGCCGCGTTGAGCGACGCGGAGCGCAATCGTTCCGGCATCGCACGGCTGTCCAACACGCAGGCGAAAGTAATTGCCGCGCTGGATACCTCGAAACTATTGCGGTCGATCCTCGGCGATCCCGCGGTGGACGCTGTCATCGCGGTCCGGCGTTTCGAACACGAGCATTACGCCCACCTCAACCGCGAGCAGTTGGCCGACAAGTTCCGGATGGCCTGGAGCGTGTAAGGGTGACGGCTCTGGCGGACCACATCGCCGGCGTGCCGCTGATCGACCAGCACGCGCACGGTTGCTGGCTGGCGGCAGGGGACCGGCGCCGCTTCGAGAACGCCCTCAACGAGGCCAACACCGCGCCGCTCGCCGACTTCGACTCAGGTTTCGACACCCAGATCGGCTTCGCCGTGCGGGCGCAGTGCGCTCCGCTGCTCGGCCTTACTGAACATGCTGAGCCCCATGACTATTGGCAACGTCGCAGCCAGCTGACCGAACCCGAGCTGGCGCGGATATTTCTGCAAGCGGCAGGCGTCAGCGACTGGCTGATCGACACCGGCTACGCCGACGGTGTCGCCAACGTGGCTCAGATTGCCGCGATATCGGCGCACCGCGCGCACGAGGTGGTTCGCCTGGAACAGGTTGCCGAACAAGCCGCGCACGCCCCGGGTGACTATGCGTCGGCGTTCGCTGAGATCCTGCACCGTCGTGCGGCCGTGGCAGTGGGCACCAAATCCGTCCTGGCCTATCGCGGCGGGTTCGACGGTGACCTGAGCGAACCGTCGGCGGGCGAGGTCGCGGCCGCCGCCGCCCGATGGCGCGACAACGGCGGGCAACGGGTGACCGATCGGGTCCTGTTGCGCTTCGGGCTGCATCAGGCCCTGCGGGTCGGCAAGCCGTTGCAGTTCCACGTGGGCTTCGGCGATCGGGACTGCGACTTACACAAGGCCAATCCGCTGTATCTCCTGGATTTTCTCCGCCAGTCCGGGGACACGCCGATCGTGCTGCTGCACTGCTATCCCTACGAGCGGGAGGCCGGCTATCTGGCTCAGGCCTTCAACAACGTCTATCTGGACGGCGGGCTGAGCATCAACCACCTTGGCGCGCAGGCACCGGCGTTCATCGCCCGGCTGCTGGAACTGGCGCCGTTCCGCAAAATTGTCTACTCCTCCGACGCGTTCGGTCCGGCCGAATTGCATTACCTTGGCACGACATTGTGGCGCAACGGTATTCGTCGGGTGCTGAGCGGATTCGTCGACAACGGTGACTGGAGTGCGCCCGACGCGATGCGGGTGGTCGACCTCATCGCCCGCGGCAACGCCGAGCGCATCTACCGGCTGAACGTCGAGATGAGAGACGACGACGCCAGGGTATGAGCCCCGCATGGCCGGCCTAGCAGTGGCGCTGGAGTGGGCCCGCGAACAGATCACCTCGCGGGTCCCCAAGGCCGACCAAGTGGGCCGCATCGACTCGGACACCCTCAAGCGCCTCAAGGAACTCAGCGAGCCCAGAGGGGGCCGCAACCACTAACGCCGCACGCCCGGCTCTTCGGCAGCGGCTCTTCGCGACATCCACGAATGCCTCTCTGCGAAACATCGAAGAAACATCGTGGAAACATTGATCTTGGCCTTCATCAGGCACATACTGGCCAAACGCCCACAAAAGCCACATACACGAATTTCTGACGTTCTCCGGCAGAACCCTCCGGAGCATCCTCAATGAGGAGGAAATGATGAGGAAATTCACCCAGCGAGTGCTGATTGCGGGCGCGGCCGAAGTGGCGATCATGGGCGCGGTCAGCGGTGTCAACCTGCTTGCGCAAGCCCAAGCCGACCCCGACTCCTGCATCGGTGCGACGGCGCAGTGCCAGCAGGTGGAGATGAACGGGCCGCAATCGCGAGCGACCGTCGTCTGCCAGCCGACCGGTCCGAAAGCCGGCGCCATCTGTCGCGCGTTCGCGCCACGCCCCGCCTGACCGGCATACCCTGCCCGTCGTCTGGCCGAATGGTTGCGATGACGGCGTGTCCTCATAGGGTTAGGGCATGCGAACGGCGTTCCACGACCAACTTCATTCGCTGACCGTGACCCTCAGCCAGATGTGCGATCTGGCCGGTCTGGTGATGGAGCGGGCCACTGAAGCGTTGCTGCATGCGGATTTACACCTTGCCGAGCAGGTGATCGCCGAGTACGAGACCCTCGCGCAGATGCGCAGCGACGCAGAAGAGGCTGCCTTTGTCCTGCTGGCGTTGCAGGCACCTGTGGCAGCCGACCTGCGGATCGTTGTCGGTTGTATGCAGAACGTCGCCGACGCCGAACGGATGGGGGGCTTGGCACGGCACGTCGCCGAGATCGTTCGCCGCCGCCATCCCGACCGCACCGTGCCGGCGCCAGTGGACGGCGTCTTCTCCGAAATGGGCAGGATCGCAGTGGATCTCGGCAACAGCGCGAAAGATGTCGTCCTGTCTCGTGATCCCGAGCGAGCCGCGCAGATAGGCCGCGACGACGCTGAAATCGACAGACTGCACCAGCACCTGTTCACCTTGCTCAAGGACGACGACTGGGCGCACGGCGTGGGTACCGCTGTCGATGTCGCGCTGCTGGGGCGGTTCTACGAACGCTTCGCGGATCACGCCGTCGAAATCGGTCGCCGTGTCATCTTCCAGGCGACAGGCGAAACCTCCGATGCCTGAGGCGGATCAGATCAGTCCGGTCGCGTCGAAGATCCACGACGTGTCGGCTGTCGCGAGATCCTCCAACCACGTCGGCGGCGCCTGCGCGGTCATGCCGCCCATGTCCCAGTAGTCCTTCCACAGCGACACTTTGCCGTCATCGACGCGGTGCACCGAAACAAACTGCAGCACAGCGGTTTCCCCGGTTGTCCAGCGCCAGGTCTCGGAGTGTTCGTACAGCACGTCGGAGCCGTTGGAGACCAGCACCCCGTCATGGTTCTCGTAGCCGGCCAGCGGTTCGAGCCCGACCTTGAGTCGCTTGACGATGTTGTCGGGTCCGCGGGCGGCCAGCGTCGGTCCGACCGGCATGTCGACGTAGACGCAATCTGGAGACAGGAACGTTGTGACAGCGCCCCAGTCCCGGCTCGATAACGCCCGCCACAACCCACGCACTGCTTCGTCCACTGACATGGACCAAGGCTGACAGGCAACCCCCCTGCCGCGCAACGATCCGCGAATCCTTACAGTCTGCGCAGGCAACAAAGCGTGCAGGAGGTAAGGATGCCGACACTGCGGTCGCTGCGCAGACGTGTCCGCAAGACAAGTCCGTCGCCGTTCTCGCCGCCCTGGACACCCCGGCCGGCGCAGTACGGCGTGGGCATCCGGCACAACGTCGCGGTGCCGATGAGCGACGGCGTCGAGTTGCGCGTCGACATCCATTACCCCACCGACCGCGACACCGGCGAGCCCGCCGAGGGACCGTTCCCCGTGCTGATGTCGATGACGCCGTACGGCAAGAAGGCCCCACCGCCGGCCGCCCAGATCGGCGGCGGCCCGACCCCGTACCTGATCAAACGGGGCTATATCGAAGTGATGGTCGACGTCCGGGGGTGCGGCGTCTCCGGCGGCTCGTTCCAGATGTTCGGCGATCGCCAGCAGCAGGATGGCGTCGAGTTGGTCGACTGGGCATCGAAGCTGCCTAACGCCAACAGTCGGGTGGGCATGTTCGGGGTGTCCTACCTGGCGATCAACCAGCTGTTCACCGCCGCTGCCGTCGGCCCGAATTCGCCGCTGAAGGCGATCTTCCCGGTGATGGCCGCCCGCGATTTCTACCGCGACGCGGCGGCGATGGGCGGTGCGCCGCACCTGCGGACGGTGCGTGCGTACGGCGGGGTCTACCGGCTGCTCAACGTCGTCAACCCAGTGCTGGAGGTAATCCATCGGGGCAAGCATCCGCGGCCGCGGGCCGGCGGGCTCACCGGGGTGCGCGAGCGCGGACGTGCTCAGCGTGGCTTCTTTCGACCGTTGATCGCCGATGCCGTGGCCGGCGGCGATACAGCCTTCGACGAAGAATTCTGGGATGCGTTGCGGCCCGCCACGGTGCTACCGGACATCGTCGCCAACAACGTGGCGGTCTTTCTGGTCGGGGGCTGGCATGACGCCTTTCAGCGCGGCGCACCGCTGAACTACACCGCGCTGCAGAACGCCTTCGCGGGGCGGTCCGACGAGCAGCCGATGCAACCCGGGCAACCGGTGTCCGAGCGGATACGGCTGATGATGGGCCCCTGGTATCACGTCTCGGACTACGGCGGTCTGCATCTCCATGCGCTACAACTGCGCTGGTTCGACCACTGGCTCAATGACGCCGCCGAGGCGGAGATCTCCGGGTCGCCGCTGACCTTTCAGGCCATCGGCAGCCCGCGGTGGTTCCACGCCCGCGAATATCCGCTGCCCGCGGCGACACCGACCCGGTTCTATCTCTCCCATGCCGGTCGGCTGACCGCCGAAAGCGCGCCTGAAACCTCCACGGCCACAATCAAATACGTGGGTCGCGGCGCGGTGGCCGGCCGCAGCGTCGAGCAATGGACGCTCGGGATGACCAGCTTCATCCGCGCCCGGCGCGGGGGAGCCACCCGCTACGACCAGGACAACCGGCGGCTGCAGCGCGGCGCGCTGCACTACACCACCGACGTGTTCGACACGCCAACCCTGATCGCCGGACCCATCACGCTGACGGTGCATGCCACCGCCACCACCACCGAAACACTCTGGGTCGCCCATGTCGACGACGTCGCACCCGACGGCGCCAGCCGACCGCTGACCCAGGGCGCGCTGCTGGGCTCGCACCGCGCGTTGGACCCGGAGCGCACCTGGTACCTGTCCGACGGCACCGTGCTCAAGCCGCATCACCTCAGCACCCGGGCTGCGGTCAAGCCCGTCGTTCCGGGGGAGCTGACCTGCTACGACGTCGAAATCTTCCCCACCGCCGCGTTGCTCGAGGCGGGTCACCGGCTGCGTCTGACCGTGACCACCTTCGACTTCCCGCACCTCGTCCCGCCCGCGCCCGCGCGGCGCGCGCTGGCCGGTGGCAGCTATCAGCTGCACCAGGGTGGGCCGACGCCGTCGCATGTGCTGATCCCGGTCGCCGACCCGGACAGCTTCGACTGAGCCGGGGCCGCAACGGCTTCCGCGCGGCACCGCGGGTTATGCCGCATACTCGCCAAGATGACGTCGTTACAGCGCTACATCGCCGAGGAGATCGCCACCGACCACGTCGACGGGCTGCTGACCAGACGTGAAGCCATCCGCCGACTGGCGCTGCTCGGGCTGGGCGCCGGCGCTGCAGCCGCGTTGATCGCGGGATGCGCCGACGAGGAGACCCGGCCGCTGCACTCGGGTGCGGGCGAGGGCGTGGAGCCACCGGGGGCGAAGCAGGCGCTGCCCACTCAGCCGATCACCTGGGCGGGCCCACGTGGTGAACTGCAGGGCGCATGGGCGCAGGCGCATAATGCCCGTCGCGGGGTGCTGGTCATCCACGAGAACAAAGGCCTCACCGACTGGGTTCATTCGGTAGCCGAACGGTTCGCCGGGGCCGGCTACTCGGCGCTGGCCATCGACCTGTTGTCCGAAGAAGGCGGCACAGGCCGATTCACAGACCCCGCCAAGGCCACCGCCGCACTCGCCGCCGCGCCCCAGGACCGGTTCATCGCGGACCTCAACTCCGGTATCCAGGAACTGCAAAATCGGGTACCCGGCGGCAAAATCGCGGTGGTCGGTTTCTGTTTCGGCGGTGGGCTGGTATGGCAACTGCTGGCGTCGCACAACGCGCGCCTGTCGGCTGCGGTGCCGTTCTACGGCCCACTTCCCGACAACCCCGATTTCAGTGGCGACAAAGCCACCGCCGTGCTGGCGTTTTACGGAGCCCTGGACAAGCGCGTGACGGATTCCGAGCCGGCGGCAAAAGCGGCCCTCGAGCGCGCGGGACTGATCCACGACATCGTGATCGAACCCGACGCGGACCACGCGTTTTTCAACGACAGCGGGCCGCGGTACAACGCGGCCGCCGCCAATGACGCCTGGCGGCACGTGCTGGAGTGGTTTGGCCGCTACCTGTCTTGACGGCATGATGCGAGCGTGACCTCTCCGCCACCCGTCATTACGCTTCGCCAACTCCTGGACACGCTCGACCTCGAACAGGTCAACGCGGAGTTCTTCGTCGGAAACCAGATCGACGAACTCGCGCATCACATCTCCGGTGGCCACATCGCGGCGCAGGCTCTGATGGCGGCCAGCCGGACAGTGATCGACCGCTTGCCGCACAGCATGCACATGTATTTCCTCCGGGCCGGCGACGCGCGGCAACCGGTCGACTTCGAGGTCACCGCGCTGCACGACGGCGGCACCTTCTCGGCCCGGCGGGTCACCGCCCGCCAATTCGGGGCGGTGTTGCTGGAGGGCATCGCGTCATTCAGTAAATCCATCGAAAGCATCGTCTACCAACAACTTCCACCTGATCTCCCAGACCCCGAATCCGTGCCGAGCTTCGCCGACCGGCACAGCGATTACGCGGACGAACGCGGCGGCTGGTGGGTGCGCGAGCAGCCCATCGACTACCGGTATGTGGACCCGTCCGCAAGGCTTGCCGCCGACATCGCCGATCCGCCGCCAGCGCGGATCCGAATGTGGTTTCGCCCCAACGGCATTGCGCCGGTCGAACCGGTGATCGCTGACTGCCTCGCTACGTTTGTCGCGGGCCGTACGCTTCTCGAATCGGCCATGGTCGCCCGCCGCACGACCCCGCTGGGACCGGGCTTCTCAGCTCTGATGGATCTGGCGATGTGGTTCCATCACCCGCCGGACCTGTCGGATTGGCTTCTCTACGAACAGCATTCACCGAGCGGCATCGGTGGTCGCGGATTGGCCCAGGGGACCATGTTCAACCGCACCGGCCAGCTGGTCTGCACCACGACGCTCGAGTGCTACTTCGGCGGCAAGAAGAGCGGCTAGCGCGCGGCCATCGACCGCGCCGGGCCCAACGCGACAGGCAGCGTCGACCAGCCATGCAGGACGCGGGTGTCGCGCCGACTGCCCGCGCCCGCGGAGCGCACCTCGGGGAAGCGATCGAAGAAGGCCCGCAACCCCACTTCACCTTCGGCACGGGCCAGCGCCGCCCCCAGGCAGAAGTGCCGTCCGCCGGAGAACGCCAGGTGCCGACCGGCGTTCTCCCGTTCGATGTCGAACCGATTCGGGTCGGGGAAGACGGCCGGATCGCGGTTGGCCGCGGCGACGTACACCACCACCAGTTCGCCCTGCCCGACCGGCATACCGGCTACCTCGGTGTCCTTCAGCGCAAGCCGCGCGGTCAGCTGCACAGGTGACTCCAGGCGCAGGATTTCCTCGACAGCATTCGGCCACAGCTCTGGCCGCCGGGCGAGGGTTTGCAGATGCCCGGGGCTGTCCAGCAGCATGCGAATCCCGTTGCCCAGCAAGTTCACCGTCGTCTCGAACCCGGCAGCCAAGACCAGACCGGCGACCGCCCGTAGCTCGCCTTCATCGAGATATGTTTCCGGTGAACCACTTTCGGCTTTGCGAATCAGCTGGCTCATCAGATCTTCGCCGGGAGACCGGCGCAGCTGTCCCAGATGCTCGTCGAGCCAGAAGTTGAACCCCGCGATCCCGCGCTGCACCCGACGGTACTGCGGCCAGGGGAGTCCGAAATCCAGGCTCGGCGCGGCGAGTTCACCGAATTCGAGGATGCGCTGCCGATCGCGGTCGGGCACCCCGAGGATGTCGCTGATGATCGCCACCGGAAGTTGTGCGCAGTACCTGTCGACGATGTCGACGACCCCGGGCTCGCGGGCCAACTCATCGAGCAGTGACTCCGCGGTCTGCTCGACCCCGTCGCGCAACGCGGCCACCGCTCGCTGGGTGAACACTGACGACACCGTCTTGCGGTAGCGGGTGTGGTCCGGCGGCTCGACGGCGAGCAGGGACGGCGGACGCAACGGGTGGAGCAGATCGTCGCGGACTCGACATTCCAGCCAGCGCAGCGGCGCCGGCAGGTTCGACCCGATCGAGAGCACCCGGAAATCGTCGGATCGCAGCAGCTCGTGTCCGATCGCGTGGTCTGCGGTGATGTAGCCGATCCGGGAGTGCACCAAGCGACCACGGGAGCGCACCTGCTCGTAGAACGGCACCGGGTCAGCCTTTATCGACGGGTCAGCGATCAACCGGGCCTGCAGATCACCTCGCCGCGCGCCGAGCGAGGCGACACCACGGACGAAACCGTGCAGCACCAGCCAGTGCAGTCTCTGTTTCAGTGCGAATTCCACGGGTGAGGCCCTCCACATCGCCGAGGCAGTGCTATCGCAAGCCTACGACGTGCAGCGAGTAGAGGCCTCAGCCCAGTTCCCAGTTCATGTTTTTGGCGAACGCGAGCGCGTCGTCGCTGACGGCGCCCATCGCCTGACACCGCTCGACGTAGTCGCGGACCATCGGCAGAAAGTTCATCGGGTTGTAGGCGTCTTCTTCGTAACGCCACAAGTCGTTGCCGGCGTACTTCATCACCGACAGATT
Source organism: Mycobacterium sp. (assembly GCA_049589475.1). Lineage (GTDB taxonomy): Bacteria > Actinomycetota > Actinomycetes > Mycobacteriales > Mycobacteriaceae > Mycobacterium. The sequence goes on from JBAWAV010000745.1 coordinate 33,822, forward strand.
GGCTGCCTGATGGATGCTTCCGTCGCCGGGATCGCGCATCCGGTTCTGGAATTCGCAGAACACCCAGCCACGGTCGGTGTCGATGGAATGCCAGGACGTCGGATAGAACGGCATCTCGCTGCCGGGAAAGACGTTCATCGTCGACACGATCCAGTCGCGGATCTGCTCGCGGCCGTGCATGGTTCCGTAGGTGTGCTCGACATAGGTTGCGTCTTCGGTGAATTGGTCGGCGAAACGCGACCAATCCCAACTGGAGCCGATCTCTATGACGACGTGCTTGTGGCGTTCGAAGGCCGAGTCGATCTCGTCGCGCGACCACTGTCCACTCATGCCTCTGCCACATCCTTGATCCTGTGCAGCGTCTTGGTCATGTCGCGCACGTTGCGCCGCTGCCTCAGCCAACCGCCGAACAGCCAGTAGTAGACGCCGACGAACGGCGACGACGCCATCCGGAACGACTCGGTGACATCGGTCCCGTCGCCAGCAGGTGCCAGCCGGTAGTGCCAGTTGTTGACTGCCCGGTCGCCGACGAGCACCTCGAAACCGAATTCGCGGCCCGGCTCGCACGCAGTGACGCGGCAGACCGTCCAGTACACCGGGCCGAGCTCGTTGCGCTTGACGTGCCCGCGGAACCGGGCCCCGAGCGCGGCGCCGGTAGCGCCGTCCAGCCAATCGGCTTCGAACACTTCGGGGGAGTAGTGGCCGATGCTGTGGACGTCGGTGATCAGGTCCCAAATCGTGTCGGCCGGTGCTGCCATGTGAACGGTCGCGGAGCCTTGCATGGGCCGATCCAAGCATGTTCGCGCTTTGCCGGTGACCGGAAATGCTGATGTTCACCGGCATCCGCAATGTCACGGCGCTTCACTGCGCACTCGAAAATAGTGGCGCGATTCGACCGAATCGTCCCAGGTGGTCAACCCTTGAACAGACGGGGGATCCAAGCTAGCGTTTCGAAGTCTCCATATCACAATCTAAGCGGAGTGATCATCATCGACGATTTCCACAGCACAAAGCGGTCCAAGAATGACGGGGGACCGGATGACGGCGAAGCGCCCGTCATTGTCAGCTTGGTCGAGGCGGCGATGCAGATGTTCTCCGCCTCCATCGACGCGCTGCCCGACACCAGCGATGCCGAGTTCTCCACTCGCGCGAACGTAATCCTGTCCGGCCTGCGAAAGCTGCAGTCGGCGCTCACCAAGGCGGCATCTCGCGGGCGGGCGACACCGTCGGTCATTGTGTCGCTCAGCGGAGTTCGGACACGCTACGACGATCTGATGGCTTTGGCAGCCGAGGCGCCGGGCGCGACCTTGGGTCAGCAGCTCTACGTTGTGCGGCGGCGCGCGAAGCTCTCGGCACTGGAGACCGCGAACGGCGCCGGGCTCACGTCCGATCTGCTCGACGCCATCGAAGCCGAGGAAGTCCCGACCGACGAGGAAGCAGCCCGAATCAAGGAGCTTCTCGCGGCTCTTGGGGGCTAACACCCCTGGCAGCTCCACAGAGCCGTCGTTCGCCGGCTGCGCGCTTGCTGATAGCCGCCACATTGCTGGCCGGCCTGATATTCGGTGCGGCGTACGTGACGATCGACTGGTTGCATTCGTCGACCGATGACGTTGTCGAGCATCCCGGCCCCGCCGCCACCGACGAAGAAACCCGCGCCGAGGTCGTCGGGCAGACAAGAGACATCGTCGCGATCGCGGGACTGCAGCGGCCGACGGCGGGCTATCTGCTGATGTCGTGCAAGAACCGCGACGATCCGCCGTATCAGGGTGCGGTCTACCTCAACTTCGTGCTGCCCGCCGACGTTGGCGCGGACGCATATTTCCGCGGTGTCGCGGCGGCCCTGGTTGCCCACGGCTGGAAAGAGGGTCCGCCGCCGAATCAGCATCTGTTCGGTCGCAACGTGTCCAAGGACGGCGTCAGCGTTCTGCTGTATCCAGAAGAAAACTCCGCGACTGACGGTGTTGCGCAAATCCACGGGCAGTGCCGGAATAGGAGCGACCACCGTCGCGACTCGACCGCGTGGGTCGATGTCACCGACCGGCTGCATTGAGCTTGTCTGCACAAGAAACTGCGCCCGACGGATCGACCGTCGAGCGCAGTTTGTCCGTCTGTCAGCCGGCGTGAGCGCCCAGCGCGCCCTGCAGATCGCCCTTCATCGCGTTCAGCTGCGCTCCCCAGTACTCCCAACTGTGGGTGCCGTAGG
>JBAWAV010000746.1:0-3332 GCA_049589475.1 Mycobacterium sp.
GCCGTCTCACTGCAGATCGAGAAGTCGCACTCGTTGACGAAGTACATGGCGCCACCGGCCACGATGCCGTGCAGCGCCGCGATCACCGGCTTCCACACCTTGTGCGCCTTCGGCCCCAACAGCTCGCCCGGGTCCTCCTGGTTGAAGATCGGCTTGTGCGTCCACCAGGTGCCTTCCGACACGTCGATGCCAGTGCAGAAGGCGCGCTCGCCGTTGGCGCAGAGCACCGCGACCCGGATGTCGTCGTCGTCGCGCACCCGAGCCCACGCCGTGCCGAGGTCTGCGGCCATCTGCTCGGTGAAGCTGTTCATCTTTTCGGGCCGGTTGAGCGCCACGGTGGCGAGGTGGTCGGTGACGTGGAACTCGATCGTGGCCATGTCGGTCTGCTCGATCACTGTCGCTCCTCGGTCGGTCCGGTGGATACCGGCATCTTCGCACGCTGGTCGGCGACCTGGTTCACCTGGTTAGCGATCTCGCGTTTGAGGATCTTGCCCGCGGGGCCCAGTGGGAATTCGCGCCAAAATACGAACCGACGCGGTTGCTTGTACCCGGCCAATTCCGCGCGGCACAACGCGGCGAGTTCGACGGCCAGGGCGTCCTGGTCGGAGACGTGGGCTTTGGCTATCACCGCGGCGACCGGCGTCTCACCCCACTCGGGGTCCGGTATCCCAACCACAGCCACCATGTCCACGTCCTGATGCTGGGCGAGTACCCGCTCGATCTCGGCCGGGTAGACGTTGAACCCGCCGGAGATGATCAGATCGGTTTTGCGACCGGTGATATGGAGGTAGCCCTCCTGGTCGAGGTACCCCAAGTCACCGCTGCGCAACCCGTCGGGCCGGAACGTCTCCGTAGTCTGCTCGGGCCGGTTCCAGTAGCCGATTGCGTTGGCGGGGCTGGTGATCACGATTTCGCCGACGTCTCCGGTTGGAGCGTCGTTGCCGTCGACGTCGATAATGCGAATCACGCACATCGGAGTCTCCCGGCCGCACGAGGTGGCGATCGAGGTTCTGCCGGCGACGATGTCGCGATGATCCTGCGGCGTGAGAATCGTTGCCTGCCCGCCGCATTCGGTGAGCCCGTAGCGCTGTTGCAGGTCGCAGCCGAGCAGGTCCATCGCCTTACGTGCCAGGCCCGGCGGCACGGGGGCCGAACCGTAGGAGATGCGCCGAAGGCTCGACATGTCCCGCGGTGGGCCGTCTTCGAGGATCGCCAGCGTGCGGTGCAGCATCGTCGGGATGAACGTCGTGAAGGTGATGGCACTGCGTTCGATCTCGTCGATCACGGCCTGCGGGTCGAATTTCTGATGGATCACCATGGTCTGACCGAGATACAGCCACGACACCGTGCGGACCATGCCGCCGGCGGTGAAGAACGGGGTGGTGGCCAGCATGACGTCCGAGCGGTTGGCCTCGGTGACCAGATTCGTATCCGCCGCCTGATAGAGCAAAGCGCGATGAGTGTGCATCACGCCCTTGGCGCGACCTGTGGTGCCACTGGTGTAGAGGATGACCGCGACATCGTCGGCTGCGACGTCGCGCCGTGCAGCGCAGTGCGCGACCTGTGCCAGCGCCGTCTCGTAGTCGGTGACCAATTCACATGGCCCGAACACCGCACTGGCACCCACACCCAATACGACTGCCAGGTCGGCCAATTCGCCCAGAAACTTCTCCACGTGGTCGGCGTGGATGATCACCGCGCGTGCGCCGGAGTCATCACGGACGTGGGCCACCTCGTCAGGAGCCAACCGGATGTTCACCGGCACGGCGATCAGCCCGGCCTTGGCCAGGCCGAACGAGATCTCCGGCCATTCCAGGCAATTGCGCGCGATCACCATCACCCGGTCGCCCGGTGCCAGCCCCCGGCCGACGAGGAAGGCGGCGAGTCGACGGGCCCGCTCGTCGACCTGTGACCAGGTGAGCGATCGGTCAGCGTCGACCAGCGCGCGCTTGTCCGGGTAGCGGCGCGCGTTGTTGGTCGCGATGTCACCGATGAGCATCAGATGTGCAGGCCTTTCAAATCAGGAAAGCCAATGTCTCGACGGGGCCGCCGGCGTCGATCAGGTGCACGATCTTGCGGATCAGCCGCGGGCCGTCCGGCGACAAGCGGATCGTGTGGCTCACCCGACCGGCCCAGAAGCGTTGGCGCAGACGATATTCGAATAGCGAAAAGTTGGATTCGACGGTGACGGTGTTGGTGCCGGTGTCCACCACCTCGCTATTGGAGATGACGCGCCGCATCACCGACGGTGGTGTCTGGGAGTGCCGGTTGCCGGTGTTGAGCTGGGCCACCCGGCTCTTGATCCGTCGCCGGTTGTCGTTGATGTAGGCCAGCGTGGTTCGCGGGTCGTCGTCGGGGTGCATCGGGACGCGGTATTCAACCGTCTCGTCGTCGTCGGCCCACAGCGCCTCCCACTCCGAGTAGCGGCCCTCGTCGGCCAGGCGCGCCTCCAGATAAAGGAACGACAGGATCTCGGCGTCGGGCAGCGGACGCAGGGCGGGCCGTGTCTGGGGTTCGGATTTGACGGTCATGCTCCGGCCTGCCCGCCGACGACGGCAGCCCATTGGGAGTAGAACCCGCGCTGCGGCGTCTCGGCGCTCTTGTCCCGGTTGATGATTCCAGTCGTGTCGTCGATATCGCTTTCTATGCCGCGCGCCAGCACCAGCCACTCGGGCAGCTCGGCGGCGAGCCCGGCCTGGTTGCACATGCCGATCTCGCCGTCGTCGGCGATCAAGAACCCCGCCGGACCCATCGCTCCCTCGGCGCGGCGCAGCGTGCGCTCGTTCAGCGCATCCTGGCCGGGTATCAAGACCGCGGTGGTGTAGGCGATGGTGCGATCGGGGGCCTGCGGCTCGACGAACATGACGTTCATCTCGGCGAGGAAAAGGTTGGGCCAGATCAACGTGTGCGGTGGACCCACCACGAGTGCGTCGTGGGCCTGTTCGGGGCCGTACGCACCCTCGAGTGCCGCGACGTAGTCGGCGAGCTTGGCCCGCGGGATGCGGCCGTACCAGACGAATTCCTTGTCGAGCTTGCGGTATTCGTCGCTGTAGTCGATCTCCGAGTGGCCGTTGCCGATGTCGCGGACCAGCACGTCGACCTTGGTGGGGACGTGCGACACCTTGGCCGGCTTGATCGCGTCGTACACCGAAGCGTGCGTGAACAGAGCGTGATAGCCGTCGACGTTGTTCTCCACCACCATCTTCCAGTTGGCGTGGTGCAGGTGCTTCATCCAGTTGGCCCGCAGGTCGATCGTGCGGGTGGGGGACAGGTTCAGCAGGCGGTCGATTGCGTGCGTTGACTTGCCGAGATGCTCGCGCAACGAGATGCCC
>JBAWAV010000747.1:0-6092 GCA_049589475.1 Mycobacterium sp.
ACCTCGACGTCATCTCGGTGGCGACTCCTACGGTGCTGCACCAGGAGATGACGATCGCCGCGCTGGACGCGCGTAAGCCGGTGTTGTGCGAGAAGCCGCTGGCAGGTGACCTCGATGCGGCCCGCCACATGGTGCGTGCCGCAACCGACTCGAAGCTGCCTACTGCCTGTTGCTTCGAGAACCGGTGGAACCCGGACTGGTTGGCCGTCGCGGACCGGGTTCGCTCGGGCTTCCTCGGCTCGCAGTACCTTGCGCGGGTCAGTCGCAGCGCGTCCTACTGGCATCCGAGTCATCCGCTGCAGGCACATTGGATGTACGACCGCGAGCAGGGCGGCGGCTACCTGGCCGGCATGCTGGTACACGACCTGGACTTCCTGTGCAGCCTGCTGGGCCGCCCGGTCTCGGTGTGCGCCGAGGTGCGCACCAGCGACCCGGTCCGCGAACTGCCCGAAGGCGGGACGCTGAACGTCACCGCCGACGACACCGCGGCCCTGCTGATGCGCATGGAGTCCGGGGTGACCGTCATTCTGAGCCTCTCGGTGATGGGCGCCCACGCCGATCACTATCGCCTCGAATTGTTCGGTTCCGACGGCACCATCATCGGAGACGGCGACTTGCGCTCGGCGGCATACAGTCTCGGTGCGGCCACCGATGCCGGATTGAGTCCGCTGACGGTCGACGAACGCGAGCCCGCGCACCCCGAGCGTTTGCCCGGGGGACTGGCCGGTCACGCCAGCCGGGCGATGGCGCTGATGCTGCAGGACTGGCTGCCCGCGTTCGACGGCGGCCCCAGTGGCGCGGCAACCTTCGAGGACGGGCTGCTGTCGCTCGCGGTGATCGACGCGGCGCACCGTTCGTCCGACGGCGGCGGCTGGGAGCCTGTGCAGGTGTGAGTTGCGCTAACGTCGCCTGCGTCGAGTGGCCGCAAGGGCCGGCACGCCGAGAGCGAGTGCGGCCAGTGCGAGTGCCCACGGCCAGGCCCCGTGCTGATACACCCAACCGGCAAGCGCGCTTTGGAGACGCCCGGCCGCCGCGATCACCGGATCCGTCGGGCTGCCGTTCAAGTCGAACAGGCGGACCTCATAGAGACCGTAGTAACCGACATAGAGCCCGACAGCGACCAGCAACGCACCGCTGATCCGATTGACATAGGGCAAGATTCGGCGCATCCGGTCGATCAGCGCCGAGCCGGCGAACGCGACGGCGATCGCCAGGACGCCGACGAGCAACCCGAAGCCGGCGGCATAGGCGAGATAGATCATCAGGCCGTCGAGGACAGGGCCCCCGCGAAAGGTGGCACCGGTGACCGCCAGGAACGGGCCGATCGTGCAGGACAGCGAGGCGACGGCATAGCCCAGCCCGTAGCCGAACATCGATCCGAGCCTGGCGGTGGGCGCACGGCGGCGCCCGGCGAGCAGTGAGCGCGGCGTCAGCACTGCCAGGTCGCGGCCGACCAGCAGCCAAATGCCGAGTGCGACAAGGGAAATACCGATCACGATCGTCACGTACGGCAGAAAGCGCTGCACTGTTGCCGCGATCGTCACGGTGAGCAGCCCGAACGCGCCGAAGGCCGCAAGAAAGCCGAGGGTCATCGCCAAGGTGGCCGCCAGGGCACGTCCCGCCGCGGTCAGCACTCCGGCCCGCTCAGTCCGCACCACCAGTGCCAGATAGACGGGCAGCAGTGCGAACCCGCACGGATTGAGCGCGGCCACCAATCCGGCGCCGAAGGCCAGACCCAGCAGGCCTTGGTTCATGTCTAGGTGGTGAGCGCGGCTACCCGTTCGGACAACTCCTGCTGCGACATCGCAGAGGTGGGGTTGTTCACGAACGTCGACGAGCCGTCTGGCTTCTCGAACACATACGCCGGTTGCCACGGCACGTTGAATCGCTGCCAGATCGACCCGTCGGCATCGTTGAGATTGGTGAAGTTCAGGTTGTACTTCGACACGAAGTCCTGCATGGACGCTTGATCGGAACGGGCCGCCACACCGACGAAGGTCACCTTCGGATTGGCCGCCGCGACCTGGCTCAGCGACGGGGCCTCTTGGTTGCAGAACGGACACTGCGGCCGCCAGAACCACAGCACGGCGGGCTTGCCTTGCAGGCTGGCGCCGTTGAATGGTGCGCCGGTCAACGTCGTACCGGTGAATTGCAGACGCTCGTCGGCGGCCACCGCCCTCGGCGCGCCGCTCAGCCCGAAGGCGAGCGTCAGAGTGGTTAGCCCTACGGCCAGGCCCGTTGTCCAGCGTGCAGTGCGGATCTTCATGACTGTGCCTCCCGTTGTACTGACTCCCCACGGCCCAGGCTACAGAAACTGCGGGTAGAAGCGGTGTTGAAGCCTTAAGCCTCGGCGGGCGGGTAGATCAGTACGCCACGGATGTTGGCGCCGGCGTGCATGTCGGCATAGCCGTCGTTGACCTTCTCCAGGGGGTAGGTGCGGGTCACCATGGACTCCAGGTCCACCTGCCCGGCGCTGTACAGCTCGAGGATCTTCGGGATGTCGGCGCGCGGATTGCCCGAGCCGTAGAGGGTTCCGATGATCTGCTTTTCGGTCAGAGTCAGGTCCATCAGGTTTGCCCGGATCTCCCGCTCCAGCATCGGGTGGATGTTGGTGACCACCAACCGACCCCGCTTGGCCGTCATGGCCAGCGCCCGGCCGACCAGCTGGCCGTCACCGACTCCCATGGCGCAGATGAACTTGTCGACGCCGCGGTTCGAGGTAGCCTCGGCGACAACATCTTTCGCTTCGTCCCAATCTGCCGCGGTGTGAGTGGCCCCCATCTTCACCGCTTCGGCCCGCTTGTACTCCGACGGGTCGATGACGGTGATCGTGCGGGCTCCCGCGAGCCGGGCGCCCTGCACTGCCGCGGCGCCGATGCCACCGACCCCGGCGACCGCGACCGTGTCGCCCGGCCGGACCTCGGCGGCGTAGACGGACGATCCCCAACCGGTGATGAAGCCGCAGCCGAGAAGACAGGCCAGGTCGAGGCGATAGTGTTCCGGGATTTTCACGCAACTCGCCTCGTGCACCACGGTGTGGTGCGCGAAGGAGCCGACGCCGCAGGCCAGCGCGAGGTCTTGGCCACCGAGGTGGTGCCGGGCGGTTCCGTCGTGAATCTGCATGCCCGAGTAGATCTTTGCGCCGAGGTCGCACAGGCTCTGATGGCCGGTCGAGCATGAGGGACACCGGCCGCACGACGGGATGAAGCTGAACACCACGTGGTCGCCCGGCGACAGCCACGACACATGCTCGCCGACGGACTTGACCACGCCCGCACCCTCGTGCCCGCCGATGCAGGGCAGTCGGATCGGCATGTCCCCGGTGACGAGGTGATCGTCGGAATGGCACATGCCTGAAGCGTGTAGTTCGATCAGCACCTCGGTCGCCTTCGGCGCGTCGAGCTCGACGGTCTCGACGGACCAGGGTGTGTTGCGTTCGAACAGGACCGCTGCTTGGGTGTGCACTGCTGTGCTCAATTCTTTCTGGCCCTTCCGGGCGTCAACGAATGATGGCTTGATACTCGACGAAGCCCGCGATGCCCTCCGGGCCCCCTTCGCGGCCGATGCCGGACTGCTTGAAGCCGCCGAATGGGCTGGCGAAGTCGAGCACGGCGGTCGAGTTGACGGCCACCGAACCCACCTGAAGTTGGGCCGCCACCGTCGCCGCCCGTTCCTCGTCAGCCGACCACACCGCACCGACCAGGCCGTAGCGGGAGTCGTTGGCGATGGCCACCGCCTCGTCGGCGGTGTCGTCGTAGGCGATGACGACCGCAACCGGACCGAAGACCTCCTCGCGGGCGATCTCCATGTCGTTGGTGGCGGCGACGAGCGCGGGGGAGACGAACCACCCTGGGCGGTCGGGCCGCTCGCCACCGACCAGCACGGTGGCGCCGTCCCGCCGTGCGCGCCGCAGGAACCCCACGACCCTGTCGCGTGCGGCCTCGTTGACGAGTGGACCGATGTCGGTGGCCCGGTCGGCGGGATCGCCGACGACCAGACCGGCGACCGCTGAGGTGAGTGCGGCGACGAACTCGTCATACCGGCTGCGCGGCAACAAGATACGCGTCAACGCCGCGCACAGTTGACCGTTGTTGCCCATCACGCCCGCGACCAGCCCGGGCACCGTCGTCTCGAGCGGCGCGTCGGGCAGCACGATGGCGGCCGACTTACCGCCCAGCTCGGTGCTGCAGCGGCGGATGCGGGAGCCGCACGACGCCGCGATCCGGGCGCCGACGGCCGTCGATCCGGTGAAGCTGATCTTGTCGACGCCTGGATGATCGGTCAGCAGCTCGCCGGTTTCGGCGCCGCCGTTGACGACGTTGACTACGCCATCGGGCAGCCCGGCTTCTTCGATCGCCTCCGTGAGCACGCCGAACTCGAGCGGGGCGTCGGGTGCGGGTTTGAGCACCACCGTGCATCCCGCCGCCAAAGCCGGACCGAGCTTCAACGCGGCGATGAACAGCGGCGTGTTCCACGGCACGATGGCGCCGACCACGCCGACGGGCAGTTGACGTACTTCGACGGCGCCGCCCGTCATCGAAGGCCGGGTGGCGGAAAAGGGATAGCCGGGGGTGATCGACGCGTAGGCGCGCAGCACGCCGACCGCGGTGATCACCTGACCGAACGTGCTCCAGGATCGCGGCGAGCCGATCTCAGCGGTCGTCAGGTCGGCAAGTTCGCGTTTGCGTGCGTTCAGCGCATCGGCGAGTCGGCCCAGCGCTGCGCCGCGATCGGCGGCGGACATCCGCCCCCAGGCCGGCAGCGCGCCGCGGGCGGCCGCAACCGCAGAGTCCACGTCGGCGGGGCCGGCGACACCTATGGTGCCCAGTAGGTCGCCGGTGGTCGGCGACGTCACGTCCAGTGTCCCGGTGTGCGCATCCGACACCCATTTGCCTGCGACATAGCTTGCCGCCAACTCGACCATGGCCACCGATTCTGGCAGCATTGTCATCTTTGGACAAGCGGCTCATTGGTGGTGAAGCAATATTTCTGTTTCAGTTCTGCAGATTTTCTGACAGTATTGGTCACTATGACTGCATCGCCCGACGCCTATGCCGGACGGCCATGGGAGCTTGTCGTGGAGCGTGGCAAGATCGCCGAGTTCGCCGACGCCATGTTGTGCGAGGATCCCGCCTACCGTGGTCCGGACGCGATCATTCCGCCGACCTTCCTGACCACCGGCGGCCGCTGGGCGCCGGCCGGCGCCCGGGTCGACGTGGGGTTCGACCGCAAGCGCTTGCTGCACGGCGAGCAGGAGTACACCTTCCACGCTGCTCCGCCCGCGGCCGGCGACGTTCTGACCGCACAGGAGAGGGTCGTCGACCGGTACTCGAAACCGGGCAAACGCGGGGGCGCAATGCGTTTCGCCACCGTGGTGACCGAATATCGCAACGCTGAGGGAGTGCTCGTCGCCGAGGCGAAAGCCACCTTCATCGAGACGGCTCCGAAATAATGACGGCGACGACCACCGCTGTGAGCGTTGGCACACAGGCGCCCGCCCGCGAGTTCGGCCCGCTCACCCGGCAGATGTTCGTCCGCTACGCGGGCGCGTCAGGTGATCTCAACCCCATGCATTACGACGATCAGCTCGCGCAGTCCGCGGGCTACCCCTCGGTGTTCGCGCAGGGCATGTTCTCGGCGGCGCTGCTGGCCGGGTTCGCCACCGACTGGCTGGGTGCGGGCAATGTGCGCCGTTTCGGTGTCCGCTTCCGCGAGCAGGTCTGGCCGGGTGACGTGCTGACCTGTTCGGGCGCGGTGACCGCGGTGTCGGCGGAGGCCGACGCTGACCGGGTGAGCGTGGAGTTGACCGCGACTCGGCAGACGGGCGGCATCGCCATTGCTGGCTCCGCAGAGTTCCTCGTCCCGCGAAACGCCGCTGGGCGCGACGCGGGCACCCGAGATCGGCCATAGGCTTAGAACCCGATGTCCGAAGCTTCGATCGTCCGCAGGGCCAGCTACGGCCCTGCCAGTCCCGCCGTGGGCGCTCGCGGAGCCACCACCCGGGGCCGGATCGCGGAGGTCTCGCTGGAGCTGTTCGGCCGGCTCGGTTACTTCGACACTTCGGTCGACGCAATCGCCAAGGCGGCCGGGGT
>JBAWAV010000748.1:0-6728 GCA_049589475.1 Mycobacterium sp.
CCACTGCGGACGCCCTCCTCCAGGTAGCTCTCGGCGTTGTCCATCATGTTGCGCCAGAAGGTCTTGGCCAGCTCTCCGCCGGACTGCATGCTGCGAACCAGGTAGGCCATCAGCGGCGCGTATTCCTCGATCTCGGCCATCGCGGCGAACCACGTTGCCGGGTCGCTGGAGTTCATCGCCTCGGACTTGCTGCTGCGGATCTCTTCGGCGACGTAGTCGTCGCAGGCCTTGCGCAGGCCGTCTTTGGATCCGAAATGGTGGATGACGAGCGCAGCGCTCACGCCGGCCGATTCGGCGATCGAACGCAGGCCGACCCCGAAGCCCTGCTCGCCGAACCGCTCGATCGCGGCGTCCCGGATCCGGGCCGCGGCGGTCAGATCGTCGACTGAACGCATGTTCAGCATACTAAACACTCGTTCAGTCACTCGTCAAGGGCGCACCCCGTCACGAATCCGTCAAAAGCGTGAAATCAGTCCCGAACCGCGGCCAGCAGGCCGTCGCCGAGCGGCACCAACGCCGGCGTGAGCAGTTCGTTCTCGGCGATCAGGCGCGCCGCCTCACGCACCGCCGCCACCTCGGCGTCGTGGGCCGCCGGGTCGCCGGCCCGCCCGCCCAGGGCCGCGCCGTGCACGACGATCGCCCCGCCGGAGCGCAGCAGCCGGATGCCCTCGACCACGTATTCCGGCTGGTCGAGCGGATCGGCGTCGATGAAGACCAGGTCATAGGAGCCGTCGGCCAGCCGCGTCAGCACGTCCTGCGCACGTCCGCTGATCAACCGGGTGCGCGACGCGCCGATGCCGCCTTCGGAAAACGCCTCCTTGGCGATCCGCTGATGCTCGGGCTCGATGTCGATCGTGGTCAGCACGCCGTCGTCGCTCATGCCGGACAGCAGCCACAGGCCGCTCACCCCGGCGCCGGTGCCGACCTCGACGACGGCCTTGCCGCCGCTGAGCTTGGTCAGGAGGCTCAACAGCGCGCCGACCCCCGGCGTCACCGCGCCCGCGCCGATGTCGGCCGCGCGTTCGCGGGCGGCCAGCAGCACCGCGTCTTCGGAGATCGAACCCTCGGCGTGGGCCGAAAGGGACTCCGCCCGAGTCGGCGCGGGCCGGTCCGCTGGGCCGTCGGTGCTGGACATGCCCGCAGCGTAGATCCATACCCTGCCGCGTGCGATCAGGCGCGCCCGGCACCGGGGTCCTGCGCGTCGCGACACGCCCACCTGGTCGCTTCTTATCGAAGTCTCATTGACACCCGATATGACCTGCACAACGGCCTGCGGGACGCCATTCTTAGTGAAAGCTCAGTGCGGTCACATATCGCACACACGCCGGTAGGCGACGGTATTGCCATGGAGCGTGGAGGCCGCTGGTCCGGGAATACATCTCGGCATCTTCGCGTTGCGCGCGGTGAGGAATTTCCCAGCCTCGACGGTAGTCTTAGCCCGGAGGATTTGAACATCACCACAATGACGAGCCCGGCGAGCATGTCGCACCCCGAAAGGTACCGCGATGCTGACTGGGTGGAGCCCGCCGAGGAGCCGTACGGCACCGCGGTCTTCGACGCGACCGGCGACAAGACGGCGATGCCGTCGTGGGACGAGCTGGTGCGTCAGCACGCCGATCGGGTGTATCGGCTGGCCTACCGCCTCTCCGGTAATCAGCACGACGCCGAGGACCTGACCCAGGAGACCTTCATCAGGGTTTTCCGGTCGGTGCAGAACTACCAGCCGGGAACGTTCGAGGGCTGGTTGCACCGCATCACCACCAACTTGTTCCTGGACATGGTCCGCCGTCGCGGCCGGGTCCGGATGGAGGCGCTGCCGGAGGATTACGACCGGGTGCCCGCCGACGAGCCAAATCCCGAAGAGATCTACCACGACGCGCGGCTGGGCCCCGACCTGCAGGCGGCGTTGGATTCGCTGCCGCCCGAGTTCCGCGCAGCCGTGGTGCTGTGTGACATCGAAGGGCTGTCCTACGAAGAGATCGGTGCGACGCTGGGCGTCAAGCTCGGCACAGTGCGCAGCCGCATCCACCGGGGCCGGCAGGCGCTGCGCGACTATCTGGCGGCGCACTCCGCGAGCGCGACCGGCGCTGTAGCGGGCCTCGCCGACTAAGACACAACTCCGCAGATCGGCTGTTCATTCGTGTTCCGCGTGGTCCGGCGCGCTACATTCGAGGTAGTGCCCAACGTGTCTGGATGGACCGGACGCTGACATACCGAGGGGAGCTGGTGATGGCCGAGCGGGGTCATGTCTTCCGCCGCGCGTTCTCCTGGCTCCCCGCTCAGTTCGCCTCGCAGAGTGACGCCCCAGTGGGAGCTCCGCGCCAATTCGGCTCTACCGAGCACCTGTCGACCGAGGCCATCGCGGCGTTCGTCGACGGCGAACTGCGGATGAACGCCCACTTGCGGGCGGCGCATCACATATCGCTGTGTCCAGACTGCGCCGCCGAAGTGGAGGGTCATCGCCGGGCCCGCGCCGCACTGCGCGACTCCCATCCGATCAGAATCCCGAGCACGCTGCTGGGATTGCTGTCGCAGATTCCGCACTGCCCGCCCGACGACGACGCGGGCACCAATCCATGGGAGCCTCCCCGCGGGCGCGGAAACAGTGGCCCACCACCGCAGCGGCAAGTCAGGCCGTCCGATCGATTCGTCGATGGCAGCCCGCGCGATCACCCAGAGCCTCGGTAGGGTGGAGACCAGTTTGGTCAAGCCGGTGCGCGGCGCCGTGCCCGAGTCCATAAAGCGCGCTTGCCCCGCGTTCGGAAGAGGATGACGTGAGCTCCGATCAAGACAACAACGGCGCCCCCCGGCTGGCACCGCGACCCGTATCCCGGCCGCCGGTCGACACCGCCTCGCGTCAGGCTTTCAGCCGTCCCGACGGCGTCCAGGGCTCGTTCGTCGCCGACCGGGTGCGCCCGTCGAAATACCGCGAGCAGGGTGAGTTCACTCCGCACGACCAGCCCGCCGACCCGGTATTGACCGAGGCTTTCGGGCGGCCGTTCCCGGGAGCCGATTCGCTGCAGCGCCACCCCACCGATGCGGGGGCGCTCGACGACGGCAAAGGCAAGGACCAGGCGGAGGACCCCGAGGATCCCTGGCGTGATCCCGGTGCGGGGGTGGCGCTCGGTGATCCGGCGGTCGCGCGTTCCGTCGCCCACGGCGACGGCGATGCCGGCGGCCGGCTCGGTGTGCGTGACGTGCTCTTCGGCGGGCGGGTGTCCTATCTGGCGCTTGCGGTGCTCGCCGTGCTGGCTTTGCTGATCGGAATGATCGGCGGCGTGATCGGACGCAAGACGGCCGAGGTCGTCCAGGCGTTCACCACCTCCAAGGTGTCGTTGTCGACCAACGGCAGCAGCGAAGCGCCGGCCGGTCGGTTCGCCAAAGTAGCTGCGGCAGTGGCTGATTCGGTAGTGACGATCCAGTCGGTCAGCGACCAGGAGGGCATGCAGGGCTCCGGCTTCGTCGTCGACGGCCGCGGCTACATCGTCACCAACAACCACGTCATCTCCGAAGCGGCCAACAACCCGAGCCAGTTCAAGACCACCGTGGTGTTCAACGACGGCAAGGAAGTGCCGGCCAACCTGGTCGGCCGCGACCCGAAGACCGACCTGGCCGTGCTCAAGGTGGACAACGTCAACAACCTGACGGTCGCCCGGCTCGGTGACTCCGACAAGGTTCGCGTCGGTGACGAGGTCCTGGCCGCCGGTGCTCCGCTGGGTCTGCGCAGCACCGTCACCGAGGGCATCGTCAGCGCGCTGCATCGCCCGATTCCGTTGTCGGGGGAGGGTTCTGACACCGACACGGTCATCGACGGCATCCAGACCGACGCCTCGATCAACCACGGGAACTCCGGTGGCCCGCTGATCAACATGGACTCTCAGGTCATCGGCGTCAACACCGCAGGCAAGTCGCTGTCCGACAGCGCCAGTGGCCTCGGTTTCGCCATCCCGGTCAACGAGGCGAAACTTGTTGCGCAGACGCTGATCAAGGACGGCAAGATCGTCCACCCGACGCTGGGCGTGAGCACCCGCTCGGTGAGCAACGAGATCGCCCAAGGCGCACAGGTCGCCAACGTCAAAGCGGGCAGCCCCGCCGAAAAGGGCGGGATCCTGGAGAACGACGTGGTGGTCAAGGTCGGCAACCGCGGTGTGGCCGATGCCGAGGAATTCGTTGTCGCGGTGCGTCAGTTGACGATTGGGCAGCCAGCGCCGATCGAGGTGGTACGCGACGGCCGGCACGTCACTCTTACAGTGACCCCGGGGCCGGACGGCGGCTAGTGTTCGCCAACGTCGGTTGGAGCGAGCTGCTGGTCCTGCTCGTCGTAGGGCTGGTGGTTCTGGGACCCGAGCGACTGCCCGGGGCGGTCCGGTGGACGTCCAACGCACTCGGACAGGCTCGGGACTACTTGTCCGGCATGACGACTCAGCTTCGCGAGGACATCGGGCCCGAGTTCGACGACCTGCGTCAGCCGCTGGCCGAGCTGCAGAAGCTGCGCGGCATGACACCGCGGGCAGCCTTGGCCAAGCACCTATTCGACGGCGATGATTCGCTTTTCACCGGCAACTTCGACCGGCCCGCGGTATCGGCACCGGATAACGTTGCGCCGCAACCGGTTACACCACCGCCGCCGCAGCAGTTCACCGGCGGGCCGGCGCCGTTCGACTCGGACGCCACCTAGCCGCGAACGGCGGCGGTCGCCTTGACCAGAAGATCGGACAGCACCTGCTGAGGGTTGAGTTCGTCGACGGTGCCACCCATGACGGCGATCGACGTCTGGTCTCCGATCTCGGCGGTGAAGATGTACTCGGCGGGGGCGTTGTCGTCGGAGGGGGTCAGCTTGACCCCGGTCGTCGTGACGCCGTCGATCGGCGGGGCGGGAATGGACTCGGCGGTTCCCGTCGCCTCGGGAGAACCGGACAGCCCGACGTGATTGCATCCTGCCGGTAGTGGTGTGGCCGGGATCGGTTTCGGCAGATTCATTGCGACGACGAAGATTTCGCCTTGATCGCCTTCCGCGCTCAGCCCTGCGGCGCGGGTGCCGACGGCCGGCTCGATGTAGGGCGGAAGCACCAGCGCGCGGCACTGCGGCGGATCGAATTTGGCTTTGGTGAACGGGATGATCTTGGGGTTGTCGATGTCTCCCTGGTTCAGGGTGATCTCGGGGCGTGGGTCCGGCTTGAAGCCCGCCGGCATAGCGTCTTTGACGTTGTCGACCTTGGAGATGTCGTATTTGGATGCAGGTGCCGCAGCGGTCGCGCCGCTTGACGACGGCGCCTGGGCGGCCGACGAGCTCGACGGCTTGGACTGATCGGAGCCTCCGCAGCCGGCGACGGTGAGGGTGACTAAGCCGACTGCCGTTAGCGTGGAGGCGATCTGCCGCGTTGCTCGTTGCGAAGAAGTCAGCATGTCGCTCACCCTACCGCTGCGGTGCTGTGTGCCAATTAGCTGATCACTGCGACACCAGGAGACTCAGTGACGGCTGGTGTCCAGTCCCAGCGACATGCCCGCCAACCCGCGGCGGCGCGCCGACAGGGTGTCGGCGACGGTGCGCAATTGCTTGCCCACCGGAGAGTCGGGAGCGCTGAGCACGATCGGCACCCCGGCGTCGCCCGCGGCGACCAGAGCCGGGTCCAGCGGGATCTGCCCAAGCAGTGGAACGTCAACGCCGACTTGGCGGGTCAGTCGCTCGGCGACCTGTGCGCCCCCGCCTTCGCCGAACACCTGCAACGTCGAGCCGTCCGGCAGCAGCAGCCCGGACATGTTCTCCACCACGCCGACGATGCGCTGGCGGGTCTGCAGCGCGATGCTGCCCGCCCGCTCGGCGACCTCGGCGGCTGCCAGCTGAGGCGTTGTCACCACCACGATCTCGGCGTTCGGAATCAGCTGGGCGACCGAGATCGCGATGTCGCCGGTCCCCGGTGGCAGGTCGAGCAGCAGCACGTCCAGGTCGCCCCAGTACACGTCGGCGAGGAACTGCTGAAGTGCCCGGTGCAGCATCGGGCCGCGCCATACCACCGGTGCATTGCCCTCGACGAACTGGGCGATCGAGATGACCTTCACCTCGTGCGCGATGGGCGGCAGGATCATCGACTCCACCTGGGTGGGCCGGTCGGTGGTCCCCATCATCCGCGGGATCGAGTGGCCGTGAATGTCGGCGTCGAGCAGTCCGACCGACATGCCGCGGGCGGCCATCGCCGTGGCGAGGTTGACCGTCACGGTCGACTTACCGACGCCGCCTTTGCCGGACGCGACCGCGTATACCCGGGTCAGTGACCCGGACTGGGCGAAGGGGATGACCGGCTCGCGGGAGTCGCCGCGCAGCTGCTTGCGCAGCTCGGTGCGCTGCTCGTCGTTCATGACGTCCAGGCTGACCTGCACCGCGCCGGTGCCCGGCACGTCGGCGACGGCCTGCCGGACGCGGTCGCTGATTTCGGTCTTCTTCGGGCACGCGGACGTGGTCAGGTAGATCTCGACGTGGACGTCGCCGCCGGGGCTTACCTCGATTCCCTTGACCATCCCGAGTTCGGTGATGGGGCGGCGCAGTTCAGGGTCGATCACCTTGGCCAGCGCAGCGCGAACGCCTGAAGTTAAATCGGACATCACCGTCGAGTGTAGTTCGCTGACGATGCGGGCCGGGACGGCCCGCTGAGGAGGCGAACCATCGGGTAGTTCGCTGACGATGCGGGCCGGGACGGCCGGCGGTTCAGTTAGCGGGCGCGGGTGGCGGT
>JBAWAV010000749.1:0-14187 GCA_049589475.1 Mycobacterium sp.
CTGACATTCATCCCGCCTACGGCGAGACCACCGTGGTCTGCGGTTGCGGTAACACCTTCCAGACCCGCAGCACCAAGGAGAGCGGCCACATCGTGGTCGAGGTCTGCTCGCAGTGCCACCCGTTCTACACGGGCAAGCAGAAGATTCTGGACAGCGGCGGCCGCGTTGCCCGCTTCGAGAAGCGGTACGGCAAGCGCAAGGCCGGCGCCGAGAAGGACGCCTCGGCCGACAAGTAGCACGATCGACGCCCGATCCTGTTGCGGACACCGCGCAGGGCCGGGCGTCGTTTTGCGTTCGGGCAACTGACAGTGGGACGAGGAGGCGAGCATGACGCAGAGCGTGCAGGCGATTGACGCTCTGGTGGCCGAACACGCCGCCCTCGAGCGTCAGCTGTCCGATCCCGAGCTGCACAGCGATGCTGGTAATGCCCGCAAGGTCGGGCGCCGGTTCGCACAACTGGCGCCGATCGTCGCGACGCACAGCAAGCTCACGTCCGCTCGCGATGACCTGGAGACCGCGCGCGAACTCGCCGTCGACGACGCGTCGTTCGCCGACGAGGTCACGGAATTGGAGTCGCGGGTCGACGAGCTGGAAACTCGGCTGAGCGACATGCTTGCGCCGCGCGACCCGCACGACGCCGACGACGTCGTGCTCGAGGTGAAATCCGGCGAGGGCGGCGAGGAATCGGCGCTGTTCGCCGCGGACCTGGCCAGAATGTACATCCGCTATGCCGAGCGGCACGGCTGGAACGTGACCGTATTGGACGAGACCACATCGGATTTGGGCGGCTACAAGGACGCGACGCTGACGATCGCCAGCAAGGGCAATTCCGCGGACGGCGTGTGGTCCCGGATGAAATTCGAGGGTGGCGTGCACCGGGTGCAACGCGTACCGGTTACCGAATCCCAAGGCCGCGTGCACACTTCGGCGGCGGGCGTGCTGGTCTACCCCGAGCCCGAAGAAGTGGCCGAGGTACAGATTGATGAGTCGGACCTGCGCATCGACGTCTACCGGTCGTCGGGCAAGGGCGGCCAGGGCGTCAACACCACCGACTCGGCGGTGCGAATCACCCACCTGCCCACCGGAATCGTCGTCACCTGCCAGAACGAGCGATCACAGCTGCAGAACAAGGCGCGTGCCATGCTGGTGCTCGCGGCCCGACTGCAGGCACTCGCCGAAGAGCAGGCGTCGGCCGACGCATCGGCGGACCGCGCTAGCCAGATCCGCACCGTGGACCGCAGCGAACGCATCCGCACCTACAACTTCCCGGAGAACCGGATCACCGATCATCGCATCGGTTACAAAGCGCACAATCTCGATCAGCTTCTCGATGGCGACATGGACGCGTTGTTCGACGCACTGGCCGCCGCCGACAAGCAGTCTCGACTGCAGCAGCAGGCATGACGGACCTCCGGCGACGATGCGGGTCGGAAGACCCGGGGAGGAGGCGGAACATCCGGCCCCGCCTGCGGTCCGCGATCGACTCGGCGACAACGCAACTCGCAGATGCCGGCATCGACTCCGCACGCTATGACGCCGAGGAACTGGCAGCCCACGTCGTGGGCACCGAGCGTGGGCGACTGCCGCTCGTCGACTCGCCGGACGACACGTTCTTCGACCGCTACCACGACGTGATCGCAGCGCGGTCGCGCCGTGTTCCGTTGCAGCACCTCACCGGTACCGCAGCGTTCGGACCGCTGACCATGTCCGTCGGTCCTGGCGTGTTCATCCCGCGCCCGGAAACCGAGGCAATGCTGGAATGGGCGACGGCGCAATCCCTTCCGAACGCCCCGGTGATCGTCGACGTCTGCACCGGTTCGGGTGCCCTGGCCCTGGCCCTCGCGCGGCACTGGCCCGACGCGCGGGTCGTGGGCATCGACGATTCCGATGCGGCACTTGGTTATGCGCGGATGAATGCCGCGGCCACCGCCATGCAGTTGCTTCGCGCCGACGTCACCGGTGCCGACGTGTTGCCCGAACTCGACGGGCTGGTCGACATGGTGGTCTCGAACCCGCCTTATGTGCCCGACGGGACAGTGCTGGAACCAGAAGTGCTCCACCATGATCCGGCGCACGCCGTGTTCGGCGGACCGGACGGCATGGCGGTGATCGACGCGATCATCCCGCTCGCAGCGCGTTGGCTGCGCCCCGGCGGTTGGTTCGCCGTCGAGCACGACGACACCACATCGTCGCTGACATGCGAAAGTCTGGTTAAGACAAAACTTTTCGACGGGATCGAGGCCCATGCCGACCTGACCGGACGGCCGAGGTTCGTGACGGCCCGCAGGGGGAGTGGCGAATGAGTGAGGTGTTCGACTGTTCCGATCCCGATCAGCGCTCCCGTGGAATCGCGACGGCTGTCGGGGCTGTGAAAAACGGCGGTCTAGTTGTTCTTCCGACAGACACCGTGTACGGCGTAGGAGCCGACGCCTTCGACAGCGCGGCGGTGGCCGCGCTGTTGTCGGCCAAGGGCCGAGGGCGGGACATGCCGGTGCCGGTGCTGGTCGGCTCCTGGCACACCATCGACGGCCTCGCGTTGTCGGTGTCCAGCGCCATGCGCGATCTTGTGCGGGCATTCTGGCCCGGCGCGCTGAGCCTCGTGGTTCGGCAGGCGCCGTCGGTGCTGTGGGATCTCGGCGACGCCCGCGGCACGGTGATGCTTCGGATGCCGTTGCACCCGGTCGCCATTGAACTGCTGCGTGAGGTCGGACCGATGGCGGTCTCCAGCGCGAATGTCTCCGGCCGTCCGCCCGCCGTCGACGCCGAGAACGCCCGCGGGCAACTAGGTGACCTCATCGACGTCTACCTCGATGCCGGTCCGTCGGCGCAGCAGGCCGCCTCGACCATCCTCGACCTGACCGGCGCCGAACCACGCATCCTTCGATCCGGACCGGTCAGCGCCGAGCGGATCGCCGAGGTCCTCGGTGTGGACGGTGGGAGTTTGACCGGCTGATCGGCCGGGTCACCTCAGACCGATCTCAGGGCGGTGCAGTACGTTTCCGGGATGGTTAGCGGTGCCGACACCCTCGCCGGCGGTCTGCTCGCCCTGTCTGACCGTGGCGCCGGTGTGCCACTGCGTGAGCTCGCGCTCGTCGGGCTGACGGCCGCGATCATCACCTACTTCGCGACCGGACCGGTTCGCGTGCTTGCCACCCGATTCGGGGCGGTGGCCTACCCCCGCGAACGTGACGTACACGTGACGCCCACGCCTCGGATGGGCGGGCTGGCCATGTACATCGGCGTCATCGCGGCCGTCTTTCTCGCATCTCAGCTACCCGCGCTCACGCGTGGTTTCGTCTACTCCTCGGGCATGCCCGCGGTGGTGGTGGCCGGCGCGTTGATCATGGGCATCGGTCTGATCGACGACCGGTGGGGCCTGGACGCGCTGACCAAGTTCGCCGGTCAGATCACCGCGGCCAGTGTGCTGGTCACGATGGGCGTGGCCTGGAGCGTCCTCTACATCCCGCTGGGCGGCGTCGGGACCATTGTGTTGGACCAGGCCTCGTCGATTCTGCTGACGCTGGCGCTGACCGTGTCGATCGTCAACGCAATGAATTTCGTCGACGGTCTCGACGGGCTGGCCGCGGGGCTGGGACTCATCACCGCGCTGGCGATCTGCATGTTCTCCGTCGGCCTGCTGCGTGACCACGGTGGCGACGTGCTGTTCTATCCGCCCGCGGTCATCTCGGTGGTGTTGGCCGGCGCGTGCCTGGGCTTTCTGCCGCACAACTTTCACCCGGCCAAAATCTTCATGGGAGATTCCGGTTCGATGCTGATCGGCCTGATGCTGGCGGCGGCGTCGACGACCGCGGCGGGACCGATTTCGCAGACCGCGTACGGCGCCCGCGATGTGTTTGCTCTGCTGTCGCCGTTCCTGTTGGTCGTGGCAGTCATGTTCGTGCCGATGCTTGACCTGCTGCTGGCGATCGTGCGACGAACCCGGGCGGGCCGCAGCGCGTTCAGCCCCGACAAGATGCATCTGCATCATCGGCTGCTGCAGATCGGTCATTCGCACCGGCGCGTTGTGCTGATCATCTACTTGTGGGTCGGCATCGTCGCTTTCGGCACGGCGAGCACGATCTTCTTCAACCCGCGTGCTACTGCCGCGGTGATGCTGGGTGCAATCGCGATCGCGGCCGTCGCGACGTTGATTCCGCTGCTGCGCCGCCGCGATGAGGTCTACGACGAGGAGTAGTAGGTTCGTCGCCGGTATGATACGGTGCTGGTAGAACCCGAATTAACCTCGCGGGTTGCCGGCCACCGGCCAACGGATTCGCCTCCGATTGTGCCGACAAACGACCGACAAAGGGGAGTACTCCCTTGGGTGATGCGAGTGCGATGAATGCCCTCCGATACGCTCAACGGGCCACGCAACAATCGGCCCGGCAACTCCCCCCGAACGAGGACTGAGGTGCAGCAGTGACAACACCAGCGCAGGACGCGCCGTTGGTGTTCCCCTCCGTTGCTTTCCGGCCTGTTCGGCTGTTCGTCACGTCGCTCGTGCTGACCGCCGTGGCGGTCGCGATCGCCGGTTTGCTTGGTCACCCCAAGGTGGGACTGTTCTTCGGCGTGGGACTGCTGCTGGGTTTGCTCAACGCGCTCGGGGTGCAGCGTTCGGTGGCGTCGATCACCGCGGATGCTCACCCGTTGAAGAAGAAAATGGCGTTGAATTCCGCGACGCGGTTGATGGTCATCACCGTCGTCGGACTGACCCTCGCATTCGTCTTCAGGCCGGCCGGGCTGGGCGTGGTGTTCGGGCTCGCGCTCTTTCAGGTTTTGCTGGTGCTGACGACCGCGCTGCCGGTCATGAAGAAGCTGCGTACCGGGACGACCGACGCGATCGAAGGGACAGGAAACAGCGATGACTGAGGCGTTTCTGGCCGACAGCGCCATCGAGGTCGGTGTTCACGACACCCACAACTGGTTCGGCTTGAATGTCAATGTCGACACCGTGGAGTCGACCGCACTCGCCGCGGTGATCGTCATCGGGCTCGCGTTCTTCCTGAAGGCCAAGGTCACTTCCACCGGCGTTCCCGGTGGTGTGCAGCTGTTCTTCGAAGCGATCACCATCCAGATGCGCAACCAGATCGAGAGCGCCATCGGCATGCGTATCGCGCCCTTCGTATTACCGCTCGCCGTAACGCTTTTCATCTTCATCTTGATCTCGAACTGGTTGTCGGTGTTGCCGTTGCAGTACTCCGACCACGGAAAAAACACCGAGTTGCTCTCGTCGGCCGCGGCCGACATCAACTATGTGCTCGCGCTCGCCCTCTTCGTGTTCGTCTGCTACCACGCGGCAGGGATCTGGCGCCGGGGCATCATCGGACACCCGATCGCGGTGCTCAAAGGTCACGTCGCCGTGCTTGCGCCGATCAATGTGGTGGAAGAGCTGGCCAAGCCGATCTCGCTGTCGCTCCGACTTTTCGGCAACATCTTCGCCGGCGGCATCCTGGTAGGCCTGATTGCGCTGTTCCCGCCGTACATCTTGTGGCTGCCCAACGCGATCTGGAAGACATTCGACTTGTTCGTCGGCGCGATTCAGGCGTTCATCTTCGCGCTGCTGACGATCTTGTACTTCAGTCAGTCGATGGAGTTGGAGGGGGAGCACGAGTAGTACCGCAGCAAACCGCTAGCTCCCAGCATTAACTAACGGACTTGGTAGACCGCTACCAAATATCAAGGAGGATAAGCAATGAACCCCACAATCGCTGCCGGCGCCCTCATCGGCGGCGGACTGATCCTGGCAGGTGGCGCGATTGGTGCCGGTATCGGTGACGGTGTCGCCGGTAACGCCCTGATCTCCGGCATCGCCCGGCAGCCCGAGGCACAAGGCCGTCTGTTCACGCCGTTCTTCATCACGGTGGGTCTGGTCGAGGCCGCCTACTTCATCAACCTTGCCTTCATGGCGCTGTTCGTCTTCGCCACCCCGGTCAAGTAACAGCTGAGATGGGTGACATGAGCGCTTTGGTCTTGGCTTCCAGCCAGGCAGAGGGAGGCGGTAGCAACTTCCTCGTCCCTAACGGCACCTTCTTCGTCGTGCTGATCATCTTCTTGATCGTGCTCGGCGTGATCGGCACCTTTGTGGTTCCGCCGATCTCGAAGGTGCTGAAAGAGCGCGACAACATGGTCACCAAGACGGCTGCTGACAACAAGCAATCGGCCGAACAGTTCGCTGCCGCACAGGAAGACTACGAGAAGGCGATGGCCGACGCGCGGGTCAAGGCCTCGGCGGCTCGCGACGAGGCTCGGGCGCAGGGCCGCAAGGTCATTGAGCAAAAGCGCGGCGTTGCTGAGGACCAGGTTTCGGCGACACTGCAGGAAGCCAACGAGCAACTGAAGCGGGACGGCGACGCTGTCGCGGCCGAACTTCGCGCGAAGGTGGACGCGCTCTCCACCACGTTGGCGAGCCGCATCCTCGGTGTCGACATCGCCACCTCAGTCACGGCGACGGGCTCGGGGCGGTAGGAAATATGTCAACATTCCTCGGACAGCTGGCCGGCTTCGCGGTCATCGTATTGCTGATCTGGCGTTATGTCGTGCCGCCGGTGCGCAAGTTGATGGTGGACCGCCAAGATGTGGTGCGCAAAGAACTTGCGGATTCTGCGGCAGCCGCCGACCGACTCGCGGAAGCGAGCCGTGCCCACAGCAAGGCGAAGGAAGACGCCCACGCCGAGGCGAAGCGGGTCACCGAAGAGGCGCAGGTGGACGCGAAGCGCATCGCTGAACAGTTAGCCGAACAGGCCGATAGCGACGCCGAGCGGATCAAAGCGCAAGGTGTCAAGCAGGTCGAGCTGTCGCGTGCGCAGGTGATTCGTCAGCTGCGCCAAGATGTCGGCGCCGAATCCGTGCGGCGGGCAGGCGAATTGGTGCGTGGCTATGTTGCCGAACCGGCTCAACAGGCGGCTACCGTGGACCGGTTTCTCGACGATCTCGACGCGATGGCACCTTCGGAGGCAGAGGTCGAGTATCCGATCGCAGCGAAGATGCGCTCGGCCAGCCGGGCCGCCTTGGCCGATCTGTTGACGCAATTCGGTGAGGCAGCCGAAAGCCTTGACGACAAGGGACTGTCGACGCTCGCCGACGATCTGACGGCCGCCGCAGCAATGTTGATTCGCGAAACCGTCGTCACGCGCTACCTCACGTTGCCGGCCGAGGACGCGTCGCCCAGAGTTCGGCTCCTCGAGCGGTTGGTGTCGGACAAGGTCGGTCAGCCCGCGCTGGACTTACTCAAGAATGCCGTCGCCCAGCGCTGGTCGGCCCAATCCGATCTCGTCGATGCCGTTGAGCTGGTGTCGCAGTCGGCGGTGTTGGTCCGAGCCGACCGGGCCGGGCACCTCGACGACGTCGAAGAACAATTGTTCCGCTTTTCCCGCATTCTTGACGCTCAGCCTCGTCTCGCCATCTTGCTCGGCGACTACGAGGTAGCCGCCGACGCACGAACTAAGCTGTTACGCAACGTGCTTGGCGGTGCAGGAACAAGCGTCGATTCGGTCACGGCTGATTTGCTCTCCAAGACGGTCGAGTTGTTGCGCGGGCAGTCGGCCGAAGACGCCGTGCTGGGTCTGGCAGAAGTGGCGGTGGCTCGCCGGGGCGAAGTCGTCGCGCAAGTGAGCGCGGCGGCCGAACTCAGCGACGCCCAGCGCACTCGGCTGACCGAGGTGCTGAGCCGGATCTACGGCCATCCGGTGGCAGCGCAAATACACATCGACCCAGAGCTGCTCGGCGGGCTGGCAATAACGGTCGGCGACGAGATCATCGACGGAACGCTTTCGTCGCGTCTCGCCGCGGCGCAAAGCCAGCTACCGGACTGAAACACCACCTAACTCAACACCATCGACAAGCAGGAAGAACGAAAAGCCATGGCAGAGTTGACGATCTCCGCTGAAGATATCCAAGGCGCGATCGAGGAATACGTAAGCTCCTTCACCTCCGACACCGCCCGTGAAGAGGTGGGCACGGTGGTCGACGCCGGAGACGGCATCGCGCACGTCGAGGGCTTGCCATCGGTGATGACCCAAGAGCTGCTCGAATTCTCCGGTGGCGTCCTGGGTGTCGCGCTGAACCTCGACGAGCACAGCGTCGGCGCGGTGATCCTGGGTGACTTCGAGAAGCTCGAACAGGGCCAGCAAGTCAAGCGAACCGGCCAGGTGCTATCCGTGCCGGTCGGCGATGCCTTCCTCGGTCGGGTCATCAATCCCCTCGGGCACCCGATCGACGGCCAGGGCGACATCGAAGCGGAGACACAGCGCGCCTTGGAGATTCAGGCCCCGTCGGTGGTGCAGCGGCAAAGCGTGAGCGAGCCGCTGCAGACCGGTATCAAGGCCATCGACGCGATGACCCCGATCGGCCGCGGCCAGCGCCAGCTGATCATCGGCGACCGCAAGACCGGCAAGACCGCCGTATGCGTGGACACCATCCTCAACCAGCGCCAGAACTGGGAATCCGGTGATCCGAAGAAGCAGGTGCGTTGCGTCTACGTGGCGATCGGCCAGAAGGGCACCACGATCGCTTCGGTCCGTCGCGCACTGGACGAAGGTGGTGCGATGGACTACACCACCATCGTCGCGGCCCCCGCGTCCGACGCCGCCGGGTTCAAATGGCTTGCGCCCTACACGGGTTCGGCGATCGCTCAGCACTGGATGTATGACGGCAAGCACGTGCTGATCGTCTTCGACGACCTGAGCAAGCAGGCCGAGGCCTACCGTGCGATCTCCCTGCTGCTGCGCCGCCCGCCCGGCCGTGAGGCGTACCCAGGCGACGTCTTCTATCTGCACTCGCGGCTGCTGGAGCGCTGCGCGAAGCTGTCCGACGAGCTCGGCGGCGGCTCACTGACCGGTCTGCCGGTGATCGAGACCAAGGCCAACGACATCTCGGCGTACATCCCCACCAACGTCATCTCGATCACCGACGGGCAGTGCTTCCTGGAGTCCGACCTGTTCAACCAGGGTGTGCGGCCGGCGATCAACGTCGGTGTGTCCGTGTCGCGTGTGGGTGGCGCCGCGCAGATCAAGGCGATGAAAGAGGTGGCCGGAAGTCTTCGCTTGGACCTGTCGCAGTTCCGCGAGTTGGAGTCGTTCGCGGCGTTCGCCTCAGACCTGGATGCCACATCGAAGGCACAGCTGGAGCGCGGCGAACGGCTGGTGGAATTGCTCAAACAGCCGCAGTACCGGCCGTTACCCGTTCAGGAGCAGGTGGTATCGATCTTCCTGGGTACCGGCGGTCACCTGGACTCGGTTCCCGTCGAAGACGTCAGCCGATTCGAGGCCGAGTTCCTCGACCACGTACGTGCGTCCCATGAGGGCCTCCTGTCCGATATTCGGGACACTGGAAAGCTCAGCGAGGAGAACGAGAAAAAGCTGACCGACGCGGTCAAGGACTTCAAGAAGGGCTTCGCGGCCACCGGCGGTGGCTCGGTAGTACCCGACGAGCACGTCGAACCCCTCGACGAAGACCAGGTTGCGAAAGAGTCGGTGCAGGTTCACAAGCCCGCGCCGCCGGAGCAGAAGAAGAAGTAATCGAGAATGGCTGCCACACTTCGCGAACTGCGGGGTCGGATCCGTTCCGCCGGGTCGATCAAAAAGATCACCAAGGCCCAGGAAATGATCGCGACGTCGCGCATCGGCAAGGCGCAGGCCCGGCTGCAGGAGGCCCGGCCGTACTCCGACGAGCTCACCCGCGTGCTCACCACGCTCGCTCAGGAAGCCGCGCTGGACCATCCGTTGTTGGTCGAGCGCGCTGAGCCGAAACGGGCAGGCGTGCTGGTGGTGTCGTCTGACCGCGGCCTGTGCGGTGCGTACAACTCCAGCGCCTTCCGGCGGGCTGAGGAGCTCTTCTCGCTGCTGCGGGAGAGTGGCAAGACGCCCGTTCTCTACACCATCGGACGCAAAGCACTGGGTTACTACAGCTTTCGCAACTGGGACATCAGCGAGTCATGGACCGGGTTCTCGGAGCGACCCAGCTACGAGAACGCCGCGGAGGTGGCAGAGACATTGGTGTCCGCCTTCACGAGAGGCTCCGACGGCGGCGACGACGCTGAGGAGCCCGGAGTCGACGAGTTGCACGTCGTCTATACCGAGTTCAAAGGGATGATGTCGCAGTCGGCCGAAGCGCATCGCATCGCTCCGATGGTCGTGGAGTACGTCGAGGACGACAACGAACCACGCACGTTGTACTCGTTCGAGCCGGACGCGACGACACTGTTCGACGCGCTGCTGCCGCGTTACCTGGCCACCCGGATTTACACGGCGCTGCTGGAGTCGGCCGCGTCAGAATTGGCGTCACGCCAGCGGGCAATGAAATCGGCCAGCGACAACGCCGATGACCTCATCAAGTCACTCACGCTGGAAGCCAACCGTGAGCGGCAAGCGCAGATCACTCAGGAAATCAGCGAAATCGTCGGTGGCGCCAATGCGCTCGCCGACGCCAAATAGGCCCCATCAGGAAGCGAAGAGGATATGGCTGCTACCACCAAACAGGCTGAGAAGTCGACGAACTCGAACGGTGGCGACACCAACGGCCGCGTGGTGCGGATCACCGGACCCGTCGTCGACGTCGAATTCCCACGCGGCTCCATACCCGAGCTGTTCAACGCTCTGCACGCCAAGATCACATACGAGGATCTCGCGAAGACGCTGACGCTGGAGGTCGCCCAGCACCTCGGCGACAACCTGGTCCGAACCATCTCGATGCAGCCGACCGACGGACTTGTCCGCGGCGTCGAGGTGACCGACACCGGAAAAGCGATTTCCGTTCCGGTCGGCGACGGGGTCAAGGGCCACGTGTTCAACGCCTTGGGCGACTGCCTGGACGAGCCGGGCTACGGAGAAGACTTCGACCACTGGGGTATTCACCGCAAACCGCCGCCGTTCGACGAGCTGGAGCCGCGGACGGAGATGCTCGAGACCGGCCTGAAAGTCGTCGACCTGCTGACGCCCTACGTGCGTGGCGGCAAGATCGCGCTGTTCGGTGGTGCGGGTGTGGGCAAGACCGTTCTGATCCAGGAGATGATCAACCGCATCGCCCGAAACTTCGGTGGTACTTCGGTATTCGCCGGAGTGGGTGAGCGCACCCGTGAGGGCAACGACCTGTGGGTGGAGCTCGCGGACGCCGACGTACTCAAGGACACCGCACTGGTGTTCGGTCAGATGGACGAGCCGCCCGGCACCCGTATGCGGGTTGCGTTGTCGGCCTTGACGATGGCCGAGTACTTCCGCGACGAGCAGGGCCAGGACGTGCTGCTGTTCATCGACAACATCTTCCGGTTCACCCAGGCCGGGTCCGAGGTATCGACGCTGCTCGGCCGGATGCCCTCGGCGGTGGGCTACCAGCCCACGCTGGCCGACGAGATGGGTGAGCTGCAGGAGCGGATCACCTCGACCCGCGGTAAGTCCATCACCTCGATGCAGGCGGTGTACGTGCCCGCCGACGACTACACCGACCCGGCGCCCGCGACCACGTTCGCTCACCTGGACGCCACCACGGAGCTGTCGCGAAACGTGTTCTCCAAGGGCATCTTCCCCGCGGTCGACCCGCTGGCGTCCAGCTCCACGATCCTGGACCCCGCGATCGTCGGCGACGAGCACTATCGGGTGGCGCAGGAAGTCATCCGAATCCTGCAGCGCTACAAGGACCTTCAGGACATCATCGCGATTCTGGGTATCGACGAGCTGTCTGAAGAGGACAAGCAACAGGTCAACCGGGCGCGACGCATCGAGCGGTTCCTGTCGCAGAACATGATGGCGGCCGAGCAGTTCACCGGTCAGCCCGGTTCCACCGTGCCGCTCAAGGAGACCATCGAGGCCTTCGACAAGCTGGCTAAGGGCGATTTCGACCATATTCCCGAGCAGGCCTTCTTCCTCATCGGCGGTATCGACGACCTGGCCAAGAAAGCCGAAAGCTTCGGCGCCAAGCTGTGATGTGCTCGCCGGCGCAAAGGTTGAGCGCGGAAGGACGGGTGTGAGATGGCCACGATGAACGTGGAGATCGTCGCCGTCGACCGGAAGATCTGGTCGGGCGAGGGCACGTTCCTCTTCACCCGCACCACCGTCGGGGAGATCGGTATTCTGCCGAGCCACATACCGTTGGTCGCACAACTGGTCGACGACGCGATGGTCCGCGTCGAGCGCGAGGGGCAGGACGACCTTCGAATCGCGGTGGACGGCGGGTTCCTGTCGGTCACCGAGGAGGGCGTCAGCATTCTCGCCGAGTCGGCGGAATTCGCCTCGGAGATCGACGAGTCCGCTGCCAAAGAGGATTCGCAATCCGACGATCCCCGCACTGCCGCCAGAGGTCGCGCCAGACTGCGTGCTGTCGGCGCGCTCGACTAGCGGGCCGTGTCGATGAGCACGCTCATGGTTGTCATGGTCGTGCTCGTCGCCCTGCTCGGCCTCGCGGTTGTCGCCCTGAGCTATCGGCTGTGGAAGCTGCGCCAGGGCGGTACCGCAGCAATCATGCGGGACATACCCGCGGTCGGGGGTCACGGCTGGCGTCACGGCGTCATTCGTTACCGCGGTGGAGACGCCGCGTTCTACCGACTGTCCAGCGTTCGCCTGTGGCCGGATCGTCAGCTCAACAGGCGCGGTGTTGAGGTTGTTTCGCGACGGCCACCACGCGGCGACGAATTCGACATCATGACCGAAGAAATCGTCGTGCTCGAGTTGAGCGACACCACGCAGGAGCGCAGGGTGGGTTACGAAATCGCCTTGGACCGAGGCGCATTGACGGCATTCCAGTCGTGGTTGGAGTCACGTCCGTCACCGCGGGCGCGCCGCCGCGGGATCTGAGCCAAACGTCTACTTCTCGGGCTGGTCGGTTCTGCCGCCGCCGGGTTGCCACAGCACATCGCCGTCGGGGTTGACCACCCGAGACAAGATGAACAGCAAGTCCGACAACCGATTCAGATACTTCGCGGGCAGCGGGCTGACGTCGGACGGGTGCTGCGCGATGGCGTCCCAGGCCGAACGCTCCGCGCGCCGCACCACCGTCCGGGCAACGTGCAATAGCGCCGACAGCGCCGAACCACCGGGCAGCACAAATGAATTGAGTGGCGGCAGGTTCTCGTTGAACTGGTCACACCAGCCCTCGAGCCGGTCGATGTAGGGCTGGGTGATGCGGAGCGGCGGATACTTCGGGTTTTCCACGATCGGGGTCGAGAGATCCGCGCCGGCGTCGAACAGGTCGTTCTGGATCTGGCGCAGCACGTCAGCGATCTGCTGTTCGGGGTTTCCGAGCGCGATCGCGGTGCCGATCGCCGCGTTGGCCTCGTCGCAGTCGGCATATGCCACCAACCGCGGGTCACTCTTGGAGACCCGCGAGAAGTCGCTCAACCCGGTGGTTCCGTCGTCGCCTGTCCGGGTATAGATGCGGGTCAAGTGCACTGCCATGATTAAAAACGTACCGCTCCGTGTGCCGTAGCCGACTGACAGGGCGATAGGGCTTCACTAAACTGGCGGGGTGGCTGAGCGTTTCGTGGTGACCGGTGGCAGTCGGTTGTCGGGCGAAGTCGCTGTTGGGGGCGCCAAGAACAGCGTTCTGAAGTTGATGGCCGCAACGCTGCTGGCCGAGGGCACCAGCACGATCACCAACTGCCCCGACATTCTCGATGTGCCGCTGATGGCCGAGGTGCTGCGAGGCCTCGGAGCCACGGTCGAACTTTCCGGCGCCACCGTGCGCATCACATCGCCGGATGAGCCGAAATACGACGCCGACTTCGCCGCGGTCCGTCAGTTCCGGGCCTCGGTCTGCGTGCTCGGCCCGCTGGTGGGGCGGTGCAAGCGGGCCAAAGTCGCACTACCCGGCGGTGACGCCATCGGGTCCCGTCCGCTGGATATGCACCAGGCCGGCCTGCGTCAGCTCGGGGCCGTCTGCAATATCGAGCACGGCTGCGTCGTTGCTCACGCAGATGCGCTGCACGGCGCGGAGATTCAGCTGGAGTTCCCGTCGGTCGGGGCGACCGAGAACATCTTGATGGCTGCGGTTTTGGCCGACGGCGTCACGACGATTCACAACGCCGCGCGCGAACCCGACGTGGTCGACCTGTGCACGATGCTGAACCAAATGGGCGCTCAGGTCGAAGGCGCCGGCTCGCCGACGATGACCATCACCGGGGTGCCGCGGCTCTACCCGACTGAGCATCGCGTTATTGGCGACCGAATCGTCGCTGCCACATGGGGCATCGCCGCGGCGATG
>JBAWAV010000750.1:0-1511 GCA_049589475.1 Mycobacterium sp.
TCTCGGCACTATCCGCAGCGGCTGCAACGCTTTCGGCGGGTTTGGCCATCCGGGCGGCGACCTCACGGGCGCGTGCGGCGTACTCCGGAGCGAGAATGGTCCGGAGATCTGTGACGAGCGATTTCTCGGTAGTGGTCGAAAAGCGCCGGGCGGTGCCCACTTTGAGCCGCTTAACGGCCGCTCCCCATACCACCTGAACGTCGGCCATCCACAGGATCAATGTGGGGACTCCGGCGCGCAAGCCCGCGGCCGTCGTGCCCGCGCCACCGTGGTGCACGACCGCGCGGCAGGCCGGAAACGCCGCCGCGTAATTCATCGTGCCCACCACCTTGACGTGGTCGAGATGGGGGACGTTGCCGAAGTCGGTCGCGGCAGCGCAAACCAACGCCCGCTCGCCCAACTGCGCGCAGGCCGCGCCGATCATCGCGATCGTGTCGGCTGGAGATTCGACCGGGATGCTGCCAAACCCGAAGCAAATCGGAGGCCTTCCCGCGGCAATCCACGCCGCGACCTCCTCATCGGCGTCCGTCGGCGACTCCATCGTCAGCGTGCCGACGAATGGCCGTTGGCCATCCCATTTCGACCATTCGGCTGCCAGTCCGGGAAAGCACACCTCGTCATAGGCCTGGATTTCCAGCGACCCGCGTTCTGCGATCCGTCGCGGCGCGGGGCCGATGGCCTTCGGTAGGCCAAGTTCACGGCGCTGTGCGTCGTCGACCTTTTTCACGCCGCGCCAAACCAGTCGCTCGTACACCGCCATCGCCGAGCGGATCAACGGCGCCGGCAGCGTCGGAACGAGGTGGCCGTTGACCCGTATCGGGAACCAGAGCACGGTGGCCAACGGAATCTCGCGATACTCTGCGACGCTGGCAGCGAGCTCTTGGTAGCTCATGCCGGTAACGAGCAGGTCGGCCCCGTCCGCCAGCGAGGTCAGCATCCTGCTCATCTCCGCCCAGTGCTGGGTACCGGGCGCCCGAGCCTCGCGCAACGACCCGATCACGTCCCGGATCTTCCAGAAGTTGCGGAAGAAATACCCCCAGAAGTTGCGCGTCGATTCCAGCCATGCCTGGATATCCGGCCCGTAGGCGACCGCCGCAAGCCCAGCCGCCTCGGTGAAGCCGACCAGGTCAGGCGGGACGGCCATGCACACGTCGTGCCCTCGGCGCATTAGCTCACGACCGACAGCGACGCCGGGCTCGACATCGCCGCGAGTTCCATAGAACGCCAGCACAAATTTCATCGCGTGATCCTGGGCCTCAAGCCCAAGTTCCTTTGCGACGGTGGGCTATTGCGCGGACCTCGAGGCTCAGCTTCAGCATCGATGGCGGCACGAGCCGGTTGATCCTGCGATAGCGGTCGCAATCCTTGAACGCCGTCCGGAAACCATGTTCGCTCGCGCGATATGCCTCGAAAACGCGATCCAGCGCAGACTCATCCCAGGGCTCGTCCCGCGCGGCCGCGTGCAGCGCTTCGTAGACCGCGGAAATCCAGTCTCCGCCGAAGGGCTCTGC
>JBAWAV010000751.1:0-2209 GCA_049589475.1 Mycobacterium sp.
TCGAACTCAACTTCGCCGAGAACCCGTTGCTGCTGGTGCTGGGCGACACCAGGTCCGGCAAGACCACGTTGTTGCGGCACATCATCCGGACCATCCGGGACAATTCGACACCCGACCGGGTCGCGTTCACCGTGCTGGACCGCAGGCTGCATCTCGTCGACGAGCCGCTGTTCCCCGACAACGAGTACACCGCCAACATCGACCGGGTGGCCCCGGCGATGCTCGGGCTGGCGGCGCTCATCGAACAGCGGCGCCCACCGGCGGGCTTCACGCCGGCACAGCTGAGCGGATGGTCACTCGAGGGTCACACCCATTACCTGGTCATCGACGACGTCGACCAGATTCCGGACACCCCGGCGATGACCGGTCCCTATGTCGGGCAGCGTCCCTGGACGCCGCTGATCGGATTGCTGGCGCAGGCAGGCGATCTCGGCTTGCGGGTCATCGTCACCGCGCGCGCGACCGGTGCCGCTCACGCGCTGATGACCAGCCAACTGCTGCGTCGTTTCAACGACCTGCAGGCGACAACGCTGATGCTGTCGGGCAATCCGGTCGACGGCGGCAAGGTCCGCGGGCAACGGTTCGACCGGTTGCCGGCCGGTCGCGGCATCCTGCTCACCGACAGTGACACACCGACTTATGTGCAATTGGTCAATCCGCTCGTCGACGAAAGCGTGGCTGTCGATGGTCGGTGAGTTTCATCGAAAGGGGTATCTGTCATGACACTGCGAGTTGTTCCAGAAGGTCTGGCCGCGGCCAGCGCCGCCGTGGACGCGATCACCGCACGGCTGGCCGCTGCGCAGGCGAGTGCGGCCCCGGCGATCACTGCCGTGGTCCCGTCGGCCGCTGACCCGGTGTCGCTGCAGACTGCCGCGGGCTTCAGTGCCCAGGGCAGTGAGCACGCCGCTGTGGCAGCCGAGGGCGTCGAAGAGCTCGGTCGCGCCGGCGTGGGTGTCGGGGAGTCCGGCGTGAGTTACGCGGCCGGCGACGCGGCCGCCGCAGCGACATACCTGGCCGGCCTGTAGACAATGACCGCGCCGGTGTGGATGGCTTCGCCGCCTGAGGTGCACTCAGTGCTCCTCAGTAGCGGTCCTGGACCCGGGTCGCTGGTCGCGGCTGCCGGGGCCTGGACGTCGCTGAGTGCTGAATATGCCTCAGCGGCGGGCGAACTCACTTCACTCTTGGGCGCGGTGCAGGCCGGCGCGTGGGAAGGGCCCAGCGCCGAGCAGTACGTGAACGCGCATGTGCCGTATCTGGCGTGGCTGACCGAAGCCAGCGAGAACAGCGCCAGTGTGGCGGCCCAGCACGAGGTCGCGGCGGCCGCCTACACCACCGCGCTGGCGGCGATGCCGACGCTTCCGGAGCTAGTCGCCAACCATGCCATCCACGGCGTGCTGATCGCGACCAATTTCTTTGGTATCAACATGATTCCGATTGCGCTCAACGAAGCCGACTACGCCCGGATGTGGCTTCAGGCAGCGACCACGATGGCCACCTATCAGGCGGTGTCCGGGACGGCGATGGCATCGGCTCCGCGCACCAGCGCAGCGCCGCCGGTGGTCAAGACGAACAGCGCGGTGTCGGCAGCAGCTAATCCGCCGTCGTCGGGAAACTTTCTGACCGAGATCTTCAACCAACTGCTGCAGCTCATCCAGGACCCGAGCGGGACCATCGGTTCGATTCTCGCCAACCCGAGCGCGTGGTTCCCACTGTTGTTCTTCATCGCCTACGAGGCGTTCTTCATCCCGTTCGGAACGACGTTCTGGTCGGTCCTGCTCAGTGCTCCGGCACTGATTCCACTCATTCTCGGCCTAGCCCTTGGTATTCCGGCTTTTCTGGCACAGCCAGCCGAGGTGCCGACGGTTGCGGTGCCCGGCATGCCGGGCGGACAGAATGCGGGGATGCCGGCGGCCGCCGTGACGCCGACCACCGTCGCATCAGCTGCGAGCGCACCGGCGACATCGCCGGCCGGGACCGCTATGGCCGTCCCGGTTGCCACACCCGCGACAGCGGGTTTCGGTTATGTGGTGGGCGGCATTGGTCCGGACGAGGGGCCCGGCCCCACGTTGATCGATCGCGACGAAAGCAAGGCGCCGGCGAGTTCCATCGCCGCCGCGGCCGCGGTCGGTGCGGCGAGTCGCGACTGGACACGGACACGGCGACGGCGTCGCACCGAGATACAAGATCACGCAGATGAATTCGCCGACAT
>JBAWAV010000752.1:0-3452 GCA_049589475.1 Mycobacterium sp.
CCGCGCCGCCGGCCCCGCCCGCCGACGAGGCACCGGCTCCGGAGCCGGTGCACAGGGCGTACAGCGTCAACTGGGACGCAATCGCGTCGTGTGAGTCGGGTGGCAACTGGGGCATCAGCACCGGCAACGGCTACTCCGGTGGTCTGCAGTTCACCCCGAGCACTTGGCGTGCCAACGGTGGCTCGGGTTCCGCGAACGGTGCGAGCCGTGAGGAGCAGATCCGGGTGGCCGAGAACGTGCTGCACTCGCAGGGCATCGGCGCGTGGCCGGTCTGCGGGCGCCGCGGCTGATAAAGAATCGCCAACTCACGGCGGTGGTCGGGCTCAGGCCCGCCACCGCCGTTAGGCGTCTACAGGTTCAGCTGAAGCGGACGTTCAATGTCGCCAGGCCGAAGATTTTCTTGCCGTCGGACTTTGCCCCGACAATGACGACTCCGGTGCGGGTGTCCGGGGCCAGCGACTTGATCCGGCCGCTGAATTCGATGTCGGCACCGTCGGCGGCGGACACGATCGCCGGAGCAGACAGCCGCACCGCGTAGCGGGTGACCGCACCGGGATCACCTGACCATGCGGAGGCGAATGCGGCACCCAAGCCCATGGTCAGCATGCCGTGGGCGATCACATCGGGCAGCCCGGCCAGCTTGGCGATGCTTTCGTCCCAGTGAATCGGGTTGGCGTCGCCGGCCACGCCGGCGTAGTTCACCAGGTCGCCGCGGGACACTCGGGTCTGGTGCACGGCCAGCTCATCGCCGACCTTGACGTCATCGAAGGACGGCGTGCCCGGGGTACGGCCGGTGTCCTCGGCGAGACGGATCTCGCCCTCGGGGCGCACCGTCTTGTGGTACTCGGATTCGCCGATGCCGAAGAGGTCGACGTCGTGCATCATCATCGTCTGCACGGCCGTCTTGATCGCCGGATCGACGTCCTCGGCGGTGAGACCGACAACAGTGGTGTGCAGGGTGTGTACCCGCTCGCCGGCGGTGTCGGTGAAGGTGTTGGTCACGGTTATCAGGTCTCTGCCGGCGATTCGGCGCACCGACGTCAGCTCGACGTCGACGTGCAGTTCGTCGCCGGCGACGATCGGGCGGTGCTGCTCGAAGACCTCTTCGGTCTGCACGTAGGTGTCGTAGCCGACGACGACCTGCTCGAACATCAGGCGATTGCAGGTCATGCCCGGGGTGGACGTGAAGGTGAGCGGCGCGACCAGGTCCGAATAGCCGAGCTTCTGAGCGGCGGCAACGTCCCAGTGAGCGGGGTGGTAGTCCTGCACGGCACGGGCGTACTCGCGTAGCTTTTCGCGGCCGACCAGGTAGGTGCCGTCCATCTGATAGTGATGGCCGACCCGCGATTCCAGCGCCGACGCTTCTGCAGCGGTCATCAATTCGCTCAACTTTTCTATCGGCCTGTTCGCGGAAGCCGACACAGCACACTAACGCGAGTAAGCCTTGGCAATACCGGCGGACACGGCTCGACAACTGTGCCCGAGGCGCGGGTGACAATGGCGGATTCCGACAAAGTTGCCGCGTCGAAATCTATGCTGCCCGCGTGATCGAGTTCCGCGCGTCGGTGCCACCGGATCTTCCCGATATCCCCTCGGCCGAAGGACCGTTGCCTGACCCGGCTCGACTTGCCGGCCGCCCCCGCGCTTTGGCGGCCGACATACTCGGCGAACTGCACGGTCCGCTCTTCTATGCCGACTTCAACGGCGGGTTCAGGAAGCTTTATGCGTGCTCGCTGGAACTGGTGACCGAGCTGTGCGACGAGAGCCGGTTCGCCAAAAACCTCACGGCAACTCTTGCCAGGGTCAGGCCGTTGGCAGGCGACGGTCTGTTCACGGCCTACCACGGCGAACCGAATTGGCAGCGGGCCCACGATGTCCTGTTGCCGGGTTTCAGTTACGCGGGTCTGCGCAAGTATCACGAGGCGATGCTGAAAATCAACGCCCAACTGATCGACCGCTGGGACGTCAGCGCCGGAATCGGGCCGGTGGATGTCTCGACCGACCTACAGAAGCTGGCCATGGATACCGTCGCGCTCGCCGGATTCGGTTCGCGCTTCGACTCTTTCAACTGCCCTGGGCTGGCTCCGATCCCGCAGAGCTTCACAACGGCGCTGGGGGAGTTGGGCTCTGGACCGGCAACGCCGGTGTTCGACGAAGAGCTGAAAGCGTTGCACGCGTTCATCGACGGGCTCATCACCGAGCACCGATCCGGTGAGCGCGAGTTCGAGGACCTGTTGGCGCTGATGCTGCAACAGGATGGCGACGGCAACCCCGTGTTGGAAACGGAGAACATTCGCAACCAGATCCTGACTTTCCTGATCGCCGGCCAGCTCACCACATCAGAGCTGATGCCCAACGCGCTGTACAACATGGTCAGCGATCCGACGGTGCTGCATCGCGCACAGGCCGAGGTAGACATTGTTTTCGGAACCGACGACGACTATCTGCCCGGCTACGACGACATCGGTAAGCTGACCTATCTGCGACAGGTCATCGAGGAAACGCTGCGGCTGTCACCGCCGGTGCTGAGCTTCGATCGAATGGCCTTGGAAGACACCGTGATCGGTGACAGGTACCCGATCAGACGCGGCGAGGCTGTCACCGTGCTGACCGGCGCATTGCACCGCCAGCCGCAGTGGGACGACAATGTCGAACTCTTCGACCCCGATCGCTTCGCTCCCGAACGTGCGGCGGCCCGGCCGGCCGCCTTGTTCAAACCTTTCGGAACCGGTGCACGCTCGTGCATCGGCCGACAGTTCGCGCTGCATGAGGCGACGATGGCACTGGCGCGGCTCGTCCATCGTTACCGCCTCATCGACGCCTACCACTATGTCCCGCAGTGGGAAAACCCCAACAGCCGCCGTCCGGTCGGATTCCGGCTCGATCTTCTCCGGCGCAGTCCGCAGGACCGCTCTACCGGCACACCCGCCTCCGGGGCCGTCGCCGCGGAGAACGAGCGTGCCGCGACGGCGATGACAGCCGGCACCAGGCTGGCCATCTTCTACGGTTCGAACCTCGGCACCTGCCGCGGCCTTGCCCGCCAATTCGCCGATGATGCAACGGCTTTGGGCTGTACCGTGACGGTGGCACCACTTGACGACGCTGTTGGCGGCTTTCCCGAAGCCGAGGCCGTCGTGATAATCGCGTCCTCCTACAACGGACAACCGACCGACGACGCACGCGCCTTCCTCGCTTGGCTGCTCGATGCGGACACCACGTTGAATCCGGCACCTAATGTCGCGGTTCTCGGTGTGGGTGATCACAACTGGGCCGACACCTACCAGATGATCCCCCAGCGAATCGATGAACGCCTGGGTGAGTTGCAAGCCAACCGACTGGTCCCGCGGGCATCAGCCGACACCTCGGGGGATCTGGTCGGTGTGGTCGAGGAGTTCGCCGCCCTGCTGTGGTCGGCATTGGCCGAGCGGTATGGCGACCCCGACGCCACGCCG
>JBAWAV010000753.1:0-4945 GCA_049589475.1 Mycobacterium sp.
CCCGTCGCCCCTGCGCCGCCGGCGGTCGACGTCCCGGGAACGCCGCACCACCTCACGCCCTCCGCCCCGCTCAACGGCGAGCAGTTCGGTCCCCTGACCGTGACGACGCCAGGCGTCGCGCGGTGAGCCGCGCTGACCGGTCAGCCAAGCGGCGCTCGCCGCGCCCTGGTCCGACCCGCAAGCCGAAACGTGCTCAGGCCAAAGCGAATTCGTCTGGCCATTCGGCGCACGAACGTCGAACCCGCCAGGCAGTCGAGATCGGCACTCGCGGTGCGTCGTTCGTCTTCCGGCACAGAGTCGGCAACGGGGTCATCTTCCT
This sequence comes from Mycobacterium sp., assembly GCA_049589475.1. Taxonomy (GTDB): domain Bacteria; phylum Actinomycetota; class Actinomycetes; order Mycobacteriales; family Mycobacteriaceae; genus Mycobacterium. Next base: position 320 of record JBAWAV010000753.1, read on the forward strand.
GGCATTGCTGATCGCCGGTGTCCAGCTGTTCTATCTGCAGGTACCGCAGGCGTCCGGACTGCGCGCGGAAGCGGCGGGACAACTCAAGGTCACCGACGTCGAAAAAGCCGTGCGCGGCAGCATCATCGACCGCAGCAACAACCAGCTGGCCTTCACCATCGAGGCCCGAGCCCTGACCTTCCAACCCAAACGCATTCACAAGCAACTGGCCGACGCCAAACAGAAGAACGCGAAAGCCCCTGATCCGCAACAGCGATTGAAGGACATTGCCAAGGACATCGCGGTTCGGCTGAACAACAAGCCCGACAAGGCCACCTTGCTGAAGAAGCTGCGCAGCGACGAGACGTTCGTGTACCTCGCCCGCGCCGTCGACCCGGCTGTCGCCACGGCGATCACCACGAAATTCCCTGAGATCGGCGCCGAGCGCCAAGACCTGCGTCAGTACCCGGGCGGTTCGCTGGCGGCCAACGTCGTCGGTGGAATCGACTGGGACGGACATGGTCTGCTGGGCCTGGAGGATTCGATGGACGCCGAGCTGGCCGGCACCGACGGGTCAGTCACCTACGACCGCGGTTCTGACGGTGTGGTCATCCCCGGCAGCTACCGCAACCAGCACCGGTCCGCCAACGGCTCGACGGTCCAGCTCACCATTGACGACGACATTCAGTTCTACGTACAGCAGCAGGTACAGCAGGCGAAGAACCTGTCCGGCGCCCGGAATGTCTCGGCGGTCGTGCTCGACGCCAAGACCGGCGAAGTGCTGGCCATGTCCAACGACAACACCTTTGACCCGTCCCAGGACATCGGGCGGCAGGGCAACAAGCAGCTCGGCGACCTGCCGGTGTCCTCGCCGTTTGAGCCCGGATCGGTGAACAAGGTCGTCACCGCCGCCTCGGTGATCGAGTACGGGTTGACCAATCCCGATGAGGTACTTCAGGTCCCGGGCAGCATCAACATGGGCGGGGTGACCATCCACGACGCATGGGTTCACGGCGTGGCGCCGTACACGACCACCGGCGTGTTCGGAAAGTCGTCCAACGTCGGCACGCTGATGCTGGCGCAGCGCGTCGGGCCACAGCGTTACTACGACATGGTGCGCAAATTCGGGCTCGGCCAGCGCACCGGGGTCGGCCTGCCCGGTGAAAGCGCCGGGCTGGTGCCGCCGATCGACCAGTGGTCGGGTAGCACGTTCTCCAACTTGCCGATCGGCCAGGGTCTTTCGATGACCCTGCTGCAGATGACCGGGATGTACCAGGCGATCGCCAATGACGGTGTGCGGATGCCGCCGCGGATCATCAAGGCCACCATCGGACCAGACGGCGCCCGCACCGAGGAGCCACACCCGGACGGCGTCCGGGTGGTGTCGCCGGAAACCGCGCGGACGGTGCGCAACATGTTGCGCGCTGTAGTCCAACGTGATCCGACCGGCGTCCAGCAGGGCACCGGGCCGGCGGCATCCGTCGAGGGCTATCAACTGGCCGGCAAGACCGGCACCGCGCAGCAGATCAACCCGGCGTGCGGCTGCTACTACGACAACGTCTACTGGATCACCTTCGCCGGCATGGCCACCACTGATGATCCGCGTTACGTCATCGGCATCATGATGGACAACCCGCAGCGCAACGCCGACGGTACGCCGGGACACTCGGCGGCACCGCTGTTTCACAACATCGCCGGCTGGTTGCTGCAGCGCGGAAACGTCCCGCTCTCACCCGACCCGGGTCCGCCGTTGTTGTTGCAGGCCGGCTGATTTCAGCTGGTGCTGTACGCCCAGTAGTCGTATGCGCCGGGCACCGGGCACAGGTCGTTGTATGCGGCCAGCACGAAATGGCCCGCTTCGTCGGCGCTGAGCCCTGGATGGTCGCGCACCAGGCCTGCGGCCACCTGAGTACCCGGGGCGTGCTGATTCCACAGTTGCCAGCACACGTTGTAGCCGTCGCCCAGCATCGCCGGATCCGTGCCGGTGACGCCCGCCGCCCGTGCGGCGGCCAAGAAGTCCTGGGGGCTGTTCGCGCTAGCTGGCGCAGCCAGGGCTACGGAGACGACGGCTCCAACGGCCCCGACGAGGACTTTTCCGATCACAAGGATCCCCTGTTCACTCTGCGTTCATCTATAGGATCACTATAGTTCAGTTTTTAGACATCTAAGCTTAAGACTGTCTGTGTGCCCGGTGGGGTGTAGCTGACGGTCGTAGTCCTGGTCGGCGTTCACAGTGACCACACCCACTGCCGCGCGATCGCGCTCGTACCAAACGGTGAAGCCGTCGCCGTGGTCGACGAGTCGGGCGCGATCGAAGCCGTCGCTCCACGCGTGGTACTTCAAGGTCGCCTCGCCGATGGCGTCCAGAAGCCGGGCACGGCGTCCCACTCGCGGAATCTCCGCGGTTCCTCCGCGGGTCGCACCGCGTCGGCTCGGTAGTGTCATGGCCGATCGAGCAGTCCGTTTAGGCAGGATGGGAGTGATGACGGTGCCCGCTGCGCTGCGTCCTTCCACCGGCCCGGGCGTGCCGCTGTCGACACTGGCCGCTCAGGTAGGCGCCGTTCCCGCCGAGGGGCACACGGCTTTTGACCCGCGTATCACCGGTGTGACGCTGCGCGCTCAGGACGTGCAACCGGGCGACCTGTTCGCCGCGCTGCCCGGCGCCGCGACACACGGCGCCCGCTTCTACCAGGACGCGCTCGGCGGCGGGGCCGTCGCGGTGCTCACCGACGTGGCCGGGTTGGCGGAGATTGCCGACGCTGTCGCCTCGGTGCCGGTGCTGGTGCACGCCCAACCCCGCAGCGTGCTGGGCGAACTCGCCGCGACCGTGTACGGGCGTCCGTCTCAACACCTGACTGTCGTCGGCGTCACGGGCACATCGGGCAAGACGACGACGACGTATCTGATTGAAGCCGGTCTGCGCTCGGCCGGCCGGACCGTGGGGCTGATCGGCACGGTCGGTCTGCGCATCAACGGCGTCGACATCCCAAGCACGCTGACCACGCCCGAGGCGCCCGCACTGCAGGCCCTGCTCGCGGTGATGGCCGAGCGCGGTGTCGACACTGTGGTGATGGAGGTGTCCAGCCACGCGCTGACACTGGGCCGTGTCGACGGGATCCGCTTCGCTGTCGGTGGATTCACCAACCTGTCCCGCGATCACCTCGACTTTCACCCGACAATGGAGGACTACTTCGAGGCCAAGGCGCGGTTGTTCGACCCGGCATCGCCGCTGCACGCCGCTCGCTCGGTGATCTGCGTCGACGACGACGCGGGCCGGGCGATGGCCCACCGCGCCGAATCCGCGACCACGGTCAGCACACGGGGACGGCCGGCCGACTGGCAGGCCGAGCAGGTCACGGCGGAGGCAGGCGCCCAGGAGTTCACCGCGGTCGACCCGGCCGGAGTTCACCACCGGATGGGAATAGTGTTGCCCGGTGCGTACAACATCGCCAATTGCCTTGTCGCGCTGGCGGTTCTGGACGCCATCGGGGTGTCGCCCGAGCAGGCGTCAAACGGGTTGCGGCACACCCAAGTTCCCGGCCGGCTTGAGCAGATCGACCGCGGCCAAGGCTTTCTCGCGCTGGTCGACTACGCGCACAAGCCCGGTGCGCTGCAGGAGGTGCTGCGATCGGTACGTCGCCCGGACGGCCGGATTGCCGTGGTGTTCGGGGCCGGTGGTGACCGTGATGCAGGCAAGCGGGCACCGATGGGGCGTGTCGCCGCCGAACTGGCCGATCTGGTGGTCGTGACCGACGACAATCCTCGCAGCGAGGACCCTACGGCGATCCGCCGCGAAATCCTTTCCGGCGCAGCGCAAGCCGGCACCGACGCGCACGTCGTCGAGATCGGCGACCGCCGCCAGGCCATCAGCTACGCCGTGGCCTGGGCGGCCGCCGGCGATGTGGTGCTGATCGCCGGCAAGGGCCACGAAACCGGCCAGACCCGCAACGGGCAGACCCACCCGTTCGACGACCGGGTCGAACTCGCCGCCGCTCTCGAAGCCCTGGCATGATCGACCTCACCGTCGCACAGATCGCTGCCATCGTCGGCGGCGAACTCGCTGACATCTCCGCCGAGGACGCGGCGGCTCTGCACGTCACCGGGACCGTCGAATTCGACTCCCGCAAAGTCACGTCCGGAGGATTGTTCCTGGCGTTGCCCGGCGCTCGCGTCGACGGGCACGATCACGCGGCCTCGGCGGTGGCAGCCGGAGCGGCCGCGGTCTTGGCCGCCCGGCCGGTCGGGGTCCCTGCGATCGTCGTCGCTCCCGACCCGAACGCGGCCGGAAGCGGCGCCGGTGTGCTCGAGCACGACACCGACGGCTCGGGTGCGGCGGTGCTGGCCGCGCTGGCCAAGCTGGCCGCCGCGGTGGCCGCCGAGTTGGTGGCCGGCGGGCTGACCATCGTCGGTGTCACCGGGTCGTCCGGCAAGACGTCGACGAAAGACCTGCTGGCCGCCGTGCTCGCGCCGCTCGGTGAGGTGGTGGCGCCGCCGGGGTCGTTCAACAACGAGCTCGGCCACCCATGGACCGTGCTGCGCGCCACCGCCAAGACCGACTATCTGATCCTGGAGATGTCCGCCCGTCATGTCGGCAACAACGCCGCGCTGGCCACGATCGCGCCCCCGGCGATCGGGGTGGTGCTCAAC
>JBAWAV010000754.1:0-1805 GCA_049589475.1 Mycobacterium sp.
ACCGAGGCGCGACCGGCCGACGACGTACACGCCGCCCACGCGACCGCTTGACCGACTTCGTCAAGCGTCGCACCGGCGCACCCGCCGGCTTCTTTGCCTGTGAAGCCGCTGGGCTGCAATGGCTTTCGCAAGCCGACGGTGGTGTGCCATGTGTGCCGGTGGTTGGCGCAGATGCGACGAGCCTGACCCTGCGGCGGCTGGAGTCGGTAACTCCCAGTCCGGAAATGGCGGTCGAGTTCGGCGGCCGGCTGGCTGTCACGCACGATGCGGGAGCTGCGGGCTTCGGTGCCGGTCCCGCAGGTTGGGACGGGCCGGGGTTCTTCGGGCCGCTGACCCAGCCGTTGCCGATGTCGCTACGTCCGCACCGGCATTGGGGCCAGTTCTACGCCGACGAGCGGTTAGCGCCGATGGCCGCACTGGCCGCGCCGGGTCTGAGCGCGTCGACTTGTAGGGCGGTCGAAGCCGTCGCAACCCGCTGTCGGGCCGGCGACTTCGACGACGACGACCCGCCGGCCAGGCTGCACGGCGATCTGTGGGGCGGCAACGTGATGTGGACACCGGACGGGGTGGTGCTCATCGACCCGGCTGCACACGGTGGCCACCGCGAGAATGACCTAGCCATGCTCGCGCTGTTCGGCTGCCCGCACTACGACGACATCGTCGAGGGTTACCAGCGAGTGCATCCACTGCGACCGGGGTGGCGCACACGGATCGGCCTGCACCAGCTTTTTGCGCTGCTCGCGCACGTGGTGTTGTTCGGCGGCGGACACGCGCAGCGGACCGGTGTCTGCGCCCGGGCGGCTTTAGCGCTCTAGCCACGCGGGCTAGGCTGCGTTGGTGAACGGCGCACAGGCTCTGATCAATACCCTGGTCGACGGCGGCGTCGACGTGTGCTTCGCCAACCCCGGCACCTCCGAGATGCACTTCGTCGCGGCCCTGGACACCGTTCCCCAGATGCGTGGCGTGCTGACCCTCTTCGAGGGCGTCGCCACCGGAGCGGCCGACGGTTATGCGCGCATCGTGGGCCGGCCCGCCGCGGTGCTGCTGCATCTGGGGCCCGGGCTGGGCAACGGGCTCGCCAACCTGCACAATGCCCGGCGCGCCCGCGTCCCGATGGTGGTGGTCGTCGGCGACCACGCCACCTATCACAAGAAGTACGACGCCCCACTGGAATCCGACATCGACGCCCTCGCCGGAAGCGTCTCGGGCTGGGTGCACCGGACAGCTGACACCGCCGACGTCGCATCCGACACAGCCGAGGCAATCGCAGAAACCTTTGCCAACAACCAGATTTCGACGCTGATCCTGCCCGCCGACACGTCATGGACGGACGGTGCCAGCCTCGGCGAGAAATCGCCGCAACGGCCGGAGGTGCCTGACGTCGACGCGGACGCCGTCGAAAGCGCCGCCACGGTCTTGCGATCCGACGAGCCCACGGTGCTCCTGATCGGCGGCGATGCCACCCGCGGCACCGGACTGACGGCGGCCGCCCGGATTGCCGAGGCAACCGGAACCCATTGGTATTGCGAGACATTTCCGACGCGGCTGGAGCGTGGGGCCGGGATCCCGGCAGTCGACCGGATCCCATATTTCGCCGAGGCCGTAGTGGCCCAACTCGAGGGCACCAAACATCTGATCCTGGCCGGGGCGGCGTCGCCGGTGTCGTTCTTCGCCTACCCCGGCACGCCGAGTGATCTGGTGCCGGAAGGTTGCAGCGTCCATGTGCTCGCCGGACCCACCGGTGCCGCAGCTGCTTTAGCGGCGCTGGCTGACGACATCGCACCCGGCACGACAGCTGCCGTCGC
>JBAWAV010000755.1:0-16631 GCA_049589475.1 Mycobacterium sp.
TGGAAGAGCTGCGCAAGATCCTCACCAACGCCGGCGCCGAGATCTCCTACGACAAGCCTGCACAGGTGCAAAGTGCGGCGGCGTCCGAGTTCCTCAGGATGGAAGCGGAATGGGAATCCGCCTACCAGCTGACTCTGCGCGCGGCGTGGCAGGCCGACAACAACATCCCCAACTCCAAAGAAGCATCAATGTCCAAGGCCAAGGCCGGCCGGGTGGGTAGCGATATCACCCTGAAGGCCGTCGAAATGGTTGGCACCATTGGCTATTCGGAGCAGACTCTTCTGGAGAAGTGGGCGCGCGACTCGAAGATCATGGACATCTTCGAGGGCACCCAGCAGATTCAGCAGCTGGTGGTCGCACGTCGGTTGTTGGGCTTGTCGTCGTCCGAACTGAAGTAACCGGGATCAGGCCGCGATCAGCTTGAGCGGCAAGCGTTCGTGGCGCCGGATGATGTTGTTGACCGCCCAGGTCGGCGGTCCGGCCAATTCGATCCGCTCGACGCGTTGTACGAGCGCTCGGAGCATCGCCTGAGTTTCCATCCGCGCCAGCCCTTGGCCGGCGCAGGCATGGCTGCCATGGCCGAAGCCCAGTTGCCGGGTGGCGTCGCGACGGACGTCGAAGGTGTCGGGCTGATCCCACTCGTGCTCGTCGCGGTTGGCCGAGGCGTAGATGACCAAAACCCGCGAGCCGGCCGGAATGTCGATGCCGCCGATCCGCGTCTCGCGAACCGCTTTTCGTGAAAATGCGCGCAGCGGTGATTCGTATCGGACGACCTCGTTGACGGCGCTGGGTATCAGCTCGGGGTTGTCTCTCAACGTCTCCCATTGCTCGGGGAAGGCGGCGAACAAGTACAGCGCACTCGAGATCGCACTGATGGTCGTGTCCAGCGATGGGGCGACATAGTCGACCATTAGCGGCGGGCAGTCGCGGTGGGGCAGCTTCCCATCGTCGGCAGCGGTCAATACGTCGTGGCCCAAGCTGCCTTCGATGACGCTGCGCCGACGCACGACGCGGCGCGCGAACCGCAGCATCTGCACGCTCGACGGCGATGATGTGAGCCACTGCCTGTTGAGCGGGCCGAGGACGTCGAATGTCGCCCCGCCCCAGGCAAGCAGATCGTCACGCTGGCCTCGGGGCCACCCCACCAGGTCGGGCACCACGGCCAGCGGCAACGCGGACGCAAGGTCAGCGACGCCGTCGATCTCGCCGGCGGCCACGGCGGCGTCGACAACGTGTGCCGCCTGCTCGTCCACACTGTCGCTGAGCGCGCTTAATGCTCGCGGCAGCATGCGGTGGGCGACTAGCTTGCGACGCTGATCGTGTTCGGCCCCATCGCTGTTCAACGTGGTTCCGCGGGATAGCCGGTTGGCGATCGCATTGAGCGCCACCCCGTCGCCGGAGACGAACGTCGCATCGTCACGCAGCACGGCTTTGCATTCGGCGAATCGCGGTAGCGCATAGACCCGCTGCTTGGACAGCCACACCACCGGTCCCAATTCCCGTAGACGCGCGTAATGCGGGTACGGGTCGACGATGGCGGCGGTGGCGTAAATGTCGGGCCGATATGCAGGAATTCCGCTGGGCTGCCTACGCATTGGCGAACTTCACCGCGTTTCGTTGCATGCCCAGGTCAATGGCGCCGTCGTCGGTCCCGATGGCGGCTTCGACGATGTCGCCGTCGTGTAAGTACTTGGCGTTCTTGGCTTGCCGGTTGAAGAACGCCTTCCACTTCATCGCGGGCGGAAGCAACGAGCCGATGATCTCGACTGGTTTGGGCGGTGCGCTGAGCGCGGTGCCCACCGGCGTGCCGGTCAACACCAGATCCCCGGCGTCCAGGTGCTGGAATCGCGCCAACGCTTGCAGCGCCTGCAGCGGCGGATAGATCATGTCGCCGTCCACCATTGAGTCCTGTCGGATCTCGCCGTTGACCCGCAACCGCAGGCGCAAGTCGCCGAACCGTTTGAGTTCGTCGGCATCGACCAGCACCAACAGCGGACCGGCTGGGGTGAAAGTCGGATACGACTTGGCCTCGTAGAACTGGGTTTTGGGAAGCTGAATGTCTCGCGCGGAGACGTCGTTCGTCACCACCAGGCCGGCGATGTAGTCCGCCAAGTTCGCCTCGGTGAGCTCGGTGCCGACAGGGATCGGTCGACCGATCACCAGGCCGATCTCCACCTCGTAGTCCAGAAAGCGGACGTGCGCGGGCCGCACGATGTCGTCGAACGGCCCGGTGATCGAACCCGACGCCTTGCGGAAGAAGGTCAGCGGAACCGTCCTGGGGTCCATGCCGGCGTCTTTGACATGCGACGAGAAGTTGGTCATCTGGGCCACCACCCGGCACGGCACGGTCAGCGGAGAGATCAGCGTCAGGCTGTCAAGCGCCATCGGGTTCGCGCCGGACTCCGTCGAATCGATCGCCGCACGGTCGGCCAGCAGCTCGGCTGTGGTGGTGGCGTCGGTGTCGATCTTGACTGCCCCGGCACCGACGACCAGCCACCAGGCCTCAGCGGTGCGCGCGATCGAATGGGTCATGATGCGGCTACTTTCATCAGGCCGATGAGTCGGCGGAAATCGAACTCGTTGTCTGCCCGAAGCGCACTGATCATCGACCGCGCCTCGTGCGGAAGGGATCTCGGATTGGTGCCGAGGAAGTCTCTGCTGACGGGCGGGCCCCATTGGGCCAGCCCGGACCCGGTGAAGGGCGCCCATCCTGGGTCCAGGGTGCAGTCGAACATGTCGCCGTCGCTGAAATGCTCGACCATGAACCCGTCGGGGTCGCGCCAGTAGTCGAAGATCTGACTGCCCTGGATGTGTCGTCCGATGCCCCAGCTGCGTTGGTAGCCGGCGTCTTTCAAGTATTCGCCGCCTGCGGCCAAGGCATCGAGGTCGCACACCTGGTACGCCGAGTGGACGTACCGGTTCGTCGGGCCCAGCGCGAGCGCGATGGTGTGATGGTCGGCGGGAGTCTGGCCGCGGTCGCAACGCATGAAGCTCATCGTCGGTCCGCGGTCACGCTGTCCGGGGAAGAACAGGAAGTCGCTGACGATCATGCCGAGGCGATCCAGGTACCAGCCCAGCGCTTCGCGGTATTTCGTCCGCTGCAAGACGACATGTCCGAGTCGTTGCACCCGGGCGGGTTGGCGGGGCGGCCGCTGTACCGCGTTGGCCCGCCGCAGTTCGGCCCCGAAGTTGAACGTCTGCACCGGCTGCGGCGGGAGCGCGTCGAGTTGATGCGTGCCCGCGACAACGCGGACCGGCATGCCGCCGGGGTCGACCAGATCGACGGCGAGACCGCCGATCGTCTCCGGCAGATCGCGCGTCGTCAGGCCGCCGGCCTTGGCCAGGCGGCGCACATCGGATTCGTCAGCCGCGGTGAATGCCACTCCGGTGAATCGTGACGCCGGTCCGCGGCGGATTACGACACACGGCGCGCCCGCGTCCGTGCCACGCAGTCGTAGTTCGTCGGTGGTTCGCAACACTGTGGCGAAGCCGAACGCGCGCGAAAATGCCTCGGCACGCACCAGATCCGGCTTCTGGAACTCCAACCACGCCAGATCGTGAACTTTGATCACCGGGTTGCGAGACCGTCCAGGGTGCTCACCGCGTCGGGCGCCGTGCTCGCTGTGCAGATCGGCATGGGTAGTCATGTCTTTCACCGGCCTTCCGCGACCATCCGCAATGCGGTGTCGTACAGCGCTCGGGCGTGCAATTCGAAGAGCTCGAGGAGATCGACTGCGTCGCCACCGATCTCCTTGGCGATGAACAGTCCGTCGGCGCCGGCCATCGCGTAGGTGACCAGTAGCTGGATCTGCGCGCCGGTGAGATCCCGCGCGAAGCCGCCCATGGTCTCGGACAGCTGGTCGCAGGTCTGGGCGCGAGTCTGTAGGAACATCGCACGCGCGCGCGGCTCGACCGGACGGCGCTCCAACGCGAGCATGAGGCCGAGCCGAAGGAAGTCGGGCGAATCCAGTAGTGCTTTCGCGATCTGCATGGCCATGCCCGCCAGACGGTCTCGGGCAGCACCCTCGTCGGGCACCTCCCACGCCTTGAGCCAATCGGCGAAGCTGCGCTCGATCACCGCCGCGATCAAGTCGTCCTTGTTCGTGAAGTGCCAATAGATGGAGCTGGCCGGCAGCCCACACTTCGCACTGACCAGCGCAATGCTTGCGCCTTCGTAACCACGCTCGGCCGCGATCTCCGCAGCGGCGTCCAGGATGCGTTCACGCGACAGTTCGCCGTCGGCGCGTTTGCGCCGTTTCGGCTGCACCTTTTCGGCCAACTCGACTCCCTCGTCAAAAGTCTTGACTCTGTAGTGATCGCTACATTACCGTAACGATCACTACAGAACAAGCCTCACAGGCCGTCGATGGCGAGGGACAACCGTGACCACTACAGATACCTACGACATAGCGGTGATCGGCTACGGGCCCACGGGCGCCACCGCGGCGAACCTGCTGGGCCAACTCGGCGTGAAAGTTCTTGTCGTCGAACGTGACCCGGATATCTATAGTCGCGCCCGGGCAATCTCCACCGACGAGGAAGTCATGCGGATCTGGCAATCCGTCGGGCTGGACGAACGCCTGCAACGCGACATGCTGCCCGACCGTCCACTGACCTTCGTCGACGCCGACGGTGTGCCGTTCATCGACTTGAAGGTCCACCCCCGCGGCACAGGGCATCCCCCGCAACAGTTCTTGTATCAGCCCGCGGTCGACCAGGTCCTGCGCGACGGCGTCGAGCGATTTGCCGATGTCGACGTGCTGCTCGAACACGAATGCCTGCGTGTGCACTCCGACGACGACCGCGTCGAGCTGATGCTCGCCGACCTTCGGACTGACACGCTGAAACGGGTGCACGCCGGTTACGTCATCGCCGCCGACGGCGGCTCGTCACCGACCCGGGGCCAACTCGGAGTCGGCTACACCGGGCGGACCTACAGCGAGCGCTGGGTCGTCATCGACACCACGGTAGTGCGGGAGTGGGAAGGCCACGACCGTTTGCGATTTCACTGCAACCCGGACCGGCCGACCGTCGACTGTCCAACCCCCCTAGGTCACCACCGATGGGAATACCCGGCGCGGGCAGGCGAACTCGAACAGGAGTTGCTGCGCCACGAAGCGATCTGGAAGGTCTTGAACGATCAGGGCATCACCGACCAGAACGTCGAGATTCTCCGGGCCGTGATCTACAGCCACCACGTCCGCGTCGCCGACCGATGGCGGGCCGGCCGCGTCTTCCTGGCCGGCGATGCCGCGCACGCGATGCCACCGTGGATCGGCCAGGGCATGTCGGCCGGTGTTCGCGATGTCGCCAACCTGTGCTGGAAACTCGCCGCCGTATCGAAAGGGCAGGCCCCGGAGTCGCTGCTCGATACGTATCAAGCCGAACGCAAACCACACGTCACCGAGGTGACACGGCGCGCCTGTCGCACGGGCCGAATCATCACCGAACGAAACCGCGCCGTTGCTGTCGTGCGAAACCATCTGCTGCGCAACATTTTGCGAGTACCGGCGGCGAATGCGGTGCTGGACAAGTTCACCTGGATACCGGCCGCACGATACCGGCGGGGCTTCTTGAGCCCGTCCCGGCACCGCGCGGTGGGCTGGCAGATTCCGCAACCGTGGGTGACGAACGCCGACGGCGCGAGGGTCCGCTTCGACGAACTCCTGCGTGGCCGGTGGGCCATCGTGCACATCGGACCTGTGCCACGCGGCAGCCAAGCCTGGGCGGAACTCGGCGCCCCGACCATCCCCATCGTCGAACCCACACTCATTCGCTGGTTGCGACGCAGGAAGGCGGTCACCGCAGTGCTACGACCCGACGGATTCATCTACGCCGCCGCCAAAGCCGGCCAACCGCTCCCGCCCCCGCCGAGCGGCTACACCTTTCCCGCATTCACCAGCACCGAGGCCAACGCATGACCGCGACCGCCTTAGGCGAGCAGACCGTCACTGTCGCCGGAAAGCCGATCTTCGTGGCCGAAGCCGGCGACGGGCCAGCCGTCGTGATGCTGCACGGCGGTGGCCCAGGCGCATCCGGCGTGTCCAACTACTCCCGCAACATCGACGCTCTCGCAACGCATTTCCGGGTGATCGTCCCCGATATGCCCGGCTACGGCCGCTCGGCCAAAGGTGTCGATCAGTCCGATCCGTTCGGCTACCTCGCCGACATGATCCGCGGCCTACTCGACGAGCTCGGCCTCGACACAGCACATCTGGTCGGCAACTCCTACGGTGGCGCGGCGGCGCTGCGGTTGGCACTGGACACACCGCAGCGGGTCGGCAAGCTCGTCCTGATGGGCCCTGGCGGCATCGGCACCACACGCGGTGCCCCGACGGCAGGGCTCAAAAGCCTGCTGTCGTATTACGGAGGCGACGGACCCAGCCGCGACAAGCTGGAAGCATTCATCCGCAATTACCTTGTCTACGAAGGCGCCTGCGTTCCGAGCAGCTTGGTCGACACGCGATACACCGCTTCCATCGACCCCGAGGTGGTCGCCGACCCACCACTGCGCCGCCCGTCCGGCCCGACGGCGCTGCGCACGTTGTGGCGCATGGACCTGACTCGCGACAAGCGCCTCAAACATCTGCAGACACCGACCTTGGTGTTGTGGGGCCGCGACGACAAGGTCAACCGCCCCAGCGGCGGCCGGATGCTGGTCAGCCGAATGCCCAACGCCGACTTGGTCATGAGGTCTCGCACCGGCCATTGGATGCAGTGGGAACAGGCCGATCTGTTCAACCGGATCGCGGTCGACTTCCTCAGCACACCTTCGGTTTACGACCGGTGAACGTCTTCGGGAGTATCCACCTCGGCTACGTGGTCGTCGAGACCGAGAGGTTCGCCGACTGGCGGCGCTTCGGCCGCGACGCCGTCGGCATGCATCTCGACGACACGCTGACCGACGTGATGCGATTCCGCCTCGACGAGAACCCGTGCCGGTTTCTGTTGCAGCGCGGGCCCGCCGAGGATGTCACCGCTCTGGGCTGGCAGGTCGACAACCACGACGCTTTCGACGAAATCCGCGCCCGAGTGACCGGCCACGGTGTACCGGTCACCGAGGGGACCGCGGAGCAGGCCGGGCTGCGGGGCGTCGAGCGTCTGGTGCGGTTCCCCGGCCCTAACGGTTTGACCCAAGAGCTGTTCACTCGGCCCTGCAACGACGTTGCGCCGCTGGACATGGCGGTGCGCGGCGGCTTCGTCACCGGCGAAGCCGGCATCGGCCACGTCGCCGTCACCTCGACCAAGCCGCATCGGATGCGCGGGTACTACGACACGGTGTTCGATGCCCGGCTGAGCGACTACATCGACGAGACGATCAGCGGCCTGAAATTCAAGATCCGCTTCCTGCGGGTTAATCAACGCCATCACTCCATCGCGATCGCCGCGGTCAACCGGCTGCCGATCAATCCGATCCGCACCCGTGTCCAACACGTCAACATCCAGGTCGCCGATCTCGACGACATGACCGCGTCGTATCAGCGGGTGAAGGATCTGGGCTTCCGCATGGCGCTGGCCGTCGGACAGCACACCAACGACCGCGAGTTGTCCTATTATGCCGTCACACCGTCAGGCTTCGAGTGGGAAGTCGGCTGGAATCCGATTGTCGTCGACGAGAAGACTTGGGAGCCAACGACGTATCAAGGCATCAGTATTTGGGGCCACACTCGGCAGGGGCAGACGATCATCGACAAGCTCGGGCAGTTCAAGACCGCGGCACAGTCGCTGCTGCAGCGCGAAGACACCGTGCCTGCGCTGGCCGGCGCCGGCGTACCTGACAGATAACTCCGAGGAGCCGTGATGCTGCGCATCGACACTCACCACCACCTGATCCCGCCCGACTACCGAAAAGCGTTGCAGCAAGCCGGACTCAGCGCGGCCGGCGGACGAGAACTGCCCGAATGGAGCACGGAGGCGTCGCTGCAGGCGATGGCCGAGCTCAGCGTCGGCACCGCCATCCTGTCGGTGTCGACTCCTGGCACGGCGTTTCTGCCGAATTCGGCCGACGCGGCGGCGCTCGCGCGTGACCTCAACGACTACACCGCCGCACTCGCGGACGTACACCGCGACCGGTTCGGCTTCTTCGCGACCGCGCCGCTCCCCCACATCGACGAATCTGTCGCCGAGATCGCGCGCTCGCTCGACGAACTGCACGCCGACGGCGTCGTGCTGCTGGCGAACAACGCCGGCACGTATCTCGGTGAAAAAGGTCAGGATCCGCTGTTCGCCGCGCTGAACGATCGGTCGGCGGTGGTGTTCATCCACCCGGCCGAATTACCCGGGCCGTCGGTGCCCGGCGTCCCGCCGTTCGCGACCGATTTTCTGGTCGACACGGCCCGAGCCGCATACTTGTTGGTGTGCAACGGCATTCGAAGCCGCTATCCTAATATCCGGTTCATCCTGAGCCATGCCGGCGGATTCGTCCCCTATGCCAGTCACCGGATGGCTGTGGCCATCGCCGCCGATACCGGGCGCAGTCCCGCCGACGTGCTCGACGACTTCGCCAGCTTCTACTTCGACACTGCGCTGTCCTCCAGCGCGGCCGCATTGCCGACCCTGCTGGCGTTCGCCAAACCGGGTCACATCACCTTCGGCTCCGACTACCCGTTCGCCCCGACGGTCGTCGGAAAGATCTTCGCGGCGGGTCTGGAGACCTATCCGGGTATCGACCCCGATACTCGCGCGGCCATCGAGCGCACCAATGCCCTCAGGCTGTTTCCACGGCTCGGCGCTGCGCCGCAACCCATTCCGCAGTCGCGTGGCCAGAAGGTCCGCCACGCCGTCAGCCGGTCCGTCATACGCGGCGTGGCTCGGCTGATGAACACGAAATAGTGAATCTCATAACGGGTCTGGTGCGTTCCATGGCACGGTGGCCGATACCCAATGAGTGATCTGCTCTTCCTGGTCGTTGCGGTGCAGATGTCGCGGCGGCTGGGCGAAAGTTTCATATGGCCGGCAGCGCACGACAACCCGCTCCTCCTGCTCGGCCATCACTTGCACGAATGGCCGTGCCTCCTCGCCGAGCGGCTGGCCCGACATCCGTCCCGCCACAGCCATCATCACGTCGACGACGAGGTCACGATCTCGCTCCACGGTGGCGTCGGCATACACCTGTAGATAGGCGAACGGCCATTGCTCGTCCAGGACGCAAAGACTCACTTTGCCATCTCGGGCAATGGCTTTGGTCTTGCCGCGGCCAGCCATGGTCGACACCAGCAGCTCGTCGTCGTCGGTGGGGATGTAGTAGACGATCGACATCGCCGGTCCGTCGTTTAGTCGTCGGTAGCCGTAAACGCAGGTGCGATGGGTGCGTACGAAAGTGCGCCGCTCCGAAGGCAGCATGTCGCGATCGGTGGGAGCCGTGAACGGCTCGGTTGCCAGTGGAAGCAGCATCATGACGCGTCCTCGTCGAAAATGTAGTATTGGATACAGTGTTGCCGTTATTGCGATCGCTGTCAAGAGTCGCCATACTTGCCACGTGACTGGCAGGCACCGACCCGTTGCGGACGAGCGGCAGGAGAAGCGCCGCTCTCCGGGTCGCCCGCCCATCCCGCTGGAGCGGATCGTTTCGACAGCTCTTCAGATCGTCGACGATGACGGGGCCGATGCTCTGTCGATGCGAACGCTTGCCCAACGACTGGATTCCGGTACCGCCACGTTGTACCGGCATTTCACCGGCCGGGCGGACCTGGTAGCCCACGTCGTCGACCGGCTGTTCGGGTCGGCCGAATTAGACATCGCGCGGCTCAGCACAATGCCGTGGCAAGAGGCTTGTAAAACTGCTGTCCACAGTATGTTTGAGGTGTTGCGTCGGCACCGGAATGTGGCGCCACTGCTCGCCGAAGATGTGCCGATCGGGCCGAACGCCCTAGCCGCTCGGGAACGCATGGTCGGTTTCCTGTTGGCCAACGGATTCCCGCCCGAGCTCGCGGCTCGCTCCTATGCCACGCTTGCCCGCTATGTCCTAGGTTTCGCAATTCAGACCGGCGCCAGCGGCGACCCCGACGACGCCCGCCTGACGCAGGTCTTCCGGGACCTGGACCCACGCATGTTTCCCGCCACTGTTGCTGTCGCAGAATATGTCCCGGTGCCACTGGACGACGAATTCGCGTTCGGTCTCGAGCTGATCGTCGACGGACTCGCACAGCTGCTGCGGCGCCGAGGCGGCTAAGCAGCGACCGCGTTCAGCTGCGCCCGGGTCTCGTCGTCGAGCTCGATGTCGGCGACGGCAAGGTTTTCTTCCAGGTGTTGCACCGAGGAGGTTCCCGGAATAAGCAGCACATTCGGCGCCACGCTCAGCGCCCACGCCAACGCGATCTGGGCCGGGCTGCGGCCCAACCGCGCCGCAGCCGCCTGCACGGCTTGTTGTCCGAGCACCTGGTCGGGCGGTGCAAATGGCGACCTGATGCTAAAGAAGGGGACGAACGCGATGCAACGTGCCGTGCACTCATCCAGCACCGGCGCCGCAGACCGGTCGACAGGGTTGAAAGCGTTTTGCACACAAGCGATCTCAGTACGCTGGACAGCGCGCAGTAGGTGCTCGCGGGTGACATTGCTCAGTCCGATGCCGCCAATCAGGCCCTCGTCACGGGCGGCGATCATCACAGAGAGCAAGTCGTCGAACCGCTGGTCGGGACGGTCGCCGTCCATCAGCCTCAGGTTGACGACCGCCAGTCGACCGGTGCCGAGCGTTCGCAGGTTGGCCTCGATGTCGGCGCGGAAGTCGGCGGGGTCGGCCAGCGGCACCCAGCCGCCGGCATCGTCGCGTCGGGCTCCGACCTTGCTCACCAACGCCAGGTCGGCCGGATACGGATGCAGGGCCTCGCGGATCAGCTCGTTGGAGACATTCGGTCCGTAGAACTGGGCGGTGTCGATGTGGTTCACCCCGAGCTCGACGGCCCGTCGCAGCACAGCCAGCGCCGCGTCGCGGTCGCGGGGTGGCCCGAATGCACCGCGCCCGGGCAGTTGGATCGCACCGAAGCCGATCCGGGCGACTGAAAAGCGACCAAGTGGGAACGACTCCATTGCACGAGGCTAACGTCAGGCCATAGCGACGTTCAGCGGAGACAACGGAGGTGGCATGCGCGCGGCACAGTTGACTCGACTCGATGGTCCCGACGGCGTCGAAGTCGGCGAGATCGATGAACCCAGTGGCGACGGAGTTGTCGTCGACGTGCACGCGGCGGGAGCGGCGTTCCCCGATGCGCTGCTGACGCGCGGCCTCTACCAGTACCGGCCGGACCCGCCGTTCGTATTGGGCGCCGAGATCGCCGGGGTGGTCCGATCGGCGCCGTCAGGTGCGCACGTCAAGCCCGGCGACCGGGTCGTGGGGTTGACCATGCTGACCGGTGGCATGGCTGAAGTCGCGGTGCTGCAGCCCGACCGGGTCTTCACGCTGCCGGACAACGTGAGCTTCACTGCGGGCGCGGGTCTGCTGTTCAACGACCTGACGGTGTATTTCGCGCTGACCGTCCGCGGCAGGCTGCAGGCCGGCGAGACGGTCCTGGTGCACGGGGCGGCGGGCGGCATCGGCACGTCGGCACTGCGGTTGGCGCCGGTGCTCGGGGCGTCGCGCGTCATCGCCGTCGTGAGCACTCAGGACAAAGCCGAGATCGCCAAGGCAGCCGGGGCGACTGACGTCGTGTTGGCCGATGGGTTCAAAGACGCGGTCAAGGAGTTGACGAACGGCCGCGGCGTCGACGTGGTGGTCGACCCGGTCGGCGGTGACCGGTTCACCGACTCGCTGCGCTCGCTTGCTCCGGCGGGCCGGCTGCTGGTGATCGGCTTCACCGGCGGTGAGATTCCCACGGTCAAGGTCAACCGGCTGCTGCTGAACAACATTGACGTGGTCGGTGTCGGCTGGGGCGCCTGGGCGGGAACGCACCCCGACGCGCTGGCCGAGCAGTGGGCCGCGCTCAAGCACCTGCTCGCCTCGGGCCAACTACCGCCTCCCGAGCCGGTGGTCTACCCGCTCGAGGAGGCCGCCGCGGCGATCGCGTCGCTGGAGAATCGCACCTCGAAAGGGAAAGTCGTCCTTCGCGTCAGGGACTGATCCGTCAGCTCAGGACGTGAGCCGAAGCCAGATCGGACAGATGCTTGAGCGAGTTCTCCAGATGTGCGGGGTCGAACGGCGGGAACTGAATGTGCTCACGCAGTTCCGGGGGCACTGCCGACCAGTCGTAGGTAAGAGTGACGTGAGCGTCGGAAGGTCCCTCGTCGCGCAGGTCATAACGCCAAATCCAGCCGCCGAATGACAGGTTCCCGTCTCGTGCGGCGTCTTGACCGGGTTCCCAGGCGATGGCGTCGGGACGGTCGAACACGACCACCTTGTTGGCCATCTCGTAGCTCTTGGCGGGGTGGTTGTCGTGATACATCGCGACCCGGAAGATCTGGCCGGTATCCGTCAGGGGTCCGCTGTCGATGGCCTCTCTTACCCAGCCGGTCCCGTCGATCGCAGCGTGCGTCGTGGGGTCCGCGAGGACGTCGAACACGGTTTCGGCCGGAGCCGGAATCGTGATGGTTGCGGTGATCGTGTCGTTGGTCATGTCAGTAGAGACTCCGCCGGTCCGCAAAAATCATCAAGACCCGCCGAATGCGCGATCATCCCGCCCCTTGTGCCGGACCAAAAGAGAAACTAATCTCACTTTCAGTTCCGGCCCGTCGCCACCGCTGTCGCAACCTTGGAGCTGCCATGGAATCCTTCATCCACCTGCGCAAAGGCAAAACGCCACGCCGCCTGCACGCCGACCTGGACGGGCTGAAAGACGACGAGTTGGGCCGCGGCGGATTCACCGGCCGCACCGCCAACTTGTACCGCCGCAACGACCCGACCGCCTACCGGTCGGAGGGTCCGCTGCGCCCGGTCGACGTGTTGTCCAGCGAGCTCAAGCCCAGCGACGCGACCGACGCGCGCGGTGGGCCGTTGCTGATGTTCACCAACCAGGACTGCCGCGTATCGCTGTCCCGCCGCCAGCAGCCGATGCCGTTCTACGTCCGCCACGTCGACGGCGATCTGCTGTTCTTCGTGCATCAGGGAACTGGTCTGCTGGAGACCGAGTTCGGACCGTTGCGCTACCGCGACGGGGACTGGGTGTACCTACCCAAGGCCTGCACCTGGCGCCACGCTCCGGACGCCGAGACCACGATGTTGATGATCGAGGCGAGCGACGAATTCCGGGTCCCGCCCCCCGGGTCGCTGGGCCGGCACTTCCCATTCGACCCGTCACAGGTCGTCATCCCGGAACCCGAACCCATCGATGACGATGGCCGCGATGAGTATGAGGTCCGGCTCGTTCACGAGGGCGGTCCGACAACGCTCTACTACCGACACAATCCGCTCGATGTCGAAGGCTGGCGCGGCGACAACTTCGCGTTCACCTTCAACATCGCCGACTACAACGTCGTCACCTCCGACAGCGTCCACCTGCCCCCGACCGTGCACCTGTTCATGCAGGCCACCGGTGTCTACGTAATGAACTTCCTGCCCAAACCGGCCGAAGGCGTCTCGGGCACCGAACGCACCCCGTGGTATCACCGCAACGTCGACTACGACGAGATCGCGTTCTTCCACGGCGGTTCGCTCTACGGCATCCCGATGCCGCCCGGCCTGATTTCCCATGCGCCGCAAGGGGTTCACCACGGCGCACCGGAGAAGGCGCGCGAACGCGCCCGCCGCAAGTTCGACGACTACTCCCGCGTCGACTGGCAGGTGATAGCGATCGACACCCGCAGACGGCTGACGCCGTCGGCAGAGGTACTGGCCCACGATCTCGGACAACACTAAGGACTACATCTATGACGACAGCGGTGAAGCACGACTACGACCGGATCCCGTATCTGGTTGCTTTCCAGAACAATTCGGGAGTCCGGGACGTCTACGGCGGGCTGGCCGAAATCACCGTGCTGGAAAGTTATCTGCTCAAGCCGAAGGACAACCCGTCGGACACCGTGCTGGTGTTCATGCATCCGATCGGCGGTGGTGCGTACCTGCCGATGATCAACGCGCTGGCCCGGGCCGGGCATCACGTCATCTACTGCAACAGCCGATTCCGCGGCACCGATTCGGCGCTGCTGATGGAGAAGGTCATCGAGGATCTCGGCGCCGCGATCAAGGACGCCAAAGACCGCCTCGGTTATCAGAAGGTGGTGCTTGCCGGCTGGAGCGGCGGCGGTTCGCTGTCGGTGTTCTATCAGCAGCAGGCCCAGCACCCGACCATCACGTCCAGCCCGTCGGGCGACGGGCCCGACCTGACCAAACTCGACCTGCCCGCCGCCGACGGCATCATGCTGCTGGCCGCGCACATCAGCCGGCACGGCACGCTGACCGAATGGCTGGACGGGTCGATCCTCGACGAATCCGATCCGACCAAACGCGATCCGGAACTCGACCTGTACAACCCGGACAACCCCAATCAGCCTCCCTACAGCGAGGAATTCCTGGCCCGCTACCGGCATGCGCAGATCGACCGCAACCGACGCATCACCGGCTGGGTCAAAGAGAAACTGGCCGAGTTGGCGGCCGCCGGCCGACCTGACGATGAATTCGGATTCGTCGTGCACGGCACCATGGCCGACCCTCGATGGCTGGATCCGACCGTCGATCCCAACGAACGGATCCCGGGAACGTGCTATTTGGGCGATCCTCAAGTGGTGAACATGAGCCCGGTCGGCCTGGCCCGGTTCTCCACCCTGCGCAGTTGGCTGTCGCAGTGGAGCTACGACGATTCCCACGGCGACGGCGTGGACTGCGGGCGTGACATCGCGGTGCCCGCATTGGTGATCGGCAACCTGGCCGACGACGCGTGTACGCCCAGCCATACCCGGCGTCTCTTCGAGGCCATCGGCCATCCCGATAAAGAGATGCACGAAATCCACGGCGCCACCCACTATTACGCTGGCCCCGATCAACGCGACAAGCTGCGCGAGGCCGTCAACGTGGTCACCGACTGGCTGGTCCGCCACAAATTCGCGGGCGCTACATGACCGCTGGTGCGCTGGACGGCATCCGGGTGCTGGAGTTGGGCACCCTGATCGCCGGACCGTTCGCCGGGCGGTTGCTCGGTGATATGGGCGCCGACGTCATCAAGGTCGAACCGCCCGGCGCGCCGGACCCGCTACGCACCTGGGGACAGGCCGAAGTCGACGGGAATCACGTCTTCTGGACCGTGCATGCGCGCAATAAGCGCGCCGTCACGCTGGACCTGCGCCGGCCCCGCGGCCGGGAGTTGTTCCTCGATCTCGTCGAGAAGTCCGACATCGTGGTGGAGAATTTCCGCCCGGGCACGCTGGAGAAGTGGGAGCTGGGTTACGACGTTCTCAGCCAACGTAACCCAGGCATCATCCTGGTGCGGGTGTCAGGCTACGGGCAGACCGGCCCCGACGCACACAAAGCCGGATACGCTTCGGTCGCCGAAGCCGCCAGCGGCCTGCGACACCTCAACGGCTTCCCCGGCGGGCCGCCGCCCCGGCTGGCGCTGTCGCTGGGCGACAGCCTGGCCGGGATGTTCGGCGCGCAGGGCGCACTCGCCGCGCTGTATCGACGCAGTGTCACCGGACGTGGCCAGGTCGTCGACGTGGCACTCACCGAATCATGCTTGGCCGTACAGGAATCCACCATTCCGGACTACGACGTCGGCGGCGTGGTACGGGGCCCGTCGGGCACCCGCCTGGAGGGCATCGCGCCGTCCAACATCTACCGCAGCGCCGACGGCTCCTGGGTGGTGATCGCGGCCAACCAGGACACGGTGTTCGGCCGGCTGTGTCAGGCGATGGGGCGCCCGGAGCTGTCCACCGACGACCGTTTCGCCGACCACGCGGCCCGCGGCCGCAACCAGGACGAGCTCGACAAGATCATCAGCACTTGGGCTGCCGAACGACAACCCGACCACATCATCGAAACCCTCAGCGCCGCAGGCGTGATCGCCGGTCCGATCAACACTGTCGCCGAGGTGGTCAACGACCCGCAACTGCGGGCGCGCGGCATGCTGGTCGAACACTACGACGAGCGGCTGGCCCGCCCGGTGCTGGGCCCGGGAGTCACGCCGGTCCTCTCGGAAACGCCCGGCAGTGTCCGCAGGGCCGGCTCGGCACGTCCGGGCCAGCACAACGACGACGTCTTCATCGGCCTGCTCGGCAAGACCGCCGAAGAAGTCGACCGGTTGCGCGCCGAGGAGGTCGTATGAGAGTCCAGATTCGCGAGGTGGCCCTGCGCGACGGACTGCAGATCGAGAAGCCGATCCCGTTGTCGGCCAAGCTCGAACTGCTGGCCGCGGTCGCCGCCACCGGTGTGCGCGAGGTGGAGGCGACTGCGTTCGTATCCCCATCGAAGGTGCCGTCGATGGCCGACGCCGCCGAGTTCGCCGCGCACCTGCACGACTACCCCGACATCGAATTCTCCGCGCTGGTCGCCAGCCCGAACGGCGCCAAGCGCGCCGTCGCCGCAGGGCTGCACTCGATCGAATACGTGGTCGCGGCCAGCGACGAGTTCAGCCGCGCCAATGTCGGGCGCGGTAGCGCCGAGGCCACCGACCAGATCGACGACATCGTCGCCATTGCCCACGACAGCGACGTCGCCGTCGAAGTCATCGTCGCGACCGCCTGGGACTGCCCGTTCGAGGGGCCGACGCCGCCAC
>JBAWAV010000756.1:0-5020 GCA_049589475.1 Mycobacterium sp.
ACGGCGAACCAGCACCCACACCTCGGCGTCCGGCTGAGCGTCCAAGAGACGGGACACCACGCGGCGCCCAATAAACCCGGTACCGCCGGTAACGACATAACGCATGAGACACATGGTGCGCCCGGCCGGGCCGCACGTCAACGGGATGTGACGTGATCGTCCGAGTCTTCCGGGTCATCCCACAGCAGCAGTTGACGTACCGCCTGCCGCGATCCGTAGGGCTGCAGCATCCGACTGGCCGGTCGCGGGCGAACCCGCTGCGGCCACCAGAACCAGGTGCCGAGCAATGCGGCGATCGACGGCGTCATGAACGATCGCACGATCAGCGTGTCGAAGAGCAGGCCGAGTCCGATGGTGGTGCCGATCTGGCCGAGTACCTGCAAACCGCTGAACACGAACCCGCACATGGTGACGGCGAAGACCAGACCGGCGGCGGTCACCACCGACCCGGAGCCGGCCATTGAGCGGATGATGCCGGTCTTGAGGCCGGCGTGGATCTCTTCCTTGAACCGGGAGATGAGTAGCAGGTTGTAGTCGGATCCGACGGCCAGCAGCAGGATGACCGCCAAAGCCAGTACGACCCAATATAATTCGATACCCAACATGTACTGCCACACGAGTACCGACAGCCCGAACGATGCGCCCAGCGACAGTGCCACGGTACCGACGATCACGATAGCGGCGACCAGGCTGCGGGTGATGAGCATCATGATCAACAGGATCAGGCTCAGTGAGGCGATGGAGACGATCAGCAGGTCGTAACTCTCCATGTCCCCGATGTCTTTGTAGGTCGACGCGGTGCCGCCGAGATAGAACCTGGCGCCCGCCAGCGGCGTGTTCTTCACTGCCTCATGTGCGGCGAGCCTGATCGGTTCGACGTGCGAGATGGCCGCCGGCTCCGCCGGGTCGCCCTCGTGGGTGATGATCATGCGGGCGGCTTTGCCGTCGGGCGACATGAACAGTTTCAGCCCGCGCTTGAAGTCGGGGTTGCTGAACACCTCGGGTGGCAGATAGAACAGGTCGTCGTTCTTGGCCTTGTCGAAAGCCTGCCCGAGCGCCGCCGGATTGTCGTTGGCGACGCTCGACTGGCCGGCGATCCCTGAGTTGGTGGCGAAGTTTTTCAGCACCAACTCCTGATTGATCTCCTGGCTGGCGATCTGCGGCGGGATAAGCCCCACCAGCTGCGGCTGGATCGCGTCCAGCTTGTCCAGGCTTGCGGTGAGGTCTTCGAATTTCTCGGTGAGTTGGTCGATGCTGTCCAGCGCTTCGAACGTGTTTCGCAACGCGAAGCACGCCGGAATGTCAGAGCAGTGCTTCTCCCAGTAGAAGTAGCTGTGCAGCGGACGGAAGAAGTCGTCAAAGTTGGCGAGCTTGTCCCGCACCTCGGAAATGATGGCGAGCGTCTCGTGAAACTTCTTGGTCTCGTCGTGTGTGGCGCCGGCGAGTTGCTGCTGCAGGGCATACTGCTGCTGCAAGATACCGATCGTCTTGGTGAGTTCGTCAGATTGCCTTAACAAGTCGTGCGCGCGATCCATCTGATACTTAAGGTTCTGCACCTGCCCGATGCTTTGCTGGCTGATCTGGAACGCGATCGAGCTGTGGTCCAGCGGCGCTCCCAGCGGCCGGGTGATGGACTGCACCTGGGAGATACCCGGTATGTGCACAACGCCTTTGGCAACCTTGTCTAAAACGAGCATGTCCGCCGGATTGCGCAGATCGTGATCGGCCTCGATCATCAACAGCTCGGGCTCCAGTCGGGCACGGGAAAAGTGCCGCTCGGCAGCGGTGTATCCGACGTTGGCTGCAGCAGTGGCCGGGATGTAGGGACGGGTGTCGTAGCTGGTCTTGTAACCGGGCAGAGCCAGTAGACCGATGAGGGCACCAGCGATGGCGACCACCAGAATCGGTGCGGGCCAACGGACTATGGCGGTGCCGATGCGTCGCCAGCCACGAGTCTGCATCACTCGCTTGGGGTCGAACAGGCCAAAGTGACTGGCAACGGTCAGCACGGCCGGGCCCAGTGTGAGCGAGGCCGCCAGCGCCACCAGGATTCCGATCGCCGCGGGCAGACCCAGGCTTTGAAAGTAGGGCAGCCGGGTGAAGCTGAGGCAGGCGACCGCGCTGGCTACCGTCAGGCCCGAGCCCAGGACGACGTGAGCGGTGCCGCGATACATCGAATAGAAGGCGGTTTCCCGCTCCTCGCCGGCGGTCCGCGCTTCCTGATAGCGGCCGACGAAGAAGATCGCGTAGTCCGTGCCTGCGGCGATCACCAGCAACGTGAGCAGGTTGGTCGCGTAGGTCGATAGTCCCAGGATGCCCGAATTGCCCAGGAACGCAACGAATCCCCGCGCCGCCGCCATCTCGATGAGAACTGTCGCAAGAACGAGCAGAGTGGTGGCGACCGACCGATAGACGAAGAACAGCATCACCGCGATCACCGCGACGGTCAGCGCGGTGACTTTGTTGGAGCCTTTACTGCCTTCGGTGAACTGATCGGCGATCAGTGGGGCCGCGCCGGTGAGGTAAGCCTTGACGCCCGGCGGCGGCTGCATGTCGTCCACGATGGCGCGGACCGCGTCGACGGACTCGTTGGACAGCGCCTCGCCCTGACTTCCATTGAGAAAGAGCTGAACGTATGCGGCCTTGCC
Source organism: Mycobacterium sp. (assembly GCA_049589475.1). Taxonomy (GTDB): domain Bacteria; phylum Actinomycetota; class Actinomycetes; order Mycobacteriales; family Mycobacteriaceae; genus Mycobacterium. Next base: position 2,649 of record JBAWAV010000756.1, read on the forward strand.
GTCGCTGCTCTGCGATCCCGCGGCTGTCAGCGTGTCGCCCCAGAAGTCCTGGACGTGCTGGACGTGCTTCTTGTCCTGCTCCAATTTGTGGATCAGCGCGTCGTAAAAGGTATGGGCGTCAGCGCCGAGCGGTTTGTCGCCCTCCAGCACGATCATCGCCGAACTGTCGGTATCGAACTCGTGGAAGACTTTGCCGATGTGCTTGAACGCCTGGTACGACGGCGCTTCGCGGGAGCTGAGGCCGACGTTGTGCAGCCTGCCGACCTCTTCGAGTTGCGGCACAAGGATATTCGGCACGGCAGCCAGAGCTAGCCAGAACAACAGAATGGGCACCGCCAGGCGGTGAATGGTGCGTGGGACGACGGGCCGGCGACTGCTGTGGTCGGTCATCCGGATTTGTCCAGGCAGAACGTGTAGGCGTTCATTTCGTTGACGGTCCTCTCGTCTTTGACGACGCCGTTGACGATGATGCGGCAGCCCAGGATGTTTCCGTTGCCCTGCGCGACCAGGTTGGCGATGACAGCCGGGTCAGTGGTTGTGATCGTGTAAGACCATGGCAGCGGGGCGTTGTCGACTCGCTGCGGGGCGGCGTGGACGTCTTGGTAGTTGATGGTCGCCGTTGCGCCCGGAGCGCCGAAGACCTGGTAGACAACGCTTTTCGGGTTGAAGGGGACGATCTCGTTCGAGACTCCACTGGCTGACGAGGAGTTTCGGTGAGAGCCGAAGGCGCCGTGTAGTCGGTCGACGGCGAACCCTGCCAGCGCAATCACCGCTACGGCGACCAGGATCATCCAGCGCCGCCTGACCAGGCGTAAAATGCGGTTCATCCGTTGACATTTCGGACGCCAAACCGGGTGAGGCTTGGGATGATGACCTCGTCCACCAAAGCCTGCACGGTGTGCTCGGTGGGGGGCCGGCTCGGCATGATCGCCCGGAAGATCAAATAGCCCTGCAACACGTCCCAGAGCTCGTCGCTGATGGCGGCCTGGTCGATCTCGCCGCGCTTGGCCGCGTCGCGGAGAATCTCGTCGATCAGGGCTTTACGTTGATCGAGAAACTGACCCTGCAGGGCATCGTGGAGGTCGGTGTGACGCGACACCTCCACCAGCACGGCGCGGATGGTGCTGGCCTGCTGGTTGGCCTGAAGGCAGATCACCATCCCGAGGTGCAGTAGATCGCCGCGTAGCGTGCCTGTCTCGGGAGGCACCGCGACCTGTCGGACTCCCTCGATGAACGCGGCCAATACGAGCTCGGCCTTCGATGGCCAGCGCCGGTACACGGTGGCCTTGCTCGCGTGTGCGCTGGCCGCGACCGCATCCACCGTCAGTCCGTCATACCCGTGCTCCTGGAGAAGCTGCAGCGTCACGGCGAGCAGTTCGCTTTCCCGTGGCGACCAAGGGGAAGGCTCCGCGCCCCGATGGACAGTCTCGGTCACAGCGCCTAACGATAAGGCGGCCGCAGCAGTACTGTCCAGTACCGTACTGCGGGATGGACGCGATCAGTAACTGAAGTTGCGGATGCCGTCCCAGTCGACCAACGTCCAACCCATCGCCGGACTGCCGGTGATCACCACCCGTCCGAGGTTGGGCAGCGGATGGCTGGTCGCCAGGCTGTCCTTGGGGTTCTTCACGTTCATCAGCGTCCAGTACATGATCGACTCAGCGTGCGAGAACGCCACTGGCCTGCTGCTGCCGCTGTCATAGATCTTCTGCACGGCAGCTGTGAACCGGTCGTTGAACTGCACACCGCTGATCGAGCCGGGGACGGCGTCTTTCACGTCGCCGTTCAGCCAATCCGCCGGCGCCAGCAGATAGGTCAGGTCGGCGCGCTTCGACGGGGTGTTGTTGTATTTGCCCGCCTCGATCTCACGCAGACCCGGCAGGATTTCGACCCGCTTGCCGAGCGCGTGGGCCAGCGGCGCGGCGGTCTCTTCGGCGCGGACCATATCGGAGGCGTAGACGTCGTCGAAGTTGTTGCGGGACAGTTGGTGGGCGAGCTGTTCAGCCTGGCCCTGCCCTTCCTCGGTGAGACTCGGACCGGGCACGTCGGTGTTGATCATGTGTGCGGCGTTGCTCTGCGACTCGGCATGCCGGATGAAGGTCAAGGTGATGCTGCGTGCATGCGGTGATCCTGAGCAGGCGCCGACAATGATGACGGCGGCGAGTGCGGCAGCGGCTTTCCAGATGATAGAGCGTTTGCGCATGGCGATAGCCTGCCTTGTCGAAGGCTTTGGCGTGGTGGGTTTGCCACGGATAGCCCAATGAATCCGACCTAGTGAATCCGATGCAGAGGAGATCCGAAATGGCGATCGACCCGAAAGCCGTGGGCGCGACCACCGAACCGATGCTGTTCGAGTGGACCGACCGCGACAC
>JBAWAV010000757.1:0-13162 GCA_049589475.1 Mycobacterium sp.
GACCAGGACGTAGGGGAACAGGAACGCCGCGGCCGCGACGATGGCCAACGAAGCCAGCAGCACAGCCGCCAGATTGGGGGGCACCGAGACGGCATGCATCTTGCGCATCGGGATCCTGCTCACCACCAGCATCGAGCACACCGCCACCCAGGCGCAGACGACCCACGGCGACGTCCACCAGCCCACGCCGAACTGCAGCTTGGCGGCGATCGGTCCGAGCGCCAGGATTGCCCCGGCCGGTGCGGGTATCCCGACGAAAAACTCGCGCGCGAAAGAAGGCTGGGTGGCGTCGTCGAGCAACGCATTGAACCTGGCCAACCGCAACACAATTGACACCGCGTAGGTCAGCACCACAACCCAGCCCGCCGGCGATGAAGACAACATCGACACGTAGATCACCACTGCGGGAGCCACACCGAAGTTGACCGCGTCGGCGAGCGAGTCGATCTCCGCACCCATCCGCGACTCGGCGTCCAGGGCCCGGGCCACCCGTCCGTCCAGACCGTCCAGGATCGCGGCCGCGGCGATCAAAGCCAGCGCGACGTGCGGCTGGCCCTCGAGGGCGAACCGGATCGACGTCAGCCCGGCGCAGATGGCCAGCACGCTCATCGAGCTGGGCAGGATGCGCAGGGGGACCACTCGCCTGCCGCGAGGCTTGATAATCACGGCAGCTCGGCCAGCACAGTCTCGCCGCCGACTGCGCGTTGACCGATGCGGACCAGTACCTCGGTGCCGGCGGGCAGGTAGGTGTCCAGCCGGGACCCGAACCGGATCAGGCCGTAGGTGTCGCCGATGGACACCTTGTCCCCGGCGTGTACGTCGCAGATGATCCGTCGCGCCAGCAGGCCCGCGATCTGCACGGCGACGATGTCCACACCGTCCTCGGTGCGGATCCGCACGCTGTTGCGCTCGTTGTCGTCGCTGGCCGCGGGAAGATCGGCCGATCCGAATTGGCCCGGCCGGTGCTGCACGGCGATCACCTCGCCGCTCACCGGGGCGCGCTGCACATGGGCGTCCAGCAGCGACAAGAAGATGCTGACCCGCGTCAGCTCCGCGTCGCCCATGTCCAGTTCCGGCGGCGGAGCGGCGGTCTCGATGAGGCAGACCAGGCCGTCGGCCGGTGCGACGACCACTCCGGGTCGGGTGGGCGGCACGCGCGGGGGATGGCGGAAGAAGCCGGCGCAGGCGCCGGCGGTCAGCAGACCGGCCCGGCGCAGCCAGCGGTGACGGTGGCCGACCAAGGCAAGGCCCAGGCCCGCTGAGACGAACGGCAGGCCGGCCGGATGTACCGGCGGAACGGTCGACCGCAGCAGCGACACGAAATGCTGCGGGCTGAAGGTAGGGCTGTCAGCGTTGGAGCGGGGACGTCGTGTCACGCGGTCATCTTAGAAGAGCCGCGGTCGGCGTCAGACCGGATACGTGACGCCGGTCAGTTCTTCGGAGACCGCCCACAGTCGGCGTTGCACGTCCTCGTCGTGAGACTGGGCGCTTGACGAGACCAGCTTCGGGTGGCCGCGTTGCTCGCCGAGGCCGTCGGGGCCGTAGTACTGGCCGCCCTCGACGTCCGGATCGGTGGCGGCGCGCAACGTCGGCAGGGCGCCCATCGCCGCGTTCTGGAAGAACAGCGGGCTGGCCAGCGCGAACAGGGGCTTGAACAGCGTCGGGGCGTTTCGCCCCAGCTCGGTGCTTGCCCCGCCGGGGTGGGCGGCCACCGCGATGGTGTTCTGCTGCCGGGTGGCCAACCGGCGTTGCAGTTCATAGGTGAAAAGCAGGTTGGCCAGCTTCGACTGCCCGTAGGCGGCGAACCGGTCGTAGTGCTGTTCGGACTGTAGGTCGTCGAACTGGATCGCGGCACGGAACCGGTGACCATTGCTGCTGACGGTCACCACCCGCGAGCCGCGGACCGGCAGCAGGTTGTCCAGCAGCAGCCCGGTCAGTGCGAAATGACCGAGATGGTTGGTGCCGAACTGCATCTCGAATCCGTCGGCGGTCAGTTGTCGGGGCGTCCACATCACGCCCGCGTTGTTGATCAGCAGATCGATGCGTGGGTAGGCCTTGCGCAGCGCCGCGGCGGCGGCGCGCACCGACTCCAGCGAGCTGAGGTCGAGTTCCTGCAACGTCACGTCGCCGTGCGGGTGGGCGGCAACGATGCGCGCCAAGGCGTGGTTGCCCTTCTCCGTGTCACGGACCGCCAACACGACGTACGCGCCGGCCTGGACCAGCGCCGCGGCGGTGTGATAGCCGAGGCCGGTGTTCGCGCCGGTGACGACGGCGACGCGTCCGCTCTGGTCCGGTACGTCCGCGATCGTCCACTTGCCGTTCGAACTCATCGTCGGAAACGATACTCACCGACGATCGATGCGGTCGTGTCGCGCTGCCGGGTGACCAGTCGGTGGCATCCTCGTGGGCGTGGACATGGTCGATCCCGCGCATCCGCCCAGCCGACGAGCCCCGATGCGGTGGGCCGTCGGGGGTGTGGTCCCGTGGCTGTTGCTGGCGGTGGGTCAAGCGGTGTGGATCGGCCTCGACAAGCGAATGCCGTGGCTGCACATCCTGATGGGCGTCGTCACGGTGCTCGGCGCGGTGGTTGCGGTGTCCGTCGTGCCGTTGTGGCGGTACCGGGTGCACCGCTGGGAACTCGGGCCGCAGGCGGTGTTCACCCGCACCGGCTGGCTGGTGCAGGAGAGGCGCATCGCGCCGATCTCGCGGGTGCAGACCGTCGACACCTATCGCGGCCCGCTGGACCGGTTGTTCGGCCTGGCCAATGTCACCGTCACCACTGCGTCGTCGGCGGGCGCGGTGCGCATCAACGCCCTCGATGTCGACGTCGCCGACCACCTCGTCGCGCAGTTGACCGACATCGCGGCGATCGGCGCCGAGGACGCCACGTGACGCACTCGTCGTTGCGGCCGCAAGTCGCTTGGCAGCGGCTGAGTCCCAGGATGCTGCTGGTTCACCCGGTGCACGAAGTGCTGCGCGAGCTGCCGCTGTTGATCGGCGGGATCGTGCTGGGCTCGACGACCGGAAACCAATCCTGGACGGCCGCGGTGCTGGCGTGGACCGTGGGAGTCGGCGTAGCACGCTGGTTCACCACGACCTACCGGATCGACGCCGATCCCGAATCAGGCCAGGTGCAGCTGCGGACCGGTCTGCTGCAGCGCAAAGTATTGTCGTTGCCGCGCAACCGGATTCGCTCGGTGCAGAGCGACGCGCGGTTGCTGCACCGGATGCTGGGTCTGGCCGTGCTGCGGGTCAGCACGGGTCAAGAAGCCAGGGGCGAGCACGGCTCCGGGGTGTTCGAGTTGAACGCTGTCCGGGTCGAAGAGGTGCCGCGGCTGCGAGAGATCCTGCTGGCTGCGTCGACACAGCCGGCCGATGCGGCGACCACCGAACCTGCGGAGGAAGGTGGCGTGCTGGCCCGTTGGCAGCCGTCGTGGTTGCGCTACTCGCCGCTGAGCGTGTCCGGACTGCTGACGATCGGCGGCGCGGCCGGTGTGCTGTATCAAAGCGGATTCATTGGGCCGCTTCAACATTGGCGCCCGGTCGAGTCGGCGCTGAAAGCCGCGCAGCGGCTGGGCGTAGCGCAAACCGTCGGGCTGATCGTGGCAGCGGTGCTGGTGGCGTCGGTAGTGCTCGCGGTGTTGCGGTCGTTGGTCACCTGGGGCAACTTGGTGCTGTCCCGCCAGGGCGACATCCTGCATCTTCGGCATGGGTTGCTGCGGCTTCGCGAGCGCACCTACGACATGAGCAGGTTGCGTGGCGGCACATTGCGTCAGCCGCTGCTGGTGCGCGTATTCGGCGGCGCCCGGCTGGATGCCGTGATGACCGGCGTGCACGGTGCCGGTGAAGCGTCGGTGCTACTGCCGCCGTGTCCGGATGCCATCGCCGAGGCGGTGTTGACCGGGCTGGTCGGCGACCCCGACGTCGTGACCGGCCCGCTGCGTAGTCACGGCCGGCGCGCCGCGACTCGACGGTGGACGCGCGCGCTCGGACTTCCGATGCTGCTCGGTGTTGTGCTGGCCGCGGCCGCGGTGTGGAGGATATCCGTTGTGCCCGTATGGGTGTGGCCGGCGTGGATCGCGGTCACCGCCTGGTGTGCGCTGCTGGCCGCCGACCGGGTCAGCGCTCTGGGGCACCGGGTCGACGATCGCTGGCTGGTGATGCGCGCCGGCAGCGTGGAACGCCGTCGCGACTGCATCGCAACCGCGGGCATTATCAGCTGGACCGTCCGCCAGTCGCCTTTTCAGCGCCGCGCCGGTGTCGCGACGTTGGTCGCGGCTACCGCCGCGGGCATCAAGCGCTATCCGCTGATCGACGTTCCGGAAGACCGGGCGTGGGCGATAGCGGCGCAGGCGTCGCCGTGGGTCGCCGATAGTATCTGGGCGATCCGCTGACGCTAAGCGCTGAGGCCGCGCACCGCTTCGATACGCGCCTGAAGCTGTTCGGTGGTCGCCGCGGCCACCGGTGGGCCGCCGCAGAGCCGACGTAGTTCGTTGTGAATCCACCCGTGCGGCTTGCCGATTCGATGATGTGCGGCCGACACCAGCGCGTTGAGTTCGCGGCGGAGGTCACGCAGTTGGCCGTGCCGGGTGACCGGTTCGGGTGTAGCGGCGCGGCGGTCGAACTGCTGTTCCTGGTGGCGGCGCAGCAGGTCACGCATCTGCCCGGGATCCAGCAGGCCGGGGATGCCTAAGTAGTCGGCCTCTTCGTCGCTGCCGGCGGGGGTCGCGGTGCCGAACGACGAACCGTCGAAAATCACCTGGTCCAGTTCGGCGTCGGCGCCCAGCGACTCGAACTTGTTGTCGATTTCCGACGGCTCGTCTCGCTGTCGCTGCGCCTCGGCGAGCTCATCTTTGGGTTCCCGATCCGGTTGGCCAAGAACGTGATTGCGCTGTGCCTCCAACTCGCTGGCCAACAGCAAAAGCGTCGGCACCGACGGCAGGAACACGCTGGCGATTTCGCCGGGGCGCCGCGACCGGACGAAGCGGCCGATGGCCTGGGCGAAGAACAGCGGCGTCGAAGCGCTGGTGGCGTAGACGCCGACGGCCAGCCGTGGCACGTCGACGCCCTCCGACACCATGCGCACCGCGACCAGCCATCGACTGGTACCCCGGGAGAACTCTGCGATGCGCTGCGACGATCCCGGGTCGTCGGACAGGACGAGAGTCGGTGGCTCGCCGGTAATCCGTTGCAGCAGAACAGCATATGCGCGCGCCGCCGTCTGGTCGGAAGCGATGATCATGCCGCCCGCGTCCGGCACCCCGCCGTCGCGGAGTTGGCGCAGCCGGGTGTCGGCCGCGGTGACCACCGCAGGCATCCACTCTCCGGCCGGGTCCAACGCGGTGCGCCAGGCCCGTGCGGTGTGCTCAGCGGTCGCGGGCTCACCGAGTCGCGCGGCGTACTCCGCACCGGCGCTGTCGCGCCACCGGGTCTCTCCGGAATACGCCAGGAACACCACGGGTCGCACCACACCGTCGGCGAGCGCGTCGGTGTAGCCGTAGGTGTGGTCGGCCTGCGAACGCAGCAGGCCGGCGCCGTCGGGCTCGTAGCGCACGAAGGGGATTGCGGCGTCGTCACTGCGAAATGGCGTGCCGGTCAACGCCAATCGGCGGGTGGCGTCGCCGAACGCCTCGAGGATCGCGTCGCCCCAACTCTTGGCGTCGCCGCCGTGGTGGATCTCGTCGAAGATGACCAGTGTCCGTCTGGCCTCGGTGCGCACCCGGTGACGGGCGGGGTGTTTGGCGACCTGGGCGTAGGTGACGACGGTGCCGTGGTATTCCGACGACGTGTGCGCGGCACTGTTGCGGAACTTCGGGTCGAGCGCGATACCGTCCTGCGCCGCCGCCCATGCCCACTGCACCTTGAGGTGTTCGGTGGGCACCACCACGGTGATCGCCTCGATGACGCGGTCGGCCAGCAACTCGCCCGCGATGCGCAGAGCAAACGCGGTCTTGCCCGCGCCGGGGGTTGCGACCAGCAGAAAATCCCGCGGTTTGGTGGTCAGATACCGCACCAAGGCTCGCCGCTGCCAGCCCCGCAAAGCCCGGGTGCTGGGCGCTTCAACTGCCCGCACCCGCAGACTCCAATCTGGTCGAGATGCAGTCTAGGGCAAGGACATCGGGGTGCGCATCTCCGCAGGACAGCGGCGAGTCGCAGCGGTGTGGGCAACGCAACAGCGCTCGATTCCGGGCGGCGAAGGTGCACGACAACCGGGTATTCGACACGGGGTCGTAAAAGGGCAGCGGCGCTGACCGGCGGCGCTGCATTCGTGACCTGCGGGATCGCGTGGTGGCAAGGGGACTGACCTGCACACACCGGACGGTCGGGGGTGGCCAGATGCATTTTGCGGTACCACCGCCGGAGGTAAACTCCGGCCGCATCTACGCCGGCCCCGGTGTGGGGCCGATGCTGGCGTCGGCGTGGGACAAGTTGGCAAACGAGCTACATTCCTCGGCGGACGACTTCGAATCGGTGGTTGCTAGGCTCACCAGCGAACCCTGGCAGGGCCCGGCCGCGGCGTCGATGGGCGCGTCGGCGGCACCGCAGACGGAATGTGGGGCCAGGACGTCGCGGCGATGTACGGCTAGCTATTGGGCGGGGCGGACCGCCCGGTCGGCTGGCGCGGCGAGCTCAACGATCTTCGGCGAATTGCGCCGCTAACCACGCGATGATCTCCGGCACCACCTCGGGCGCCTTGCTCATCGCGCAGTGGCCGGTGCCCTCGATCAGGTGTACCTCGGTGTTGGGGCGGCCTGCGAAGACTAGCGTGTCGGATTGCGGGACGAAGTAGTCGTCGGCCCCGTTGACCACGAGCATCGCCGAATTACGCTGCTGGGCAATCAACTCCTGCCGATTCAACCGTTCGAGGCCGACGCTGAGTTCGTTGAGCGTGGGGGAGTGGTCCCAATGCATGGCGTTGCCCAGGATGTCATGCATGCCAAAGGGCAGCTTCCGCACGTTATCGGTTCCGAAAGCCCCGACGACCGGGCCACCCAAATCGACTGCGGCGTCGACGATGCCGGACAACCCCGACATCGCGGCGAAGTTAGCCCCGAACGAGGCGCCGAAGTGAGCGACCTTCCCATTCCCGAGGGCGCGAGCGTAGTCGGCGAGTCCGCGGATCACTTCGTCGGCGTGGTCGTCCAGCGGGATTGCGGTTTCCCCGGTGCCCGGGTGGTCGAAGGCCATGGTGGTCACCGCAGCGCCCTGGGTGAATCCCACCCACCATGGGTGGATGTCCATCTTCCAGGTGTCCACGCCGCCGCTGGCGATCAGCACCGGCCGCCCCGCGTACACGCCATCGGCGGAATACAGGTGAACAGCTATCTCAACGCTGCTGCCTCGGTAGGGGACCGAGATGATGCGGCGCTCGAAGGCGACCGGAAAGTCCTTGGCCGCCAACTCGAATTGTTCGAGTTGGTGCTGCATGGCCGTTACCCGCGCCGGGTCGGTCAGGCAGGGAAATTTCGCGCATCCGTAGATCAACGACGCCATGCGGTGCTCGCCGCGCTCGGCGTATTGCTCGGCCAGCTGAGACCACTCATAAACCCAGCCGCCCGGCGCATCGGCCCACATGTCGTTGACGGCGGCTCGGACACCCTCGATGTCGTCGAGCGGAATGCCGAATTTCTCGAATTGGTGCGTGCGGTCGTCGAACATAGCCGCAGCGTCGATGTCGTAGGTGTACATGGTGTCAGCTCCTGATCTTGGCGAAGTAATCGGCGATGGTTGTGGTGTCGTCGAGTTTGGCGATGGCTCCGATGTAGCCGTCCGGCCGTATCAGCGCGCGCCCACCGTTTCTGAGCCCGAAGCGTTGTGCCACAACGCCGTTCGGATCCGCGATGACGGTATCGTATCCCGCAACCGGCGCGTCGTCGGCGGTCACCAACACCTGCACCTGGCCAGCGCCGCCCGCGGCGGGGGCCACCTGCCCGGCGGCGACGGTAATCAGGACGTGGTCCAACGTCTGCGGACCACACACCGCGCGGAATTGCTTCTGCACCGCGTCGTCACCTACATGCGGAACATGCTGTCCGGCAGCGACTTTAGCGTGCCTTGGGCGTCGACCGATAGCGATCGGGCTGTGCTTGTAAGCGAGGTTGGTCTCTTCGGCGGTCTCGGCCATCACTCGCCGCGCCACGGGGACACGGGACAGCATCCGCACCGCCACATCGCGGGCCCGGCGCGGCACGCCGGACAACGTGCCGGCTTTGGTGAGCCGATTTGTGAACGCGATAACGCTGTCGGCGACCGGCGCGCGCTCGGCCTCATAGCTGTCGAGCAGCGTGTCACCGGCATCACCGTTGATCACGGCGGCCAGTTTCCATGCGAGGTTGAACACGTCCTGCATGCCGGTGTTCATGCCCTGACCGCCGGCCGGGCTATGGATGTGCGCGGCGTCGCCGGCCAGGAAGACGCGACCCCAGCGGTAGGCCGGAACCCTCGCGTGGTGAATTTCAAAACTGGTCAGCCAGTGCGAGCGCACCAACCGGATGCCGCCGATCCGCTGATCGAGGATCGTCTGCAACTCATCTTGGGTCGGGTTCATGTTCATAGCGACACCGGGTGCGTCGTGCACCTCGGCGAGAAACCGCATCCGCGCATCGCGCATCGGCAGTACGACGACCGGCCCGTCGGGAGCAAAGAACGTATGCATTGCCTCGAGGTCCAGGCTGTGCTCGGCCTCGACGTCACCAAGCAGGAAGCGTTCGCCGACGAAAGAACCGGAGAGCTTGGTGCCGACCAGCTTCCGTACCGCGCTGTGAGCGCCGTCGGCCCCGATCACCCAGGAGGCGCTGACTCGCTCGGTTGACCCGCCGTTCTGCAGGGTGAGATGCACTCCTTCGTCGTCTTGGCTCAGCGCGACCAACTCGACACCGCGCTCGACGGTCACCCCGAGTGACTGCAGGCGCTCGCCGAGCACACGCTCCGTTTCGGTCTGCGCCGTAGTCAGGGTGAACGGGAATGCGCTGTCCACCTCGCCGAGCGGGACGCGGAAAAGCTCGCGCCCGCCCGCATACAGCTGCATCGCAACGGCCTTGATGCCGGTGGCCAGCATCTCGTCGACGATGCCCATCCGGTCGAACATGTCCAGGCTGCGGGCGTGCACCGCGACGGCGCGGGACTGATCGGTCGGTTGCGCCAACTTGTCGATCACTCGTACGCGGACGCCGCGGCGGGCCAGTTCGCAGCCGGCGACGAGTCCGACGGGTCCGGCGCCGACGACGATGACAGTGGGGTTCTGGTTTGCGCTCATGAGGGGAGTCCTTTTCACGGTTCGTTGAAACTAGTCTCACGCTACGTTGAAACTAGTCTCAACGCAAGAGGAATTTCACGCTATGATGAAACTCATGCCGAAAAAAGTGATAGCGCCCGGGCCGCGGGACGAACGCGGGGTGCTGGCGGCGAGAATTGTTGCCGCCGCTCGCGACCAATTCGCCGAAGACGGCTGGGCGGGAACAACCATCCGCGCGGTCGCGCGATCGGCCGACGTCGACCCCGCGCTCGTCTACCACTACTTCGGATCGAAGGAAGGTCTGCTGGACGCGGCCACCAACCCGCCGCAGAAATGGCTGGAGAGCATCGCCAAGGTTTGGACGACGCCGATCCGGCAGCTCGGCAAAGCCTTGATCACATTGCTCCTGGCCAGCTGGGCGGACGACGAGATCGGGCCGACGCTGCGCGCGATACTGCAGACCGCCGCACACGAGCCGTCGACCCGCGAGAAGTTGCGGCGCGTCGTCGAGGGCAGCCTGATGGGTGTCTCCGACCTCGGCAGCGACGAGCGCGACCGCCTTACCCGCAGCGGACTCGTCTCTTCGCAGATGATGGGCTTCGCGCTGATGCGCTACGTCTGGAAGATCGAGCCCGTCGCCTCAATGTCGGACGATGAAGTGGTCGCCGCGATCGCCCCTAACTTGCAGCGCTACGTCGATGGTGACCTGAGCGCTGGAGGCTGAATCGAAACGTACGCGAGCCTGGTGCAATGACGGAGCTTTTGACATCGTCAGAGCGTGATTACCGGATTGGCCCACACCGGCGTCTGCGTGCCCGACTGCGAAGCGGCGGTGGCGTTCTATCGCGACGTGTTGGGCCTACGCGTGCTGTCGCCGCCCTATGTGATGGCCGGTGACGCGATTCGCGACGACATGGGCCAGTTGGTGTCAGATCCCACGATGAAAGCGGCGATCGTCGGGTTCGACGACGACGGAGATCGAGTTCTCGAGGTGATTGAGTATCTCGGCGTCGCCGGCGGCGATCAGCGCAGCGCCGCAGCCATTACCGACCACGGGTTGTCGCACGTCGGGTTGATCTGCGAGGACCTCGACGCCACCCGGGCCCACCTCGAGGCCAACGGGGTGCGCTTTCTTGTCGACGGCATCGCGGACGTGGCGCGCGTCCGCACGACATGGTTCGTCGACCCATGGGGTGTGGTGTTCATCCTCGTCGAGAAAAGCAAGCCGGAGCGTCCTTATTTCGCGCAGTGGGCGTGACGCCGCCTCGCCGTAGCATCGGTGCTGTGGACAACGCGATCGCCCCGGAAAGCGTGCGGGCAGAACGGCTACGGGACGCCGAGGCAAAGGCGGCGCAGCTGTTCGACGAGATCGAAGGGCGCGCGATGATCCGGGCCGGCATCGGCGAGCAGCAGCTGTCCGATGAGATCAACGCGTTGGCCGCGGACCTGTTCGGGGTCAACCGGCATTGGCATCGCCGGATCGTGCGGGCCGGCGAGAACACCCTGCAACCTTTCAAAGAGCGTCCGCCGGACCGCCAGATCGTCGACGACGACATCGTGTTCCTCGACTTCGGACCGATCTTCGAGGAGTGGGAGGCCGACTTCGGGCGTACCTACGTGCTCGGCGAAGATCCGGACAAACTCGCCGTCCGCGATGCCCTCCCGCGGGTGTGGCAGGCCGGGCGCGACTATTTCGATACCCATCCCGACGTGACCGGCGCCGAGTTGTTCGACGCCTCCGTCGAGGCCGCCCGGACCGAGGGCTTCGGTTGGGGCAGCCACATTGCCGGCCATCTGGTCGGGGAGTTCCCGCACAAGAAGATCGCCGGCACCGCCACCGAGTGGTACATCATGCCCGGATCGAACAAGCCGATGCGGCGCACCGACCCCAGCGGTCGCCGGTGCCACTGGATCCTGGAGATCCACTTGATCGACCCGCAGCGCCGCTTCGGCGGTTTCTACGAGCAGCTGCTCGATCTGCCCTAGACCGGATAAATGACGCCGGTCAGTTCTTCGGACACCGACCACAGTCGCAGCTGCCGGTCGGCATCGTGCGACTTCTCGCTGGACGCCACGACCTTGGGGTAGCCCCGCATTCCGCCGAAGCCGTCGGGCCCGTAGTACTGGCCACCGGTTACCGCCGGGTCGGTGGCCGCGCGAAGAGTCGGGAGCGCACCCATCGCCGCGTCTTGGGAGACCAAGTCGAACACACGCCCAAGCGCCCGAGGTAAATCGCGCGCCAACTCGGTGCTCGAGCCGCCGGGGTGAGCGGCAGCGGCGATCGTCGTGCCGTGGGAGGCCAACCGCCGCTGCAGCTCGTAGGTGAACAGCAAGTTCGAGAGCTTTGCCTGCCCGTAGGCCGCGACGCGGTTGTAGCTGTGCTCCCACTGCAGATCGTCGAAGTGGATGTCGGCGAGGATGCGGTGGCCGATACTGCTGACCGTCACGATTCGCGAACCCTGGACCGGTAAGAGGCGGTCCAGCAGCAGGCCGGTGAAAGCGAAATGGCCCAAATGGTTTGTGCCGAACTGCAACTCGAAGCCGTCGCTGGTCGTCGACTTCGGCGTCCACATCACGCCGGCATTGTTGATCAGCAGGTCAATCCGGTCGTAATTGGAGCGCAACTCCCGCGCTGCGGCGCGGACGGAATCCAGTGACGTCAGGTCGAGCTCCTGCAGGGCAACCTCGCCGCGCGGTCCGTTGGCGGTGATACGCGCGGCGGCGTCCTTGCCTTTGTCGAGATTGCGTACCGCGAGAACCACGTGGGCGCCGTGCTCTGCCAATGCCCGAGCCGTCTCGTAGCCGAGCCCGGTGTTGGCGCCGGTGATGACGGCGACGCGGCCGGTCTGGTCGGGAATGTCCGCTGTTGTCCACTTGGCCATGCCAAACTCCTAAGCTGTAAGGTAAACGGGGCGTACGCTCCGGTTCTGTCGTCGACTATACGGAACGTGCGCCCCGCTTTGTCAACCAGTAGGTGATGCGTGATGTCTGTACCCGCTCGGCCGCTGCGTGCTGACGCGGCGCGCAATCGGGCCCGCGTGCTCGAGACCGCCTACGAGACGTTCGCGGCCGAAGGCTTGGCGGTGCCGATCGACGAGATCGCCCGCCGCGCGGGCGTCGGGGCCGGCACCGTCTACCGACATTTCCCGACGAAAGAAGACCTGTTCCGCGCGGTTGTGGACAGCCGGATACGGCACATCATCGACGAGGGCCGCGGGCTGCTGGACGTGGTCGGACCTGGGGAAGCGCTGTTCGCGTTTCTGCGGTCGATGGTGCTGGACTGGGGTGCCACCGACCAGGGCCTGGTCGATGCGCTGGCTGGGCTGGGTATCGACGTCAACACCGTCGCGCCCGACGCCGACGCTGCGTTTCGCGGCCTGATCGGCGAGCTGCTGACCGCCGCGCAACGCGCCGGAACGGTGCGACCCGACGTCGACGTGGCCGAGATCAAGACGCTCATGGTGGGGTGCCAGGCGATGCAGGGCTACGACGAGGCGCGCGCCGAACGGGTGACCGATGTGGTGATCGACGGCCTGCGAGCCTCGTCTTAAGGCATTTCGGCTGGTTGCACTCGGCATAGGCGAGTGCTAAGAATGACATTGGCACTCGCGACCAGTGAGTGCTAGGTCGGGACGGTGAGACCGGGGCCGCAAAGTTCTGCGAGCACAGCCCCAGTCGTCCGTCGCGGGCACTGCGCCCGACCGATGAACGTGCGATCCCCTAACCGGAGGAATCACTTCGCAATGTCCAAGATAATTGCGTACGACGAAGAGGCCCGTCGCGGCCTCGAGCGGGGCCTGAACGCCCTCGCCGACGCGGTAAAGGTGACGTTGGGTCCCAAGGGCCGCAACGTCGTCCTGGAGAAGAAGTGGGGCGCTCCCACGATCACCAACGATGGCGTGTCCATCGCCAAGGAGATCGAGCTGG
>JBAWAV010000758.1:0-4708 GCA_049589475.1 Mycobacterium sp.
GGCGCGCCAGCTAACGCATTTACCCCTCCTGCGATGTCAACCGGCGCACCACCCAACGCGCTCATGCATGGCCTGGACTCCGGCGCACCAACATCGGCCGTGCCGAACAACTTAACGCCGCCGGTGACCGGTCCGGTTCAGCCACAAGTGCCGACCGAACCGGCAATTTCGAACGCGGGCACCACCGTCCCAGCGACTGCGCACGCCCCTGTTGTCGATGCCCCACAGGCGACACCCCCTGCGCCCATCAGCAGCACGCATACCTCCGTAACAGACTCGGGCGCAACATATTTGGCTGGTCCGGCGGCCGCCGCGCCTGCCGCCTCTGCAGCACCCGTGGGCCCACTGCCAACGTATGGCTCCGATATTCGGCCGCCGACGCCCACGATTTCTGCCCCGACCCTGCCATCCGCTCCGGCAGGGGTTTCGGCCAGCCCGTCTGCCGGCTCCCCGGCGTCCGCACCGGTTAGCCCGTCGTCCGGAGCCGGCGGCATAGCGCAACCGGTAGTCCGCCAACCGGGTACCGCGCCGCTCGCCCACCCCGCGCCTGCTGGCGTCGGCGAGCAGGCCGTCGCAGCAGCCGCGGGTGGAGCCGCCGCCGGGGCCGCCTCCGCGCAGGCCACGGCTAAAGCCCGACTGCAGCTGCTGGTCGACTTTGTTGCCCGCCAAGAGCCGCGGTTACGTTGGGCTGCAGGCGATCTCGCAGACGGCACGACACTGCTTGTCACAGATCTTGCAAGCGGATGGATTCCCCCGGGCATCGCCATCCCGTCTGTCGTGACTCTGCTCGAACCAGGCGAACGCCGTGGCGACATCGAGTCCATGCTTGGCCAGGTGAGCGTTGCAGCCGGCTACACACCCCTGCACTACCTTCCCGAGGCCGCCGACACCAACCACCCCATTCCCACGTCGCCTCGCCCGCGACAGGTGACCGCTGTCGAGGAACTTGGATGGGAGCTCGGTCAGGCCACCAATTGGCGAGACGGACTGCCGCAGATGGCGCACACCCTCGCCAAAGCCGCATCCACCGGTACCGGCGTAGTCGACAATGAAGTCGAATTCCTTCACCAACACCTCGACAAGCTCCGTGAGCGTGTCTTAGATGCCTACCCCGATGACGTCGACGCCGCCGCGGTGGCGAATTGGCAATTGCTTGCCTCAATCGAGGCCTTGGCGGCGACGGACACCATCGGTGCCAACTATCACTTCGCCTGGTTCCAGGCACTGAATCGCGTGCCGTAGGGAGGGATCGTGACGGACCCACAACAGCTTCAGATCGTGCTCGCCCAGATGGCGCAGGCATTTGGGATGCCACCGCCACCTCCGCTGACACCCGACCAGATCGCTTCGAGCAGCTCGCTTATGAGCCAACTGCTCGCCACGCTCGGTCTTGCCGGAAACGCCGGCGACCCAACCGACACGGCCGCCGCTCAAGCCGGACACGCCAAGCGCGGCGAGAAAACCGGTGATGCGATGACGCAATTCCCCGCTGCTGACCAGGAGGGCAGCAAGCAACTCGAGCAGCTGATGGGCACCCTCCAGCAGATGCCTCAACAGGCCGTTCAAACCTTCAGCGGCCTCTTCCAAGGGTTATCTCAACCCCTCAATCAGGCCATGCAACAGGTCTCGCAGATCAGCTCCCAGCTGACCAGCACCCTCGGTAAGGCCGGGCAAGGCGCTGGCATTGGCGCATCTTTGCCCGCCGATGCTCTCGGCGACGCGATGGGCGCGGGCGGGGCAGCGTTGGGCGCCGGTGGAGGGGCCGGTGCCGACCTCGCAGGCGCCACAACCCCGGCCGGAAACCTGGGGCCGCCGCCGACTCCGTCAGCCGGCACATACCCGGCGTCGTCGCCGACGCCGCAGGCACCGGTGCCCGCCCCACCTGATTCCGGTGCCGGATCCCGCGGTCCGATGGGCGGAATGCCGATGATGCCGCCCGGCGCCGCGGGCGGTGCTGGAGCCGGCGGCAGCGACAGCAAGGCCGACACCAAGCGCGTCGTTCCACCGTCGGTGAAGAACGGCGCGCCCGTGCAGGGGCGGATCACTGCACCGCAGACCGCACCAGAAGTCGTGAAACGTGTTGCAGGCAAACCGATAGCCAGCCGGCGCATCCTCGCCCCTGACAACAAGCCCGAAGACAACAACGACGACGAGACCGATCGCAACCGCTGACCTCGACGGCCCAATATTGTTGGGCCACAGCCTCAGTCCGTTGTAATACGCTGCCGGTTCCCACCCGGCCAGGGTGAATTGTGCGGAACGCACGACGCCGTTAGCTTGATCGCCATGGCGGAGCGTGGAATGTTGAGGGTCCAGCCCGAGGTGATGCATGAAGCGTCACAGGCATTGTCGGCTGCAGCTAAAGACTTGCACACGAGGCTCGTCGAGGTCGATGGTCAGGTCCGTGAGCTACTGGCCGGGTGGCGCGGTGGTTCGGGTGACGCGTATGGCCAGGCGTGGGATCTGTGGCACCGCGGGACCGGAGAGGTCCAGCTGGGGCTGTCGATATTGGCCAAGGTCGTCGGCGTCGCCGGTGTCGACTTCCAAGCCCACGACTCCACGGCAACTCAGACGGTTGACGGCATCTACCGTGGCTGATGCATTCAGCGTGGATCCTGACGCCTTGGCCGACGCAGTTCAGCAGATGAGCGAGTTCGTGCGGCACACCGAGAGCGTCGTTGCTGAAATCGACTCGCTGGTAACGAATCTGCACCAAACCTGGACAGGCGAAGCAGCAGCTGCACATGCCGAGGCGCATCGCCATTGGTCGCGCGGTGAGGCGACCATGCGAGAAGCGTTGAACGCGTTGAAGGCCGCCGGCAATGCGGCACATCACAACTACACCAACGTGATGGCGACGAATACGAGCATGTGGTCTTGAGTTTATGGCGCCGCTCTCGGTAGACCCCGAAGCACTCGATGGTGCCGGTGCCGCAGTGATTTCCGCTGGCGACGGGTTGGGGCTGGTCGTCTCGACATTGACCACGTCCCTCTCCGGATGCAACGGGATGGCCGGTGATGACCCGGCTGGCGCGGCATTTGGCCGCACCTACGATGCGTCGGCATCGAAGCTGCTGGAGGCGATGGCCACCACCCGTAATGGATTGTGCCGCTTAGGTGACGGGGTGCGAGTGTCGGCGCACAACTATTCGATGGCCGATGCGATGTCGAACCTTTCAGGGCACGGCCATCCCCTTCCCGCCCCGCACCCGACCGGATCTATTTCGGCCGGCTCGACACCATCGGCAGTCGGTGGTGGCGTCGCCGCGCCGGCAGGCTGGGGCTGGGTGTCGAAATACATCGGGATGATCTGGCCAAATGGCGATTCGGGCAAACTACGATCTGCCGCGGCCGCGTGGACCAGTGCCGGAGGGCAATTCGAAGTCAGCGAAATACTCGGTGCCGCCGGTCCAATGGGTAGCATTGGCACCCAACAGATTCCAGAAGTCCCGGCGATCGCCGCGGCGTTTGCCGCCGTCAACCGCAGCGCGGCCGGAATCTTGCAGCAGTGCGCCATCATCGCCACTCAGCTCACGTCGCTGGCGACGAAGGTCGACACGGTGCACGCGGCGATCCTTGATCTCCTGTCGCGTATCTGCAATCCACTGACCGGGCTGAAAGAGGTCTGGGAGTTCCTGACCGATGACGACGAAGACGAAATCCGCAAGATTGCCAACGACATTCGTATCATCGTCAACCAATTCAGCGCGGAAGTCGACGCGCTGCGTCAAGAGATCGCGGCGGCGCTCTCGGAGGCGGCCACGATTCTGTCCACGATGGCCCGCTACGCCGAAAAGGAGTGGGACCATTTCCTGCATGACACCGACGTCGGCCGAGCGTTGGATAACGCCGGCCAGATCTGCAAGGGCGTCTTCACCGAGGTCGAGGGCCTCGTCAAGAGCTTCTGGACCTTCAACCCGGCACGGGCCGTCGTCGACCCGGACGGCTTCTGGCACTCCGTCTCTGGCGCGGCCGACAAACTGGAGTCACTGGCGGGATTAAAGGGCGAGCAGCGGGCTGAAGAGTCTTGGAAGGAATTAGGCAAGGACACCGTCCATTGGGACGAATGGAGCAGCAACCCGTTCCAGGCGGCGGGCGAATCGGCGTTCGACATCGCGACGATATTGCTTCCCGGCGGCGTCTTGTCGAAACTGCCTAAACTGGGTCGGCTCGCGGCGGACGCTGCTGGGAAGTCCGAGGAGTTTCACCCACCGGCGCCCATCCGCGAACCGGCACCGCCCCACGACAACCCGGCGCCGCTAAACGAACCGCCGAGAGGCGGACAGCCGGCGCCCGCACCCCAGCCGAAGCAATCGATGCCGCCCTACGGGCTCACCGATTCAAAGACGCCGGTCGGTCAGAAGCCGCCGACGGGAACAGCTTCCAAGTCCGCCGACTCGGAACATCCCGGTGCTCCGATATCGGCGCCACGCGGAGGAACGGTCGAACCGCCGTCGTCCCCGACCGCACACGCTGGCGTCACCACCACCCCGCCAGCGACTCCTCCCGCCGGGCGCCTGTTCGAGACGCCATCACTCCACGGCGACAGCAACATCCAAGGACACGGAAGCGGCGACGGCCACGGTCAGAGCGGCGACCCATCTTCACCAGGCCTGACCGATGAGAAGCGCGACGAGATTCTCGCGATGCCGAAGGGCGGTCGCCCCGATCCGTCCGAATACCTGTCACCCGAGTACATCGAGCACCA
>JBAWAV010000759.1:0-1904 GCA_049589475.1 Mycobacterium sp.
TTGCGAAGTCCCGCATAGAGTTCGGCCTCGTCTGCCTCCAGCTGGCTAGCGGAGAGTTCGGGCAGCTCAGACACGGTGCGTCCGGGCTGGGAGTCGAAGTCGGAGTCGGAGTCGATCAACGTCCCTCCTGCACCCTGGGTGACTGCCAAATCTACTCCGTCCCGGCGCCCGAAAATTCAGTTGACGAGCGCCAAGCTGTGGGCCCGACGCAGCTTGCCCGACGGGGTCTTCGGAATCATTCCCGGCTTGAGCACCACGACGTTGCGGGGCCGGACGTCGACTTCGGCGACCACCTCGTGCGCGACGCGCTGCTCTATGCGACGAACCGCCGCGGGGTCCTGCCAGTCGTTGGACTCCACCGCGACGGCAAACGTCTCCCGGCGGTGTCCGGCGTTCAGGCGCACTGCCACGGTGCAGCCTGGTCGGACACCGGAGACACGCGCGGCAGCGCGTTCGATGTCGGTCGGGTAGATGTTGCGACCGGCCATGATGATCACGTCCTTGACGCGGCCGCAGACGACGATGCGGCCGCATTCGGTGAGGTAGCCCAGATCGCCCGTGTCATACCAGCCTTGGTCGTCTTGGGCGGCAACAAACCCGGCCATCGTGGTGTAGCCGAGCGTCACCGATGCGCCGCGCACCTCGATGACGCCGACGCAGCGAGCGGGCAGGACATTGTCATCTTCGTCGACAATGCGCGCCTCCAGCCCGTCCAGCAGTCGGCCGAGCGTGGCCAGCCGCCGAGTCTTGCCCTTGGTCGCAGGAACAGCCCGGTGCAGGACGGCGAGCATGTCGGCGTCGACCTCGTCGACCACCAGGCCTGCGCCGCACTCGGTGAATGACGCGGCCACGGTCGTCTCGGCCATGCCATAGGCCGGCAGGATCGCTTCCGGACGCAACCCGAACGGCCGGCCCGCCTCACAGAAGTCTTCGACGTCGGCGGGTTCGACCTGTTCGGCTCCCGACAGCGCCCATCGCAGAGTGGACAGGTCGAACTGACCAGGCTGAGCCAGCTTGCGAAGGCGCTTGGCGAACAATGTGTAGGCGAAGTTCGGCGCCGCTGTCATGGTGGCCCCGTACTTGTCGATGAGCTTTGCCCACAGCAGGGTGTCGCGCAGGAAGTCCATCGGCGTGACCTTGATCAGTTCGACGCCGAAAAACATCGGGACGGTCAGGTAGCCGGTCATGCCCATGTCGTGAAACAGCGGTAACCAGCTCACGATGACGTCGGTATCGACGTCGACGTTTGCGCCAGCGAACATCGCCTCGGCATTGGATACGACATTGCGATGCGTGATCTGGACGGCCTTGGGCGACCCGGTGGACCCCGAGGTCAACTGCAGCAGCGCGATGTCGTCGTCGTCGGTCTCGACCGGCTCTATCGGGCTGCTGTTAAGCAGCTCATCGATGATCAGCACGTCCACGCCGAGTTCGGACAGCAGCGGGGCTGCGGCCATGAACGGATCGGAGATGACCACCGTTTTCGCGCCGATCATCTTGATGACGGCGGTGGTTTCCTCGGCCCAGCGGGCAAGGTCTGTGCGGGGAGTGGGCTGGTGCAGCATGGTGAGGCTGGCGCCGCGCATCCAGACCCCCTGACCCGCGGGCGCGATTTCGGCTGGGGCACCGGCCAGTAGCGCGACGGCGTCACCGTGGCCGACGCCGGCCGATGCCAAGCCACCCGCGATCTGACGGGCGCGGTCGTGCACCTCGCTCCAGGTGTGCCGCACCGGGCAGTCGGGCTCCCCGGTGACCAAACCCTTCGAACTGGACCGGGCAGTCTCATACATCGTTTCGGTGAATTTGCTCAAGACCATTCCTTCGGCTGCGCGTGGGGCCGGATGCGCGCGTGCGTGAGCGCAGTCAAGGCGTCGGGGCGTTGAACTGTAAAGCTTTCAGCGAGA
>JBAWAV010000760.1:0-1647 GCA_049589475.1 Mycobacterium sp.
CTGGACGGGCAGGACGTGGTGGTTATCGATGTCGAGGATCGCGCCATCGCCGGCCAACCCAGCACCGCGCTGCCGCCGCCTAATCCGGATGACATCGCTTATGTGATCTACACCTCGGGCACTACCGGGACCCCGAAAGGGGTGGCCATTCCACACCGCAACGTGACGGTGCTGCTGCAGACACTGAATTCCGGTGTAGAGCTGGCGGCGGGGCAGGTGTGGACGCAGGCGCACTCGCTGGCCTTCGACTGTTCGGTGTGGGAGATCTTTGGCGCGCTGCTCCATGGTGGACGGCTGGTATTGGTGCCCGATGCGGTGGTTCGCTCGCCGGAAGATTTCCACGCCATGCTCGTCGCTGAACAGGTCAGCGTCTTAAGTCAAACCCCGTCGGCGTTTTATGCCTTGCAAACCGCCGACAGCTTGGCGCCTGAGCTGGGCCGTCGACTCACGCTGGAGGCGGTGATTTTCGGCGGTGAAGCGCTGGAGCCGCAACGTCTTAGGGCTTGGCGGGATAGCCATCCCGACGTACCGCGACTGATCAATATGTACGGCATCACCGAGACAACAGTGCACGCCTCGTTCCGGGAGATCCTGCCCGGCGATGTCGAGGCCGCGGTGAGCCCGATCGGGGTGCCGCTGGCCCACCTTGGCTTCGTTGTGCTGGATGGGTGGTTGCGGTTGGTGCCGGCGGGTGTGGTGGGGGAGTTGTATGTGGCCGGTGCCGGGGTGGCGGTGGGTTATGTGGGTCGGGCCGGGTTGACCGGTTCGCGGTTTGTGGCCTGTCCGTTCGGGGCGCCGGGATCGCGGATGTATCGCACCGGGGATTTGGTGTGGTGGGGTGCCGACGGGCAGCTGCGGTATGTGGGGCGTGCCGATGAGCAGGTCAAGATCCGCGGGTATCGCATCGAGCTCGGTGAAGTCCAGGCCGCATTGATCGCCGTCGACGGGGTGGGGCAGGCGGCGGTGATCGCCCGCGAGGACCGCCCCGGCGACAAACGGCTGGTGGGCTATGTGACCGGCACCGCCGACCTGGCCGTCGCGCGTGCGGTGCTGGCCGAGCGGCTGCCCGCATACATGGTTCCAGCCGCGGTGGTGGCGATGGACGCGCTGCCGCTGACGGTCAACGGCAAACTCGACACCCGCGCCCTGCCCGCCCCTGACTACCAAGAAGGCGACCGGTATCGCGCCCCGGCCGACGCGGTGGAGGAGATCCTGGCCGGCATTTACGCCGAAGTCCTGGGGCTTGAGCACGTCGGGGTCGACGAATCGTTCTTCGAACTTGGCGGGGACAGCATCCTGTCGATGCAGGTGGTGGCACGGGCGCGGGCCGCCGGCCTGGTGTGCCGGCCGCGCGATATTTTCGTCGAGCAGACCGTGGCCCGGCTGGCCGGAGTGGTCGAAGGTGCGGTTGGACGGGTCGATGAGGGCGTCGGGCCGGTGGTCGCGACCCCCATCATGCGTTGGCTGGCCAGCGTTGAGGGCCCGGTCGAGCATTTCAACCAGACCACGGTGGTGCAGGGCCCCGCGGGGGCGACCGAGGCCGACGTCGTGGTGCTGTTGCAGGCGTTGCTGGATCGGCATGCCATGTTGCGGCTGCGGGCCGACGACGATGGCGCCGGGGGTTGGTCGTTTCAGGTGCCCGAAGCC
>JBAWAV010000761.1:0-3540 GCA_049589475.1 Mycobacterium sp.
CACCACCTCTGGTCTCGGGAAAATCATGGCAGACAAGGTGATACGACGGCGAGAAATCTGCGCCGGTCCGCTATTTTTGACTAAGTGCAACCTCATGACCAGGGGATATCTCACCTCTATCCATCGCATCGCAGTGGGTTAGGTGCAGCGCAGCGATCGGGTCGTCGGGCAGTAACCGGCGGCATCGTTCGAAGGCGGCACGCGCCAGATTGGCGTCGCCCGCGTCGAACAACCGGAAGGCCTCGTCAAACGCCGGCTGCGCCGACCGCTTCGCGGCCCGCAGCGGCGCCGGATCGTCGTCATAAACCTCATACATCGTCACCGCTCGGCGTCGATTGACCACAAAGACTCGCTCCATCCGGCGGACGTTGAACTGGTCGGGCTTCGAGAGACGAGTAAGCGTGGCGTCGGAGATGAGAAGTGCTGAGCCGTAGCGTTTGTTGGCGCTCTCGATGCGCGCAGCCAGGTTCACGGCATCACCGATGATCGTGAGGACCATTCGGTTCACCCCACCGACCAGCCCAACCCCGACGGCGCCGGTGTTGATACCGATTCCAACTCGCAAGTCCTCGGAGCCAAGCGCAAGCCGCTCCCGGTTGTGCTCGCGTAGGGACCGCAGCATGGCGAGCCCGGCCCGCACGGCGTTGTCCGGCTCCGACTCGAAGACGGCGACGATTTCGTCACCGCGCACGTCTTGGATCATGCCGTTGCAGGTGATGATCGGCAGCTCGACAGCCCGCAGGAACCCCGCCGCCAAGTTGCTCGCCTCTAGCACGTCCATGTCCTCGATCAGGGTGGTGAATCCCCGGATATCGGAGATGAGCACCGTCATCTGACGCCCGACCTGATAGCCACTGCGGACACGACGCAAGTCGTCTATATCGAGGATCCGCAGCAGTTCGTTGGGCACGAATCTCGATTGCACGTCCATGAGGGACTGCCGATGCTCGTCGGCGGCCCTTAACCGGCCCTCGAGCTCGAAGTTCCACAAGGGCGCGGCCGCCTGAGCGCACAGGAAGGCGACCGCCTCCTCGTCTGTGGAAGAGAAGCTTCTGCCCGGCTCTTGGTGTTCGGTGTAGATCACGCCAATCGTCTTGTCCTGCACAACTACCGGGACGGCGAGGGTGGCCGGGATCGTCGCTTGGCGCTTGTCCCGTCCAGCTGGACGATGATGCGGGTAGACCGAATCGGCCGCGACGATGTGCGGACGGCCGCTGTCCACCACCCGCCCGACGATGGAGCAGTCATGGCTCACCTCGGTCCAAGGGCCTTCGACCGTCGTGGTGCCACCGTGCTCCCAAACGGCCCGGACGGTCAGCTGTTCGCCTTCGCCGGTGAGGAGCAGAACGCGGGCCGCGCCGGTCGTGTCTGCAACCGTGCCGAGCAGAATCTCGGCCAAGCCCGCGAGGGTCCGCGCGGTCGGCAGCGCGTGCACGACCTGATGCGCGCTGACGGGGTCGATTCCTGCCGAGCCCGCCGAGATAAGGTCGCGGCTGAGCAGCCATGGATGAGCCTCCGCGAGCCGCTCCGCGCGCACCGCGATGCCCAGACTCAGGTAGCCCTGGTATGCCGACCGCAACATCTGAGCAGAAACCCTCGGACGACCGGTCTGCGCGTTGAGCAAGGCGCCCTCTTCGTGCGCAAGCGCGTGAATCAGCGGGAGCTGGTACTCCGCTGCGAGCTCAATCGCCTGGGCGAGGAAGCGCTCCGCCTTGCTGTGCTGCCCGCGGGCCCGCGCCCACGCACCCTCGATCAGCGCAAACGGTGCCGCGTAATTGGCCGGCGAGCTCGCGGCCCAATTGCGGTGCAGCGCTAGCACCTGCCGCACCGATCGCCGGGTCGAGCGGTCATTCGGCGCGGCCCGAATCCTGCTCAGGGCGCTGGCCAGATAGAAGAGTTGCAGGCCCGCCATGCCGGCCATACCGCCCAGGTACTCGAAGGCCTCGTCCGAGACGCGGACCGCACCTGCGTAATCGCCGGCCCAGAAGTGCAGCCCCTGTTTGACGTTCAAGGCGACGCTCAAGGCCACGCCGTCGCCCTCGCGGCGGGCCGCCGGCAACACCTCGCGCTCGTCGTAGCCGCTCTCTCCGGCCAGCAGCAAGGGATTCTCGCCGCGGCCCATCAGATTGAGGCAAAGCTGCTGCACAGCCTGGCAAAGCGCGCGGGGCACCGGCTGGGAACGGATCCCAGGGATGAGGGACTCGGCTAGGGCGTCGATCTCGGCCATCGGTCGGCCGACCCAGAACGACTGTTGGAGCGAAACCGCGGCGAGGAAGCCGGCATATTCCTGGTCACCCCGGTCGAGCGCCTCATCGACGGCCTCGCGGAGCTGGCCAAGGCCCTCGTGGACTGGGTGCCGCCAGTGGCGGATGAAAGTCAGGTAATAGAACAGCGTCTCCGGGCGGGCGTCCCGGAACTCCGTCTGCTCGGTGAGCAGCAGGCCAACCTCGCCGAAGCGCTGGCTGCCGGCGTGGTCACCAGTGAGGACCAGCAGCAGGCCGCAACTGGCGAGCACCGTAGGCGAGGTGGGGGTATGGCCGTGATCCAACAGAAGCTCAAGCTGCTTACGCACGATCAAAGGGAAAAGATTGGGCTGGAGTATGAAGGACAGGCTGCGTAGCTCAGAAAGGATCCGCTGGACCTCGATGACACGCCGGTCCTGGCAATGCGGCAGCTCCAGCAGCCGTTCGGTGGTCCAGCGGCGCGTCGCGAGCCTGATCCGCATCAGCGCGTTGGCCATCCGAGGTTTGCCCGGATTGCGCGGCAGCGGCTCGCCGAGTTCATCGAGCGCCCGCAGCCCGGTTTCCAGCGCCTCTTGGAGGCGATTCTGCGCTACCCGTCCCTTAAGCCTCAGGAAGGCGAGTCGGGCGCGGTCTGCCGGCTCGTGCAGGCCCCCTTCGGCCTCGTCGAGCAGCCCATGCAGGGCCTCCGCATCGCCGACCAGCAGGGCCGCCTCCGCGGCGTCAAGTTGCAGCTCTCTGGTCAACAAGAAGTGAGCAGCCCAACGCGATTCACCGAGCAGACCCAAACCGTTTCGGCAGTGCTCAAGGGCGAGTGGGAACGATGCCTGCGCACGGGCCTTGCGTGATGCACGGCGCAGCACGTCGACGAATTGGATGCGCTCGTCCTCGGCAAGTTGGTAACCACCTATGCCGACGTGGCGGGCGGCCTCGAACAACCGATCGTCGCCCTGCTCGGCCAGCCGACGACCGATCCGCAGGTGCGTCTCGCGCCACGCGTGATCGGGCATGCCCTGCCGAGCGGCCTCGATCACCCGGTCGTGGCTGAAGCGGTACCGGGCGTCGCGGCTGATCGCATTGGCGATCCGCTGGCCGCGGCTGTCAACGGCCTCGAGCAAGCGAAGCTCAAGACCCGACCAAAGTGCCTGGGCCACCACGTCGGCCGGCTGCGCGGCCGCTGCCGTCGCGTCGGCGAGGTCAAACCCGCCACCGATGCACGCCAGCGAACACAACACCTCCCGATCAAGCGGGCGCAGCTGATCGAGGTACTGGCCGAGGAATTCAGCGGCCGTGGCGGTGA
>JBAWAV010000762.1:0-4081 GCA_049589475.1 Mycobacterium sp.
GGCGAAAGCGGTGGCACGCGCGATGCGCGGGCACACCGCCGACTGCGTGGTCGACAACCTGGATGTGGTGGTCACCGTCGTGGTGGGCTTGGCGGTCAGCCGATGGGGCAGTGCCCGGGCAGCCGCCCGCGCCGGGCCGGCCTAATCGGCCAGCTGAGCGTCGGCGACCTCGGCCGGTGTCGGCAGCCGCAGCGAGACGAGCCCGGCGAAGGTGTCGTCGTCGATTTCCACCCGGTTGACGGTCACGTGCACCGGCACCCAGCCGCCGTCGCAGCCGGGCATCCGCAGCACACCCCAAGTGGTGCCGTGGTCGAACTCGGTCCGCATCGCAGCCATCCTCGCCTCGTCGCTGGGGTGCAACTTCGGGCTGTCGGCCGCGATACGACGCCAGTCGTAGAACGGGCACGGCGCGTCGAGCCACTTCAGCAGCGTCCAGGTGTGCGGATCGAACAGCGCACGATGCACTCCTTGCTGGCCCAGCCCCCGCAGGATCTGCTGAGCGAGCCGATCGGACGGCTCGGGCCGCTCGGCATCCTCGGCCCGCCAGTTCATTCCCCGCGCGACCAGGTGATCGCGACCGTTCGGCCCCGCTTCCAGACCGTTCCGGGTCACGAAGCTCACCCGGATGTACTTGCCCTGCCAGTCGGCGCCGTCCCAGGTGTCGCATACGGTATGCCCTGGTTCGGACCTGACGGCGGCCGCGAGCGCTTTGCCTTCGTTCGGCTTGAGCTCACCGGACGGCCAGCATTCCGCGAAAGCGCGGTCCTCGGAGTCTTCAGCCTCGACGTTTCTGCCGATGTTGGCCAGCGACTCCGGAGTATCGGTGGCCACGCCCAGGGTCATATCCCATTTCAGCGGGCCGGGAATCGGCCGTTCCGGCGGTTCGTCTCCCGCGGGTCCGCTCCAGACGTGCACACCGTGCACCCGGCCGTCCGACATCACCACCGGCTCGGTGTGGATCACCCGATCTTTTTTAGGGGTCAGGCTGACCAGGCTCTGGCTGGTCTGCAACGACTCGGCGATTGCCGACTGGATCGCGGCACGACCAGCCTTACGCCGCAAAAACGCGGTGATCGGGACGAGGTTCTGCAATTGGCGACCGTGTGCGACGACGGCCGGTTCCATGCCGAGCGTTTCGACCAGCAACCAGTCGTTGGTCATAGCTCACTACCTTAGCGGCCAGACGGCGGATAACCTGTTGCCGCATGGGCGAATCCACGCGGGTTTCGCCGTCTCGGGTCTGCGACGACGTCTTGCGGGGTTTTGCACCGTTCACCGGCCTGCGGAGAGTTTGCTGCGGCACCCATTCGGGCTGCGAACGGATTGCGAAGTTCGGCCGTTTGTCGCGATGTGTGAATGTTGCTGTTGCTTTTGCGACGATCGCGGTGACACAGCCAGCTGGACGTTGACCGTCGAGGGGATGTCGTCATCCTTGTGACGGCAGATCCTGGGTGAGCGCGGACAGCACCACATCCAGCACCCGAACCGCTCCTGCCTTGTCCAGCGGGTCGTTGCCGTTGCCGCACTTCGGCGATTGCACGCATGAGGGGCATCCCGACGGGCACTCACACGCCTCGATAGCGGAGGCGGTGGCACCCAGCCAGGTGCTTGCCCGGCGGAAACCCTGCTCGGCGAAGCCCGCTCCGCCCGGATAGCCGTCATAGACGAACACGCTTGGTAACCCGTCGGATTCGGGGCCGATCGCGGTGGACAAGCCGCCGATGTCGCCGCGATCACAACTTGCCACGAGCGGGAGCAGCCCGATCGCGGCGTGCTCCGCGGCGTGTAGCGAGCCGGGGATGCGAAGCGGGTCGATTCCGTTGCCATGCAGCGCTTCTGGTGTGATGGTGTACATGACCGCGGTGGTTTCCAGCCGGTGCGGTGGCATCTCCAGCTCAACGAAGTCGATGACCTCACCGGAGAGCCTGCGTCGCAGATAGCCGACGATCCGATTGGTCACGCGGACCGGGACCAGGCCCAGTGTCACGGACCCGAAGGCATGGCGTTCGCCGGCTCCGGTGACCTCGATGTCGGTGAGTTCGCGCGCGAATGTGGCATATCCGGGATCTTCACCGTGAACGAACGCCATGCCCTCGTCGAAGTCCAGCGAGTCGACGACATAACTGTCGCCCTGATGCAAATACACCGCGCCCGGATGCACCGACGCCGCGGCCCGGCCGGCTTCGGCCGTGCCCAGCAACCGTCCGGTGTCGCTCTCCACTATCACGATCTGACTGCCGGTCGACCCCCGGATGTCCACTGCCGGATGGGGATCCACGCCCGGCGCCGGATAATACTTCCCGGATCGCCGCCGCAGCAGCCCGTCGTCGATCAACTGTTCGGCGACATCTTCGGCGCCCAATGTCCGCACCTCGACCTCATCCAGCGGCAATTCGGCGGCGGCACAAAGCAGTTGCGGACCGAGGATATACGGGTTGGCCGGGTCGATGACGACCCGCTCGATCGGCTTGTCCAGCAATGCGGCCGGGTTGTGCACCAGGTAGGTGTCCAGCGGGTCATCCCGGGCGACCAGCACCACCAGCGCGCCCTGGCCGCGTCGCCCGGATCGACCGGCCTGCTGCCAAAACGATGTGACCGTGCCCGGAAAACCGGCCAGCACCACCGCATCGAGCCCGGCGATGTCGATGCCCAGTTCGAGTGCGTTGGTGGTGGCCAGACCTCGCAACCGGCCGTCGAGCAACGCGCGCTCGAGTTCGTTGCGCTCCTCGGGTAGATAGCCCGCTCGATACGACGCCACCTTCCCGGCCAGCTCCGGGGCGATGTCTTCCAGCCGCGCGCGGGATGCCAGCGCGGTCAGCTCGGCACCGCGCCGCGATCGGACGAACGTCAGCGTGCGTGCTCCTTCGGCGACCAAATCGGCCATTACCCGGGCCGATTCGCTTCCGGCGGAACGCCTTACCGGAGCGCCGTTTTCACCCACCAGGTCGGTCCGCAGGGCGGGCTCCCACAATGCCACCGTCCGGGCGCCCTGCGGCGAACCGTCTTCGGTGACCTCTTCGACCGGTTGGCCGATGAGCTCTGTCGCGGTCGCACCGGGCTCCGACGTCGTCGCGCTGGCGAAGATCACCGTCGGCATCAGGCTCGGGTCGGCGGAGTAACGCGCACACAACCGCAGTAGGCGGCGCAGCACCATCGCCACGTTCGAACCGAAAACGCCTCGGTAGTAATGGCATTCGTCGACCACGACAAAGCGCAGTCCGCGCAGGAAAACTGCCCACCGGGCGTGATTGCGCAGCAGCGCCAGATGGATCATGTCGGGGTTGGAGAACAGCCAGCGGGAACGCTCGCGGGCGAACCGACGTACCTCGGTGGGACTGTCACCGTCATAAGCCGTTGGCGCAACGTCATTGAGCCGCGGGACCGCCTCGGTCAGGGCGTGCGCGGAACGCAATTGGTCATGGCCGAGAGCTTTCGTCGGCGAGATGTAGAGCGCGCGGGCCCGTGGTTCGGTCGCCAGCGCATTGAGGATAGGCAGTTGGTAGGCCAGCGATTTCCCCGATGCGGTGCCCGTGCTGATCACGACGTGGCGGCCGGCGTGGGCCAGGTCTGCGGCCGCAACCTGATGTACCCACGGCGAATTGACGCCGCGGTCGGTGAACGCACGAAGGACGTCGGGCTCGACCCAAGTCGGCCAAGGGCGTTGGCGGGCACGCCGCGCCGGCAGCTCGGCGACGTGACGTAGCGGCTGCTCTCCCGCATCGGTGCCGGCGACTGCCGCGGCGAGCAGCTCGCTGCCGAACGTCACCATGGTTTAACTGCCTCCTGAACCGAATTGAACGCCGAGAATCGGGACCGGCAGCGGGGTTGCGGCCAGGCGTTTTGGCTTCGCATGTGAATTGTTTACCTCTTGGTAGCTCAATCGATCACCTGAGGCTGTCGCTGCGGCGATGAACGTGATTGACTGTTTGCGGTCGCAGCTTCTGTGTTCGTGTCAAACTTTCGCAGGATCGACGTTGCGGTCGCGGTTCCTGCGAGGTTGTAGGTCGGGTGAAGTTCCGGCGACTCGGCAAGGTATAGCGGTCGGAACGGGCCCGGAGCATCGAGGTGATGCTCCGCACCC
>JBAWAV010000763.1:0-5657 GCA_049589475.1 Mycobacterium sp.
CACCAGCTAACGCAGCGCGGAGGATTCGACGAGGTTCCATACGAGCTACAAATTTCGACCGGCATTGTGTACAGCCATGCCGGTCAGTCCGACCGGTGGGCCGACCTGTGCCGCCGTGTGATCGCGGATGCGGCGGGCCCTCTTACGGTTACCCGCGCATGTCTGGTTATGGCGTTGTATTTCTTGGGTGAGGGCGACGACGCGAGGGTGGCCTCGGAAGGGTTGCTCCCCGCGGCCGACGCCACGCACAACCCGATGACGGCCTGCTTCGCGCTCTTGGCGTACGGCCTTGCCTACCACGACGCAGATCCCGTCGTCGCGCATGACGCTCTACGCCGAGCCCTGACGGTCGCTGCAGATAGCGGCAACCGGCAGATGGAATCGGCGGCGGTAGCCGTCACGCTGCTGTGGATGGTTGCGGCTACCGAAAGTGACCCCATCCACTTTTTCGAATATTTGACCGTGGCGATCCACCACTACGACGACGCCGGCAACGTGGCCAACCTGCGAAACCCGTTGGCACTTTTCGTCGGTGTATTGGACCGTCTCGGACACCACGAACAGGCCGCCACCATCAGCGGGTTCGCCACGAGTGCCTTTACGCTTGTGAGCTACCCACAACTCAACACCACGATCACCCATCTCCGCGATGTCCTCGGTGACCAGACCTACGAATCGCTCGCCCACGAGGGCGAGACGATGACCGCCGCCGCAATGGTGACCTACGCCTACGACCAAATCGACCGGGCCCGAACAGGACTCACAGGCCCACCCGAAATCCCGTAGAGCGCAGTGCACGGCGGGCTCCAGGATAGCGCCGCGATATGGTCGCCATTTGTCCCGTCAGTAGCGATCGAGGCCGATCAACCGCGCGTCGCTGATCCCGAAATGATGCGCGATCTCGTGGAGCACGACGTGTCTGACCTCGCGGCGTAGACGGTCGGCGTCGCCGGCAGCAAGTCGCGTGATCGGCCCGCGGAAGATGCTGATCTTGTCGGGAAGTACTCCGCTGTAGGTGCGGCTCCTTCGCGGCAGCGGTACACCGTGGTACAGGCCGAGCAGCGGCCGCCCGTCGGGAGGCTCGTCCTCGACGACGATCGCAACGTTGCTCATCGCCGCACGGAGATTGGCGGGCAAGGAGTTCAGCGCGTTGTCAATCGCCTCTTCGAACGGATCGTTGAGACCCAGCTCCGAACGCGCATCCATCTCCGCAACGATGCCAGAATCGGTGCTGGGGATAGAGGCGGCTTCTTCCAGCGCAAAAGGTGGACACTACGACTGTTCGTACTAGCTCACGTCCGACAAGTATCGCCCCTCAACTACGTTGCGCTATCTGCTGCGCTGCATACCCTCACCGGGGTATCGGACTTACGATGCATGCGGATGACCGAAAGTTCCTCTATCTGCGGGCACTCTGGTCGGGTTGACAGGATTTGAACCCGCGACCACTTGACCCCAGTCGGAAACCGGGCGAATTTCGTTGTCGTACAATGACTCTCAATGGGTTACGACCAGCGCAATTCGTCTCTTACTGCCTCCGGTCGACTCCCGCGATTCGCACCTAGTTGTGACAACATCGTGACAAGGTCGCGCGCCACAATTGTTTGCCCGCCGTCCATCTCCGTGGTTTGCTGGCTTCACGCCCCATGACCTTGGACCGCGCCGAGCTGCAATGACACGGCCTCAGGACTACGGCTGATTGCGCGCACTGACCTAATCGATCCGACGAGTCAACTTGAGCGTTTGTTGGGGTTGCCGCCTTTTTCTTGGCGTCGCGAAAACTTAGGCGTCGTCCCTAGGCTCGAGAATGATGGTGACGATCGCGTCACGCGGAAAGTCAACGGTGTACGGCCCTTCAGGAAGATCAGATGTCACCCTGATCTTCGTCGGTTCTCCAGCACCCTGACCGTGGATTAGCTTGACCCCGTCGACGATGAAGTTCGCAGGCGGTACGCCATCTATGCCAGACGGCACGAGCAACTCAAAACCGATCTCCACTTCCTCGACGCGGATTTCGGTGGTCGCGTAATGCTTCGCCATTCGAGGTAACCTAGCGCCCGCACGTGACTGAGCTACGACAAATCAGTTACCCGCTGATGACTGGCACGGACGAGCGGCAGTTCTATGCTGGCCATCAGATACCTTCTGGCCGGCTGACTACGCCTGGGCCGCGAACTACAGCGATGATGCCGTCTACAACACGGCCGCACAGCGGGTCGCCGCCGCTAAACCGTAGGACGACTGAACTGGCCTTCAGAGGTACGACCTCTTGTGATCAAATTCGAAGGGCCCGAAATCAACGGATTACCGGAGCGCAGTTCGCGGTGGTACCGGACTCTTCCCGTCTGCCTTGCGACAGAGCCTTTGACGTCCAACTAGTTCCTGACCCGAGCTAGTGCTTCCTGTCGGTTCCCGCTCATTGCAGGTGAATAAGCGGCAACAGATAATGGCCCGGGCAGTTCATGGGCCGCCGCAAGTTAGGGCCGGCTAGAACTTTGAGCCTCAGTTTGCCGCGGTCGTACTTACGGCAAGCGAGAGTCGCTGCCCGGCTCGGGAGGGGCGGCGAAATTGCAGTCACCGTCGGCGCTGCTAATAGGCCTCGGGCGCCCGCTCCATCGCCACGTACACGCCGTCTCCGCCTTGCGCGACGAACCCGGCAAGCTCCCAGAACCGGCGAGCGTCGCTGTCTTGCAAGACGTGGCATCTGATGCGGACGCGGCGAGCATCGGCCTCATCCAGCAGGCGCCGGACCAGCCTGCGGCCGACACCGATGCGGCGGAACTTCGGTGCGAGGGTGATGTCGACGATGAGGATCTCGTTGTCGGCGCGGTCGACGATGAGCCGTCCGGCGTGCTCGCCGTCCACGCAAACGACCGAGTACGCGGCGAGCGGGAAGGATTCCCGGTAATGGCGGGTTTGGGCGGCGAACTGCATACAGATGAAGGCGTCCTCTTCCTTTTCGGACCAGCCGAGCCCGGCCAGTTCCGGCCGGCGAGTGGACGCGTAGAGGGACAGGAGAAAGTCGCCGTCGTCTGGGCGACGCTCGGGACGGACGCTGACTTCGCCGTGCATGAGACCGGAATCCTAGCTGAGTAATTGCAAGGGATTGCGGCCGCTGAGCGCGCGCTCATAGATCGATATTTGCGCCACGGGGTCCAGGATCGGCGGTGTGCGGCACCGTGATCTCGGGGGACCAGCCTGAACACGGCCGCTATAGCGGCACCCGGCAGATGTGCTCACGGCGCGGCTCCCATGTTGGCCCTGCCGCTCAGCCTAGGGCAGCCGGGACGGACGGCGACCCCGTGCTCCAGCGTCGTGGTCAGGCTGGCAAGCATCTGGCTGAATAACACCACCCCCAGCGCGACGCGCCGGAGACGAGGGCGGTCCGATGAGGCCGGTCAACAGTCGTGGCGTATGGTGCGGTGCAGGTAACTACTGCCACCCGTTGAGGAGGCGACAGTGTCTGATCCATTTGTCGGCGAGATCAGGATGTTCGGCTTCAACTTCGCGCCGCAAGGCTGGGCGCTTTGCGATGGCCAGCTGTTGTCGATCAGCCAAAACGAGGCTTTGTTCGCCCTACTCGGCACGACGTACGGGGGTGACGGAACGACCACCTTCGCCTTGCCCAACCTGCAGTCACGCGTGCCGATCCATCAAGGCCATGGCGTGGGGCTCTCAACCTACGTCGCAGGCCAGGCGGGCGGCAAAGAGATCGTGACGCTGACGGCGGCGCAGATGCCCAAGCACACCCACTCGGTGAAGGCCAGCAGCAGTGCAGCCACCTCAAACACGCCCGAGGGCAGCGCTCTGGCCCAGTCTGCCAGCCACATCTACACCGCCGCACCCGACACCAGCACGGTCATGAACGCGAACATGCTCGGTGACGCCGGGGGCAGCGCGCCGCACACCAACATCCAGCCCTACCTCGCCGTGAATTTCTGCATCGCCCTGGCCGGCATCTTCCCCTCACGGAGCTAACGAGCAGCGGGCCCGCGCAATAGGCATGGCTGGATAACGACCACGTGCTGACCGTGTGCCCGGCTGGGTGGTCGTGCCGCCAACGTGTTGCCCGGCCGGCCGACGTTTACCCTCACCCGCTCGCCGCGGTCGATCAATTCGTAGGGCGTCGTCCGACCTATGCCGCCGAGC
Organism: Mycobacterium sp.; assembly: GCA_049589475.1. Lineage (GTDB taxonomy): Bacteria > Actinomycetota > Actinomycetes > Mycobacteriales > Mycobacteriaceae > Mycobacterium. The sequence continues at coordinate 4,150 of JBAWAV010000763.1, forward strand.
CAATTCTCCCGTGCCTCTTGAATCGAGTCGAGTCGATTGATCAACTCCGCGATTCGTCCGCTCCTGTCCTGCCGTATCTGCTGGTGCTCTGCTAGCAACTATTTTGGGATACGGATAGACGGTTACGCGGTGACCGATGGCGACCAAATAAGTTTCGCCGTTAACAATTTTCGCTGGGTCGATTCACCGCGACAGCCGGATCTCACGATTCTGAGCAAATTTTTCGGGAGATTTGGTATCACTGGTTTCACCACGCACCACCAGACGGTTGCGTGAACCTGAGCCACGCTTAGGTTCACAGTCGCGCAATCGGAAATGAGTGCAGCCCAGAAACGTCCCAGCGTTCGGGCATGTCGCGCTTTATATCCCCAACCGCTCGCTCAGACCATCGACTGCGGCGCGAACGGTGGAGTCCTCCGCGTGTCCGTCAATGTCGCCCGTGATGCTGATGGAGCTATGGCCGAGCTGGCCGCCAATGTAGTGGCGCGCCAATGGGCCAACCCATGCGGCGAAGGTGGTGTCGGCGTCGCGCCTCCCACCGCCCGTTGGGGCGGTGGTACACGGTGCCTTGGCTGTTGGCGCACACACCCCCAGGGGGTATAGGTCGAAAGTACTAAAAACCGCCTCTGACCTATGTCGGGCTGACAGGATTTGAACCTGCGACCACTTGACCCCACATATGTTTCCTGCGTTCACGGGTGTTCGCGTACATTCTGTTTTATGAGGTCAGATGGATTTTGTACCTACACGGACATCAGCGAACATCGCCCAATGGGCGTACAAAAGGGCGTACACCCACCCCGGGAACGGCACCTGACATGAACCCCCACCCCGACATTTCCGAACCCGCCGGCTCTCTACACACCCGCGAATGGCGCCTCGACGGGGGCACCGCCCGAACGTTTACATCTTGGGCGACCAAAACCTTCACGGCGAGGTCACCCGCCGCGCCTGGATCAACGGGCAGATATCCCTGACCGCAGCCGACTTGCGCCAGCTGGCCCGCATGGCGATAGCTGTAGCCGACGAACTCGACGAGCTGTCGGACCTCGATGCGAGCATCAAGCCATGAGACTGTTCGTGTTCGGCGTCCTACTGGTCGCGACACCTGTTGCATTTGCAACACCTGCTAGCGCCGACCCGACACCACCGCCTTCGCCGTACCAGATCCAGGGGCCTAACGGTCCGGTGTACGGCGGTATGCGGACGCTGCCACCGATCTGCGGCGTCCAGCCGCGAGCCTGCGCAGGAGACTGGGATCCAAATTCGGGAACTTGGGTATTTCCGCCGGGAACCTGAGCGCCTCAGCCGACGTCTGAACAAATGATAGGGCCGTCCCACTCTCCGGGGCGGTCCGATCCACGCGGGGTGGGCCTCCGCGACCCCTGCTTCGGAGGCATCTCGGTGTCTGCCAACGCAGCGGCCTCAGTCAGCGCCTCAATTACCTGGCGGGCCTCCGCTGGCGTGATCGGATCACCAGGGACGTCAACAGCGATGCGCCTTTGGAT
>JBAWAV010000764.1:0-5970 GCA_049589475.1 Mycobacterium sp.
GGAATGGGATGGTCGACCGCGGTTGCCAATGCAAGGGTGACTGGCCCGCCGTCGAGGGCGGCGAAGTGGGCCCCGTCGCGAAACTTCAGCGACATGCCCAGGGTCTCGCTGTAGAACCGGATCGACCCGTCCAGGTCGTCGGTCGACAAGATGACCATCTTGACTTCAGTCATGACGCGGCCGCCCATTCTTTCGCCTTGTCGAGCTCGTCGAGTGGGAAGACGGCGAGTTCGCCGGGGATCATCCATGCCAGCGCATGCAGGGTGTGCGCCACCCACGCCATGTCGGACACCACCGCGATCCGTTTGAAGGCCGCATGATGTGGCAGGACGGACCCGAACGCCAGCTTGAGGTCTTCGAACAACCCGCCGGGCCCGAAGCCCTCGTAGTCGGGGCCGATGACCTCCACGATCCTGATCTCGTCGGCGTTGTTCAGCATCTCGTTGATCCCGGGTTTGGCCTCGCGCAGTTCGTCGCCACCGAGCCGGCCCGAGACACGCACGCCGATGACTCCTTGTGGCATGTCCGTCAGTGTTTCGATCATGCTTGCCAGGCTAGCCAGCTTCGGCGGTCGCTTGGCCGATACTCAGAAGATGCTCGGTCACCTCGGAATCAAGCTGGAGGCGGTATGCCATCACGACCGGGACTGAGCATCGCGTGGATCGCCGGGCCACTGACGTATCTGATCCTCGAAGCTGTTGCGGCTGCGGCCTTTCCGCATTACAGCTACGCGCACAACTTGATCAGCGATCTCGGCATCCCCGAGGCTTCCCCGCGGTCTGCTGTCATGAACATCGCGTTCTGCATTCAGGGAACGCTGTTTCTGGTCGGCGCCCTGTTCTTGAGCAGAGCCCGGCTGTTTCTGACTTTTGCGACCGAGAACGCTTTCGGCAATATTCTGATCGCGATCTTTCACAGCGGAGTCCCCTTACATGCCGTCGGCGCGGTGCTGGCGATCGTGGGCGGGAACGCCGCGATCCTGGCCGGATCCCGTGTTGGCGGGCCCTTCTACTGGAAGGTGTCGATAGCGCTCGGGTTATTCGGCCTGGTCAGCTTCGTAGTGTTCGCGCTGGTACGCACCGGCGTCTGGGAGCGATGCAGCGTCTATTCGATCCTCACCTGGCAATTGTTGATCGCGGTCGGGGTTCTATGGTCGAGACTGGACCGATGACAGATTCCGGCGAGGGCCGTGTTGCGGTGTACCTCGACTTCGACAACATCGTCATCTCCCGCTACGACCAGGTCAACGGCCGCAACTCGTTTCAGAAGGACAAGGCCAAGGGGCTGGCCAAGCACGCGGATCAGCTGCAGCGCGCCACCGTCGACGTCGGCGCGATCATCGACTTCGCGTCGTCATTCGGCACGCTGGTGCTCACCCGCGCCTACGCCGACTGGTCGGCCGAGGTCAACACCGGCTACCGCGAGCAATTAGTCGGTCGGGCAGTCGATTTGGTGCAGCTGTTTCCGGCGGCGGCCTACGGCAAGAACGGCGCCGACATCCGGCTGGCCGTCGACGCGGTCGAGGACATGTTCCGGCTGCCCGACCTCAGCCACGTGGTGATCGTCGCCGGCGACTCTGACTACATCGCGTTGGCGCAGCGCTGCAAACGGCTCGGCCGCTACGTGGTCGGCGTGGGGGTGGCGGGTTCGTCGAGCCGGGCACTGGCCGCGGCCTGCGACGAGTTCGTCATCTACGACGCGCTGCCCGGAGTCCCGGTGCCCGCGCCGGCACCGAAAGCGCAGCGCACCAAGGCCGACGACGACGAGCCGCCCGCGCCCGACGAGCAGGCGGCGGCCACCGCACTGTTGACCCGCGCGCTGCGGATCGGCACCGAGAAGGACGACGTCGACTGGTTGCACAACTCGGCGGTGAAGGCACAGATGAAGCGGATGGACCCGTCGTTCAGCGAAAAGTCTTTGGGATTCCGGTCTTTCAGCGACTTCTTGCGATCCCGTACCGACATCGTGGAGCTGGACGAGAGTTCGACGACGCGGTTGGTGCGACTGCGCTAGGCCCGCGTCGCGGAGATGAACAGGTGCGCCGGGCCGGCATCTCCGAGTCCCTGCGCGGGCGCGCGGCCGTAGCTGGCCATCAGCTCATCAGACGGCGTCACCGTCACATCCCAGCCGTGGCGGCGTAACCAGTCGCCGACATCGTCGCGTTCCTCGAAGTACCACAGCTCGTCGGTCGTGGGCACTTCGATCGGCGAGTCCGTTTTCGCCATCAGCTCGCGGACCCGATCCATCCGCTCACGCCGCTGCGCGCGGTACCCGGGGTCGGCGAAGTCGGGCTCGAGCCCCTCGACGGCGAGACGGCTACCGGGTGCGGCGAGGTCTTGGATGCGGGTGAACAGCAGGTCCTGGGCCGCGGCCGGCAGATACATCAGCAGGCCCTCGATCGACCAAACGCTCGGGGCGGATGGGTCAAAACCGGACTGCTGCAACGCCGTTGGCCAGTCCTGACGCAGGTCGACTTTGACCTCGACCCGGTTGGCCTTCGGCTCGGCGCCGTGTTCGTGCAATGTCGTGGATTTGAAGTCGAGCACCCGGTCCTGGTCGAGCTCGTAGACGGTGGTGCCGTCGGGCCAGGGTAACCGCCACGACCGCGCGTCCAGGCCCGCGGCCAGGATCACCGCCTGACGGATGCCCGCCTTGGCGGCGTCGATGAAGGACGTGTCGAAAAACTTGGTCCGGGTGGCGAAGTAGCCCACCAGCGCTTGCATGCGCTGCGGCATGTCGGGTTCGGCCTCGATCACCGCGGCGGGCAGTTCGGGACCGCCGTACCAGTTCCATACGCCGTCGCCGACGCGGTCGAGGAACACCCGCGCGAACGGGTCGTTGATCAGCGGATCGTCGCTCTCGGTGTCCGCGGCGCGGGCCGCGGCCACGCCGAGTGCCGTCGCGCCCACACTCTCGGTGATTTCCCAGCTGTCGTCGTCGGTTCTCGCCACGCTCCGACCTTACGTGAGCGGGCATACGGAAGAATCACGGCCAACATGACCTCCGAACCCACTTCCCGCCGACCTCACGTCATACGGCTCGCGGTGTTCGCCGTCTTCTTGGTGGTGATGTTCTACCTGCTGGCCGTCCGGCATGTGGTCAACATCGAGGATGTGCGGCGCACGGTCGCGGCGACGGGGCCTTTAGCGCCGCTGACCTACATCGTGGTGTCGGCGGCCCTGGGCGCGATCTTCGTGCCCGGCCCGATCCTGGCGGCGAGCAGCGGGCTGCTGTTCGGACCGCTACTGGGTGTGTTCGTGACGCTGGGTGCGACGGTCGGCACCGCGGTGGTCGCGAGTCTGCTGGGCCGTCGGGCGGGGCGCGACAGCGCGCAGGCGCTGCTGGGCGCGTCACGCGCCGAGCGCATCGACGGACTGATCGAACGCGGCGGGTTGTGGGCGGTGGTCGGTCAGCGCTTCGTCCCCGGCCTGTCCGATGCGCTGGCTTCCTACGCGTTCGGGGCGTTCGGAGTTCCGTTGTGGCAGATGGCAGTTGGCGCGTTCATCGGCTCGGTGCCGCGAGCGTTCGTCTACACCGCGCTGGGCGCGTCGATCGGCAACAAGTCGCCGGCGTTGGCGTACACAGCGATCGGGGTGTGGTGCGTGACCGCCGTCGTCGGCGCGTTCGCCGCGCGGCGGGTGTACAAACACTGGCGCGCCGACCACAGCGAACCCGAGGCGCCCTGAGACGCCTCGGGACTATCATGCGAATTGCCCGCCTCTGAGCGATTTTCAGTGCGGGACTGGACTATCAGGGATGCAGATCGGCGTACTCGATGCCCTGGTTGACTTGGTCGATCGCCTGCTGGACCAGGTTCATCGCGATATCGCGGTGGCCACCCTTATCCGGGTCGGCTGTCTGCAACTCGAACAGGGCTTGGTTCAGGTGGTCTCTGGCATTGATCATGTGGGGCTGGAAAGCAGCGGCCACCCCGGCGCCTGCGAGGCTGAAGCTGGCCGCGGTGACTACGCCGGCGACGGCGAGACGAAATTTCGAGATCTGCATGGTGCGTCCTCCTTGTTGAGGGCTCGTCCGACACCCCGGACGATAACGCAGAAAACGCTTCTATCAGCGGAACCGCACACTTTTGTTACCTGGGGAACGCACAGTTGTGAGCGCAGGCTCGCTGACGGAAACATCGGCTTAGCCGCGGGACGCACGCGCGACCCGTAGGTTCGAACCATGCTCGTTCGGCTTACCGCGCTGGTCGGCGTGCTGCTTGCCGTATCAGGGTGTTCGGCCGCGGCTCGGAACGACACAACATTTCAGCACGGCACAAGCGTGCACACTATGGCGTTTGGCGGGCTGAACCGCAGCTATCGGGTCTACCAACCGGCGGGCCTGGCAGCGGCGGCACCGCTTGTGGTCATGCTGCACGGGGTGTCCGGTAGCGGAGAGCAAGCCGAAAACTCCTATGGCTGGGACCCATTGGCCGATTCGGCGAAGTTCGTCGTCGCCTACCCTGACGGCGTCGGGCGGGCATGGAATGGGCACGGCTGCTGTGGCCAACCCGCCCGTGAGAACGTCGACGACGTCGGTTTCATCACCGCGATGGTCGGCCAGATCAGCGCCACCATGGCGATCGACAAGTCGCGGGTCTATGCCGCCGGAATGAGTAACGGCGGCATCATGAGCTACACGCTGGCTTGCAACAGCGCCATCTTCGCGGCCATTGGTCCGGACTCGGCGACCCAGCTCGACGCCTGCCCCACGCCGCACCCGACATCGGTGATCCAGATCCACGGCACCGCCGACCGGCTCGTTCCGTACGACGGCGGCAAGGGCACGAGCTTCGTCAACGGGCCACCGATCGCTGACGTCAACGCGTTCTGGCGCAACGTCGACCGTTGCGGCGCACCCGATATCGCCACCAACGCCCCGGTCACCACATCGACCGCCGCGTGCGCCGACAATCGCAGCGTCGTGTTGATCACCATCGACGGCGGGCGACACGGGTGGCCCGGCGGCACCACCGCCCTCGAGCGAGCGGACCCGACGTCGCACGCGCTGAACGCCACTGAAATCATCTGGCAGTTCTTCGCGGCCCACCCTGGGTGACCAACGGCCCCAAGCAGATTGCGCAAGGCGCGTCTCAGCCAATCGCGTCGCGCACATGTCCGCGCGCCCGGTCGAGCCGGACAACGGCCTCGGCCGCGTCGACGCCCGCGAGCAGCGCGACGATCGCGGTCTTGGCGTGACCGCCCGCAGCGGCTAGCGCGGCTGTCGCGACTTCCTCGTCGACGCCGGCAGCGTCGCGGACGATCCGCACCGCGCGGCGGCGCACCTTCGCGTTGGTCAGGCGAACGTCGACCATCCGCGGTCCGTAGGCCTTGCCGAGCGCGATCATCACGCTCGTCGAGAGCGCGTTGAGCACGACCTTCTGCGCCGTTCCCGCGGTCAGCCGCGTGGAGCCGGCGAGCACCTCGGGCCCGGTCAGCAGCTCGATCACCAGGTCGGCGGACGCCTCGCTGCCGGGGTTGTTGACGATCGCGATGGTCAGCGCGCCGACTGCGCGCGCACGCTGCAACGCCCCGAGCACGTACGGCGTGCGGCCCGACGACGTGATCCCGACGAGCGCGTCGGCGGCGGTCAGACCGGCGAGATCGGCGGGGTCGAACGCGTCCTCCGCGCCCTCGATCGCCTCGGTCAGCGCCGCCGGCCCGCCGGCGATCACGCCGCGCACAAGGTCGGTGCCGAACGTGGGCCCGCACTCGGCCGCATCGAGCACACCGAGCCGCCCGGGCGTTCCGGCGCCCGCGTAGATCAGGCGGCCGCCGCACTCGAGCCGCGTGGCAATCGCCTCGGCCGCTGCCGCGATCCGCGGGATCGCCGCCGTCACAGCGCCGTGCGCCTCGCCCTCGGCGGCGACGAGCAGCGCGACGACCTCGCCGATAGGCCTTGCGTCGAGGTCGTCCAAGTCTGCCCGCGCGGCCTCGGTGGCGAGCGCGTCGAGCCCTTGCGGGACTACGG
>JBAWAV010000765.1:0-8059 GCA_049589475.1 Mycobacterium sp.
GCGATGACCGGCACCGAGCTGTTCGTCGATGTGTGGGCCCGCTACATCGGCACCTTGACCGAGGCACCACAGACGCTGCTGCACGGCGACCCGCACATCGGTAACACCTATGTGTTGCCGGACGACACCGTCGGATTCCTCGACTGGCAGATGGCACGTCGCGGCAACTTCTCCCTCGACCTCGGTTACTTCCTACAGGGCGCGCTGACGATCGAGGATCGCCGCAAGGCAGAGCGTGACCTCGTTGAGGAATATCGCTCTGCGCTGACGTTGCCCGCCGACGACAAGCCGAGCGGCGACGAGGTCTGGCTGCGGTATCGCGCATCGGTCGCGCACGGGCTGGCGATCTGGATGGCCACGCTCAGCGGCGGCGACGCCTGGCAAGGCGCAGAAATTTCCCTGGCGTTGGCGCAGCGGTATGCGGAGGCGTTCGTCGACCTCGACACCCGCGCCGCGCTGGATTCCATCACCGGTTAGCCGGGGGCGTCGGCGCCCGCTCAGACCCATCGGATACCGTCGAGCCATGGACGGATTTGACGGCAAGGGTGCCGTGATCACCGGCGGAGCGAACGGCATCGGATTCGCCACGGCGACCGAATTCGCAAGGCGCGGAGCGCGAGTCGTGCTTGCCGACGTCGACAAGCCCCGGCTTGAACAGGCAGTGGCGCACTTGCACGCCGACGGGTTCGAAGCGCACGCGGTGCTGTGCGACGTCAGGTCTCTCAACGAGATGGTCCACCTCGCCGTTGAATCCTTTCGTCTTCTCGGCAAGGTTGACATCGTGTTCAGCAATGCCGGAATCGTGGTCGCGGGCCCGATCGCACAGATGACCCATGAGGACTGGCGCTGGGTGATCGACATCGACCTATGGGGCTCCATCCACGCCGTCGAAGCGTTCCTGCCCAGGTTGCTCGACCAGGGCACCGGCGGCCACATCGCCTTCACCGCGTCGTTCGCCGGTCTGATGCCCAATGTCGGCCTCGGAGCGTACAGCGTCGCGAAATATGGTGTCGTGGGTCTGGCGGAAAACCTCGCACGTGAGCTCAAAGACAACGGCATCGGTGTGTCGGTGCTCTGCCCGATGGTCGTCGACACCAAGCTGGTGTCGAACTCTGAACGAATCCTCGGCGTGGATTACGGGTTTGCAGCGGCGAGCACTCCCGCGCAACCGGATACGCTCGACGTCGACGAGGTAGCCCGCCTCACCGCCGATGCGATTCTCGCCAACCGCCTCTACGTGCTGCCGCACTCCGCCGCTCGCGCATCAATCCGTCGCAGATTCGACCGCATTGACCAGACGTTCGACGATCAGGCCGGCGAAGGATGGAGTCACTAGCGGCAGACGATCACCGCGCGGCAGCCCTTTTCGCACTGCCGGGTGCGCGGCCGATCACACCATCGGCCTCCAATTCGGCGATCTGCCGCTCGCTCAGCCCGAGTTCGGTGAGTATTTCGTTGTTGTGCTCGCCGAGCAGGGGTGCGGGTTGCAGATGGAATCGGTCAGGTCCAGCCGAGAACCGTACCGGCATGGTGCTGTGCGGCACGCGGTCGTTCACCGGGTGGCCGACGTCCTCGAAGAATCGGCGGAACTGCAGCTGCGGAATCTCGGTCTGGCGGTGCGGCTGCATGACTTTGCCCACCGGAACGCCTGCGTCCCAGAGGCATTGGACGATGTCATCACCGCTGCGGTCCCGACACCACGCACCGAGGTGCACGTCGATCAGGTCGTGTCGTTCTCGGCGGCCGCCCGCGTTCGACAGGACGGGGTCCAGCGTCCATTGCGGCCGGCCGAGCGCCTCGCACAGCCCGGCCCACTGCTCGTCGTTCGCGACGGCGATGGCGACCCAATTGTCGAGGCGGCCGAACTCATCGAGGTCGGCGGTCTGGTAGAGGTTCTGCGGTGCGGCCGTCGGTCCCCGATTGCCGTTACGTTGCAGTAGCGCTCCGTAGGCGGAGTATTCGATGACTTGTTCCGCAGCAATGTTGAGTGCCGCGTCGATCATCGCGGCTTCGATCAATACACCTTCGCCGGTGCGGCGCCGCGACTCCAGCGCGAGCAACAGCGCATTGATCGCGTGCACGCCGGCATTCGGATCGCCGATCGAATATGGCTCGTACGGGTTTCGGTCCGGATAGCCGGTCAGCCAGCTCACCCCGGATGCGGCTTCGATGACGTAGGCGAAGGCCGGTTTGTCGCGCCACGGCCCGTCCAGGCCGAACCCGGGCATCCGCAACAGAATCGCGTCGGGCCGTATCGCCTGGACGGCCGCAAAGTCCACCCCGATCTGGTCCAGTACCCGGGGGGTGAAATTCTCGACGATCACATCACAGGTTGCGATCAAGCGGCGCAACAGGTCCCGGCCCGCCGAGGTCTGGAGATCGAGAGTGAGGCCCCTCTTGTTGGTGTTCAGCGCCGAGAAGATCGGCGACTTCTCCCACCACTGGTCCTCGGTCACCGGAATGCCGGCGAGCAGCCGGGCGCCGTCAGGTTTGCCAGTGGACTCGACGTGAATCACCTCGGCGCCCAGCATGGCGAGGAAATGGGTACAGCTGGGCCCGGCCCAGAAGGTAGTCATGTCCAGCACGCGCAATCCGCTGAACGGCAGCCGATCCGGGCTAGCGGCCGGCGTCCGCTGATGGCTGGCGGAAAGTCCGGACTGTCGGTATTGCGAGGTGTGCTCGCCGAGCCGCGGAGCCGCTTGCGGCGGGCGAAGCGTCCCGGGCTGCATCCGGTACGGCGGAACAGGCTGAGTGAAGCCGTCGCGGGGATTCGCGACGAACGAGTGCCGGTGCTGAAACTGGTCCAGTTCGGTGATGGTGGCGCCGTTGGCCACCGGCGCGTTGGGAATCCGGAAGGCAGTCGCAAGCTCGCGGATGTCGTCGACAGACTGGCTGTCGAACCACGAATAGATCTCGCTGGCTTTCTCATTGGCGTGCTCGGTGATCGACAGCGGCGATTCCTCGTCGATCCACTCTTGGTGACCGACCATCGCGCAGAGGTCGAACCACTGTTGCGCGGTGCCGCATCCGACGTCGACCAGACCGTCTTTGGCGCGGGCGATCCCCGGGACGGTGAGCTTGCGGGCGTCTCGCCATGGCCGTCCGAGCATCTCAAAGTAGGTGACTGGGTAATAGGTGAGCCCGAGAATCTGCACCTCGAGCATCGACACGTCGAGAAGCTCGCCGACGCCGCGCCGACGCGATGCCAGTGTCGCCGCGCTGGCAAAGGCGCCGGCGAGGTACTCGCCGACCTGGCCGCCGACGAATACCGGTGCGCGATCGGGTGATCCGCGGCCGAGTCCGACGATGCCACCCGACCACGCTTGCAGGGTGAACTCGGTCGCCGGCCGATCACACCACGGCCCGTAAAGTCCGAACGGGGTGATCGACGTGACGGTCAGGTGCGGATGACCGCGACGCAGTGCGGCCGGGGTGAACGCCGCACTCTCGGCCACGGTCGATCCGCGCGACCACACCACCGCGTCGGCAGACGCCAACAGGTCGTTGACCAGATCGATGTCGGTGTCTGGATCGGCGACGACACTGTCCTTGCCGCCGGCCAGAAAACCGAACAGGGCTCCGTCGCCGCCGGTCGGAATCTCGGCGCCCGACGCCGACCAGGTGCGCAGCGGATCACCTTGCGGTGACTCCACTTTGATCACCCGCGCACCGCCATCGGCCATCAGCTTGGTGCAATACGCACCGGCAATCCCGCTGGACAGTTCGATGACCGTGTAGCCATGCAGCGGCCCGGTTTGTGACGCCACCGTCAGGCACCGACTGCGACGTTCGCGAACGGGCTCGACGACAGGATTTCGGGACCATCGGGGGTGATCAACACCGCCTCTCGCCCGAACACGGCACCGACTCCGGATTGCCAGACATACCCGGTGACCGCGAGCACCATGCCCGCTTCCAACCGCTCCTCGGCGGCGGTGGCCGGCAGGTGCTGCGACACAACGGGTGGGTCGAAGCCCAAGCCCAGGCCCCGCGCGATGGGCATCGGCGGCAGTTCTTCGCCCGCAGCCTGGTAGGCAGCCAGCAGGTCGATCGCCGGCGCGCCCGGCTGGCACGCCTCATAAAGCCTGTCCCACAGGGCATCCCAGCGTCGATAGAGTTCAGCGGAAGCTTTGACGTCGCCGACCGGCCAGGTACGACCGACCTCACCCGTGTAACCCCCATCGAGCACACCCGACGAGAACGCCACCAGGTCGCCGGCCTGGACCAGCCCGTCGGCACTGGCCCGTCGCCACGGGTGGTCGCGGGAGGTCACCCAGGCCGCATCCTGCGTCGACGGCGTGCTCACGCCACCGGCCGCCATGGCCTCCAGCAGCACACCGGCCAAGGTCTTCTCGCTGATTCCGGGCCGCAGCTCGGCGACCGCCGCAGCCAGGCCGAGCTCGGCCACCCGGATCGCCTCGCGCAGCGCGGTCACTTCTTCGGCGGTTTTGATCCGCCGCGCCGCGCGCATGGCCAGCTCGCCGTCGACCAACTCGGCGCTCGGGAACGCCATCGGCAGCAGTTGAGCGAATCCCGGCGAGAGCGCGTCGGTGCCAACGCGTTTCGCAGTCGCAGCACCCTGAATGCCTTTGAGCACCGAGATCGTGTTCATCGGGTTCCAACTGATGCCGTAGAGGTTCTCGTGCGGGATGTCCTCCGGCACACCCTCATCCCAGGTGCTGAGCAGGTGGATCGCGCCGGTGTCCCGCACGACTACACACGTCGGCCCGAATGGTCTCGTGCCGGCCACCCACAACTGCGGCGTACCGGATACGTAGCGCACGTTGGCCTGTCGGCCGAGCACCAGCACGTCGAGGTCGTGCTTGTGCATCTGGGCCAGCGCCCGTTCACGACGACCGGTGCGCAGCGCGCGGTCGTCGGCCAGAACCTCAGTCGCCATAAGGGTGATAGGGGTAGTCGGTCAACCGGATGTAACCTTCCTTGGTGATGACGATGACCTCTTCACTGCGATAACCGCCGGTGCCCTCTTCCCACACCACGGGTTCGAGGACCAGCACCATGCCTGGCTCTAGGACGAAATTCTCGTCGAACTCGTCGCCGAGATCGGTTCCGATCATTGGCGTTTCGGCGGCATTCACGCCGATACCGTGCCCAAGATAGAAGTGCGGCAGCCACGGCCGGGTTCCGCCGTTCACCTTCGTCGCCGTCCTGCCCAACTCCGCAGCGGTCACGCCGCCGCGGGTCACGGCGAGGACGGCGTCCATGATTTCCCGCCACTTGTAGTACTGCGCATGTTGGCGAGGTGTCGGCTCCTGGCCGACCACCCAGGTCCGGCCGAAATCGGAGCAGTAGCCCTGATAGGTGATGCTGACGTCGGTCCACAGCACATCGCCGGCGGCCAATTCGCGCTCAGTTGTCAACAGCGGCAATGCCAGATCACCGTGTGTGGTCCAGACCCCGTCCGCTTTGTTCTTGGGCATCACCTGCCAGATCGGCTCGAGCATGCTGGCCATCGCGCCGAGTTCGAACGTCCTGCGGGTGAACTTCGCCGACAGATCGATCTGTCGAATTCCCGGCGCCAGCGCGGCCTGCACGTCGACCATCGCCGTATCGGTGATCCGCACCGCGGTTCGGATGCAGGCCAATTCGTCAGGTGTCTTGATGAGTTTGGCGGCACCGACGATCTGTGCGGCGTCCGCCGGTCGTCCGGACCGGAACAGCCGCGGCTGTGCACGCCGCATCGCCCCGGTGAGCTCGTCGACCGCGATGACGGCCGCGGCCGGTACCAGTTCTTCGACCAGGTGCGCGAAGTTCTCCACGCCCTCGTCGAACTCGAGGTACACCGGACCGTGCAAATGGTCTGCGGGCAAACCCGATTCCGATGCGGAACCTTCACGGAAAGGCAGGAACAAATGCGGATGCGGGTCGTCGGCGAGCACCAAGGCGACCGGTCGCTCGACATAAGACAGCCCGGCGTCACCCAGCGGCCAGCTCACGCCGGTCGCGTACACGACGCTGTTGTTTCCCAGCAGGATCAAGGCGTCGACGCCGCGATCGGCCATCGCCGAGCGCAGCCTCGCACCGGTTTCGCGACGCATCCTCTCGATATTCGGTGTCTCCGGAATATCAAGAGCGGAGGTAGGTGCGGCCAGAAACGAAGTGGTTGACGTCATCGAGATGGCCTACAGCCCCAAGAACTTGGTGATGTTGCCGCTGACGATCTTGGCGGCGTCGTCGGGCCCGACGGCATCGACGACGGCCGCCAGCGATTTCTCCGAGTAGCCGAAAGTGCTTTCGTTGTGCGGATAGTCGCTCGACCACATCACCTTGTCGACACCGATCTGATCGATCAGCTGCAGGCCCAACGGGTCGACCATGAACGACGCGCTCATGTGGGTGTCCCAGTAGTACCGCACGTCGTGCTCCAGCGGCCGGTTGAACATGTGCTGGTACGACGCCACCAGGTGCTCAGCGTCTTGCAATGCCCAAGGTACCCAGGAGATTCCGCCCTCGAACCAGCCGATCCGCAGACTCGGGTGGTCGTCGAGAATCCCGGTGAAGAGATATTTGGCGAATTGTTCACGGAATCCGTCGATGTTGATCATCATGCCGACGACGACGCTGTTGAACTGACAGGGCGTCTTCGGCGGGGTCTCCCCGATGTGGTGCGTCACCGGGAGACCCGCGGCTTCGATCTCATCCCAGACCGGCCTCATGCTGTCGCTGCCGTAGTCAATCACGTTGCCGTCATCGTCCTTGCCCGGATTCAGCGGCAACAGGAATGTCTTGAGGCCGAGCGACTTCAGTTCTGCCAGTGTCCGTTTGGCGCCTGCGGGATCCCACCAGTTAATCAGGCCCGCGCCGTAGAAATGGCCTCCTGCCTGTTCTTGCAACTCCGCCATGTATTCGTTGTAGATGCGGAACGCCCGCTCGCGGAGTTCTTTGTCCGGGTAATGGAACAGCGCCAGAATCGCATTGGGGAAGGCGAGTTCCTTGTCGACGCCGTCCTCACGCAACTCCTGAATGCGGGCCTCGATGTTGGTGCTCGCCGCGCCGGGAAGGTCGTCGTACTGCATCAACACGGCACTGAAATCACCGGGCAGGAACGACTGGCCTTTACGCCCGACTTGGTAGGCGCCGTCCTCGTACCAGATCCGCGGCGCCTTGTCCTTGAGCTCTTCCGGAAAGCGGTTGTAGAAGATGTCGTCGGCCAGCGAAATATGGTTGTCCGCAGAGAAAACCACCGTTCCATCGGGCAAGCCCACGTTGGCGTGTTCGGCGTGACCGTGCCGATTCTTGGGGGCACCGAAACCTCCGGGCGGATACAGCGAAAGCGTGCTTGTTTGAGGCGACATCAGTTGCCCTCCAATCGGATGAATACTTCTTCGACAGTAGTCAGGCCAGATCGGCTGGCGAGGTTTTTCACCAGGTCACCGGCAGTTCGTAGACGCCGTAGGCGAGTCGGTCGTGCTTGAACGGAATGTCGTCGATCGAGGCTGCAAGTTCCAACGTGGGAACCCGGCGAAACAGGGTGTGAAAGACGATCTGCAGTTCGGCGCGGGCGAGCTGCTGACCGACGCACTGATGCCTGCCGTAGCCGAACGCGACGTGCTGGCCGGCACCCGAGCGATGCAGATACAGCCGATCAGGCTCGGCGAATTCCTCGGCGTCCCAGTTAGCGGGGGCCAGGTCGATGATGATGCCCTCGCCGGCACGGATGACTTCGCCGGCGATCTCGATGTCCTCGGCCGCGACCCGGCGCTGCCCGTTCTGGATGATGGACAGGTAGCGCAGCAGCTCCTCGACGGCGTTCGCAACGACTTTCGGGTCGTCGGTCTCGCGCAGCACGGCGGCCTGCTCGGGGTACTGCAACAGTGCCAGCACGCCCAGACCGATCATGTTGGCGGTGGTCTCGTGTCCGGCGATCAGGAGCCCGGTACCGAGTTGCGCGGCCTCCTTGACGCTGAGCTCACCGGCCTTGACCCGCTCGGCCAGATCCGACACCGCGTCCGCCGACTCTCCTGGAGGGAACTCCATCTTGGCCTCGATGAGCTGAGCCAGGTACTTGTGCAGGCTCATCGCGCCTTTCATGGTGTCC
>JBAWAV010000766.1:0-2250 GCA_049589475.1 Mycobacterium sp.
AGCGCGATGGCATCGTCAACACCGGTGTCGACGTCGGCGAAAACTGGGGCGGCGGCCACTGCGAGAACGATACCTGCCGCCGGCTAGTCGGCCCGGTCGGCAAGCGAGTCGTTCATCACCGGCAGGCCTACCAGCGGCATGCCGTGGTCGCCCAGATGTGCCTCGACCTCGATGACGTCCGTGGCCAGCTACCAGTGCACTCCGGGAACCAGGCGCGCGGCCCGCTTGACCGGTCCGGGCACCCGAACGCGGGCTACGACCGCGCGCGCCGGACGCTTCGGCCTGCGCGACGGCGGCTGTCCCACTGAGGTTTTCGAGACTTCCGGAGTTTCGGACGTAGCCTCTCCGCGTGCGGCCGCCGAGTCCGGATAGCCGAGGAAGATCTGATGCAGGACTCGCCGCGACAGCTTGGGGACGAAATAGAGCCCGGCCTCGGACAGTGTGCCCAGCGGGGTGTCGATGCGCGACGGCTTGTCGATCAACCCGCGCACCACCATCGCGGCCGCGTGCTCGACCGTGATCGGAGGAACCGGGTTGAGCCGCCGGGACGGTTTGATCATCGGCGTCGCGACCAAGGGCATGTGGATGTTGGTGAACGTGATGTGGTCGGAAAGTGTCTCGGTGCCAACCACTTCGGAGAATGTGTCGAGAGCGGCCTTGGTGGGCAAATACGCACTGTACTTCGGGCTGCGGGCCTGCACACCGGCGCTGGACACGTTGACGACGTGACCGAACCGGCGCTCGCGCCAGTGCGGCAGCAGCGCCAGCACCATGCGCACCGCACCGAAGTAGTTGACCGCCATCACCCGCTCGTAGTCGTGCAGTCGTTCGGTTTGGTTGACCACCGAGCGACGGATCGACCGGCCCGCGTTGTTCACCAGATAGTCGACGTGGTCGAAGCGGCCCAGGATGTCCTTGACGGTGTGTTCCACCGAACCCGAGTCGGTCACGTCGCAGGTGAAGGCGTAGGCCTGCCCGCCGTTGGCGCGTATCTCGCCGATCAGATCGTCGAGTGCGTCACCGTTACGGGCCAGCGCGAACACCACAGCACCCCGTTCGGCGACCGCGAGGGCCGACGCCCGGCCGATGCCGCTGGAGGCGCCCGTGATGATCACGTGTCGACCGACCAGCGGTCCCTGCGGGTCGTCGCGGCGGGCCCGGTCGGGGTCCAGGTGCTCGGCCCAGTACCGCCACAGCGCCGGCGCGTAGCTGCCGAACTCCGGCACCGCAATTCCAGTTCCGCGCAACGCATTCTGCGTGTGTTCGGAGATCAATGTCGGCGCCAGGTCGACGACGTCGAGAACTTCACCGGGGATGCCCAGTTGGGTGGCGACCATGTTGCGCCACACCTTGGGTCGACCGCCCACTTTCAACAAAGGCGTCGCCATCGACCGGGGTAACGAACCGCGCAGGGGCGGCAGGCCGGCCGCGGCGGCGATGCCACGGTAAATGCCACGCAGCCCAATGGTTTTCGGAGAAGTCAGGTGGAAGGTTCGGCCGTCCCAAGAAGGCGAGCCGTCGGCGTGCATCAGGGCGACCAACGCGTCGGCAACATAGTCGACCGGGACGATGTTGGTTCGCCCGGTGTCGGGCAACATGATCGGCGTCAGGCGGGGCAGTACCGCCAGCTTGGCCAAAACGCCGAAGAAGTAATACGGGCCGTCGATCTTGTCCATCTCTCCAGTGCGCGAATCGCCCACCACGACCGCCGGCCGGTAGATCCGGTGTCGTAGGCCGGCCGTCGAGCGGACCAGCAACTCCGCTTCGAACTTCGTCTGGTGATACGGCGTCGGCAGCTGTTGTCCGATGTCGAAGTCGGCCTCGGTGAATTCGCCGTGGAAGTCCCCGGCGACCGCGATCGACGAGACGTGATGCAGCGTCGCATCCAGCCGGGTCGCCAATTCGACGACAGCGCGGGTGCCGTCCACATTGGCGGCGCGTTGCTCGGCCTCGGCCGCGGTGATGTCGTAGATCGCCGCGCAGTGCACCACATGTTCGACGTCGCCCAGCTCGGCGATCGCCTCGTCGGTCAGCCCCAGTCCTGGCTCGGTCAGCTCGCCGACCAGCGGGTTTGCCCGCTCACCCCAGTCGCCTGCGAGCTTCTCGAAGCGGCCCAGGGACTGACGGCGAACCAGCACCCACACCTCGGCGTCCGGCTGAGCGTCCAAGAGACGGGACACCACGCGGCGCCCAATAAACCCGGTACCGCCGGTAACGACATAACGCATGAGACACATGGTGCGCCCGGCC
>JBAWAV010000767.1:0-3176 GCA_049589475.1 Mycobacterium sp.
GGCGCGATCTGCACGCCCGGCACGGGTTGCACGCCCGGCACGGGCTGTACGGGCGCCGGTCCTGCTCCCGGCATCGGGAGCGGGGCATCAGGTGCGGGAAGGTGTTGCGGGCCCATCGTGGTCGCGCCGTCCGGGGTGCGGACCATGACGTCGGGACCGGGTGCCAACGGAACGAGCGGGGCACCGTTGCCGGGCAGCACGAGCGTCGGCACCTCTGCCGGGTTCCCCGGCGGAGCCGCAGGCGGCACCGGTTTCTCGTCGGGCAGTTTGGTGTTGAGCGGTGGCGGTGGAACACCCTGAGCCGGCTTCGGGGTGCCGACGACCACCCAGTTGCCCGCAGGGTCTTTGACCAGGTGTGCGGTATCCCGTGTCGGGATCATCCCGAGGCCGCGGGCAGCTTCAGCCAGCGCCGGAGCGGACTGGGCTTCCTGCACGTCCCGCTCGAGCGCTTCTTTTTGCTGCTGCAACAGCTCGGTCCGCTCCCGGGCACTGCCAAGCTGATACGAGCGCTCGGCCGCGTCGGTGGACAGCCACAACGTGAGACCCAGGCCGGCGCCGAGCGAACCGATCACCAACACCACGAATGGGACCTTGGCCGCCAAGGTGCGCGGCCGCAGGTCGATCGATGCCAGCCGGTCGAGTAACCGCTCCCGCAGTGGTGGCCGAACGACCTTGGGCGCCTTGGCTTTACGCGCCTTGGCTCGGGCCTTGGCCTGCTTGGCGCTCTTAGGCCGGACCGGTCGATCGACGGGCCGGGAGACCGGCGAGGTCTGCGGTGCGGATCGCGACATCCGTGGTTCGCGGGCGGGCGCGGTGGCCTTCCCGGAACGCGGCCGGCTGCGGCGGGCAGGCGTCGGATCAGTGGCCCGGCTCCCAGTCTTTCGGGAAGCGTTGTTCTGCTCGCGACGCCGATCGCCGGCGCGGGGTGGTTTCGCTTCGCGCTTGGCCTTCATCAGCCTCCCTTCCTCGCTGCCGCTGCTGCGGATTGCACCCGTTCTATCGCCCGCAGTCGCACCGCAGCGCTGCGCGGGTTCTGCTCGATCTCGGCATCATCGGCACGCTCGGCACCGCGCGTCAGCAATGTGAATTGCGCTGCGTAGCCCGGCAATTCGACAGGCAGATCCGTCGGTGTCCCAGACGTGGTGGCCGCCGCGAACGTGCGCTTGACGATGCGGTCCTCCAGCGATTGGTACGCCATCACCACGACGCGACCGCCGACCGCCAGCGCATCCAGGGCCGCGGGCAGGGCACCGCTCAACGCATCGAGTTCGTTGTTGACCGCGATGCGCAACGCCTGGAAAGTCCGCTTGGCCGGATGCCCGCCGGTGCGCCGGGCCGGCGCCGGAACCGCTTGATAGATAACCTCAACCAGCTCGGCGGTCGAGGTGAACGGGGCGCGGGTGCGACGACGGACGATGTATGTGGCGATGCGGCGTGCCAGTCGTTCCTCGCCGAAACGGCGCAGGATGTCGGTCAACGCATCCTTGTCGTAGCTGTTGAGAATCTCGGCCGCCGTCAGCGTCGAGGTCGGGTCCATCCGCATGTCCAGCGGCGCGTCCTGAGCGTAGGAGAAGCCCCGCTCGGGGCGATCGAGCTGCATGGACGAGACCCCGAGATCGAAGAGTATGCCGTCCACCGATTCGGTTGAGTCATAGCCTGATTCGGCGAGAGCAGTGCCGATCCCGTCATAGCGAGTGTGTACCAAGGTCAGCCGGTCGGCGAAGCGTGCGAGCCGCTGTCGGACGATGTCCAGCGCGGTCGGGTCGCGGTCGACACCGACGACGCGCAGCCCGGGTAATTCGGTGAGGAACCTCTCGGTGTGCCCACCGGCACCGATGGTCGCATCGACCAGCACCGCGCCCGATCCGTCGCGACTGTGGCGCGTCAACGCGGGATGCAGCAGCGCGACGCAACGGTCGAGCAGGACAGGCACATGACCGAAACCACCGGTAACGTCCGGCACGACAACACCTCCCCGACGAGAGAGCTGGTGGGCGGCTCGGATGCCTTCGCGGGCGACCCGCTGCACCCGGCCTTGCGATCGCCCGGCCCGTGCATCGAGGTCCCTGTCCGATGGCACGAACCTGGCGTTGGGGAAGTACGTCAGGGTCGGTTCGGGCAGAGACCACGATGCACGGGCACGCGCCTCAGATAATGTCGCCGAGTGCTTCATCGCTGGCCGCGGAGAAGTTCTCTTCGTGGGTCTCTTGGTATTGCTGCCAGGCCTGTGCATCCCAGATCTCCAGGTAGTCAACCGATCCGATCACCACGCAGTCCTTGGACAGGTGCGCGTAGCGGCGGTGGTCGGCCGACAGGGTGATTCGCCCCTGGGCATCGGGATGCTGTTCGTCGGTGCCGGCGGCCAGGTTGCGCAGGAACGCCCGCGCCTCCGGATTGCTTCGTGAGGCCTTAGAGGCCCGACGGGCGAGTTGCTCGAATTCCGCTCGTGGATAGACAGCCAGGCTGTGGTCTTGGCTCTTGGTCACCATCAGCCCTCCTGCCAGTGCGTCGCGGAATTTGGCGGGCAGTGTCAGCCGCCCTTTGTCATCGAGCTTGGGCGTGTAGGTGCCGAGAAACATCTGGCCACCTCCACGCCTTTCGACTTCGCCCACCATACCCCACAATCCCCCACTGCGCTCCATTTAACGACACGAATGTCACCGTCAGGTGTCGTTTCAGCAGGATCTCGGCCACCTTGACGCGCGCGATAGCCGCTACCAGCGTCCGAAACCCCCGCAGAACTAGCCACTGAACTGCGCATATGAGCAGAGTGGGGCGTAGTGGGTCAGCGTAGCCGCCGGACGCCGCCCCAAGGTCGCGCGGGGCTGACCGCGGCGCGTCTCGCGGGGTTCAGCAGGCACAAAAAAGGGCAGCCGGCGGCTGCCCTTTTGTCGTCGCGGAGGCTATTCCTCGAAGCGGCGGCGGAACCGGTCTTCCATCCGACTGGTGAACGATCCGCCGGCACCCTTGTTGCGGCGCTGACGGGAGGCCGTCGAGGGTCCGGGGCGCTCTCCGCGGCCGGCGAGGCGCGGACCGGTGATGGCGAACACCACACCGCCGAACATCACCACGAAGCCCAGCACGGACAGCACCGGGAACGTTCCGATCATCGTGGCCTTAAAAGCCACCCCGGAAACCAGCATCGCGAGTCCGAGCACAAACAGCCCGACACCCTG
>JBAWAV010000768.1:0-2135 GCA_049589475.1 Mycobacterium sp.
GGCTTCGACGTCGTGTACCTGCCGCCTATCCACCCGATCGGCAAGGTGTACCGCAAGGGCCGCAACAACACCGCCACCGCGGTACCGGGCGACGTCGGTTCGCCCTGGGCGATCGGCAGCGACGAAGGCGGCCACGACGCCGTGCATCCGCTGCTCGGCACGATCAAAGACTTCGACAAGTTTGTGGCCGCAACGCACAGCCTGGGGATGGAAGTCGCGCTGGACTTGGCCCTGCAGTGCGCGCCTGATCACCCGTGGGCGTCCCAGCACCGCGAGTGGTTCACCGAATTGCCCGACGGCACAATTGCTTACGCGGAAAACCCGCCGAAGAAATACCAGGATATCTACCCGATCAACTTCGACAACGACCCGGCCGGCCTGTACGACGAGGTGCTGCGCGTGGTGCGGTACTGGATGGACCACGGCGTCAAGATCTTTCGCGTCGACAACCCGCATACCAAGCCGCCGAACTTCTGGGCCTGGCTGATCTCTCAGGTCAAAGCGGTCGATCCGGATGTGCTGTTCCTGTCCGAGGCGTTCACTCCGCCCGCTCGCCAGTACGGTTTGGCCAAACTGGGATTCACCCAGTCCTACACCTACTTCACCTGGCGCACATCCAAGTGGGAGCTCACCGAATTCGCTGAGCAGATACCAGAAATCGCCGACTTCCGGCGTCCCAACCTGTTCGTCAACACCCCCGACATCCTGCATGCCATCTTGCAGCACAACGGGCCGGGCATGTTCGCGATCCGTGCGGTACTGGCGGCGACCATGAGCCCCACCTGGGGGGTGTACTCCGGTTACGAACTCTTCGAGGGCCGTGCCGTCGCCGAAGGCAGCGAGGAGTACCTCGACTCCGAGAAGTACGAACTACGCCCACGCGACTTCGCCGGCGCGCTGGCTGCCGGGCGATCGTTGGAGCCATTCATCGCACGGTTGAACAGCATTCGTCGACTGCACCCCGCACTCGAGCAGTTGCGCAACATCACATTCCATACCGTCGACAACGACGCGCTAATGGCCTACAGCAAGTTCGATCCGATCACCGGCGACTGCGTGCTGGTCGTCGTCACGCTCAACGCATTCGGGCCCGAAGATGCGACGTTGTGGTTGGACATGGCCGCACTGGGTATGGAACATCATGAGCGGTTCTGGGTGCGAGACGAAATCACCGGCGAGGAATACCATTGGGGGGCAGCCAACTTCGTGCGTATCGATCCTGGCAGGGCGGTCGCCCACATCATCAACATGCCGCTCATCCCGTCCGAAGCACGAATCCCGCTGCTGAGCCGGAGGTGACGTTGCGATGAAGTCCAGCAACCAACTCGCCAAAGCACATTTGGCGCCCGAGCCCGGCGACCTGGTTCGCCTGCTGACCGGCGAGCACCACAATCCGCACGGGGTGCTGGGTGCTCACGAGTACGGCGACCACACGGTCATCCGGGCCTTCCGGCCGCACGCCACCGATGTGGCCGCACTGGTCGGCGACGACCGATTCCCGCTGCAGCACATCGACTCCGGCGTGTTCGCCGTGGCGCTGCCGTTCGTCGATCTGATCGACTACCGCCTCGAGGTCCGCTACGGCGACGGCGACCCGCACGCGGTGGCCGACGCCTACCGGTTCCTGCCGACGCTGGGCGACGTCGACCTGCATCTGTTCAACGAAGGTCGTCACGAGCGGCTGTGGGAAGTCCTTGGCGCACACCCACGCTCGTTCACCACCGCCGACGGTAAGGTCGAAGGCGTGTCGTTCGCGGTGTGGGCGCCGAACGCCAAGGGCGTGAGCCTGATCGGCGAGTTCAACGGCTGGACCGGCAACGATGCCCCGCTGCGGATGCTGGGCTCATCGGGTGTGTGGGAGTTGTTCTGGCCGGGCTTCCCGAGCGACGGCCTGTATAAGTTCCGGGTGCACGGCGCCGACGGCTCGGTCACCGACCGGGCCGATCCGATGGCGTTCGGCACCGAGGTGCCCCCGCACACCGCGTCGCGGGTGACCGTGAGCGACTACCACTGGAGCGACGACGCCTGGATGACTGAGCGCGCCAAGCGCAATCCGGTCTTCGAGCCGATGAGCACCTACGAGGTCCATCTCGGCTCGTGGCGACCAGGTCTGTCCTATCGCGATCTCGCCCGGG
>JBAWAV010000769.1:0-22954 GCA_049589475.1 Mycobacterium sp.
AGCTTCGACAAGTCGCAGAACGACGACTTCTTCTACCTGCCGCCTGAGGCTTTCTCCAACCCGGAATTCATTCGCGGTGTGAAGATGTTCTTCTCCCCCGACGGAAAATCGGTGCGGTTCTTCATCACTCACCAGGGTGACCCGATGACGCCGGAGGGAATCGCCCGAGTATCCGCCGAGCGAACCGCCGCTCAGGAGGGACTCAAGCAGTCCTCGCTGTCGGACGCCAAGGTGTACCTCGGCGGAACCGCGGCGACCTTCCGGGACATGGCCGACGGCGAGAAGTACGACCTGATGATCGCCGTGGTGTCGGCGCTGACGCTGATCTTCATGATCATGCTGCTGCTCACCCGCAGCGTGGTTGCGGCATTGGTGATCGTCGGGACCGCGAGCAGTTCGATCGCGGCGTCGTTCGGGTTGTCGGTGCTGATCTGGCAGGACTTGTTTGGCATACACATCCACTGGATCGTGATGGCGCTGTCGGTCATCATCCTGCTGGCCGTCGGCTCGGACTATAACCTGCTGCTGGTGTCGCGATTCAGAGAAGAAATTCATGCGGGCCTCAAGACCGGATACATCCGGTCGATGGCCGGCACCGGCGCGGTGGTGACGTCGGCGGGCCTGGTGTTCGCCTTCACCATGGCGGCCATGCTGGGTAGCGACCTGACGGTGCTTGGGCAGTTCGGCTCGACGGTCTGCATCGGTCTGCTGCTCGACACCCTGGTGGTGCGGACGCTGTTCATGCCATCGCTGGCCACGCTGCTCGGTCGATGGTTCTGGTGGCCACAGGTCGTCCACCCTCGCGGCGACTACGCCGTCCGCAAGCCGGCCGCTCAGGACGAGAACACCGCCCCGCTGCCGGTGCCGGTGCGTTAGTCGCCGAGCTCAGGAAGCCGCGGCCGCATCCTCGGGTGCGACATCGCGGCTCTCGGTGATCTGCCGTCCCACATAGAAGGCGACTGCGGTCGGGGTGGGGTGGTCGAAGATCAGGGTGGGCGACAAGGTCAGCCCCGTTGCGGTCTTGACCCGGTTGCGCAGTTCCACGGCGGTCAGCGAGTCGAACCCCAGATCTTGGAACGCGGTGTCGGGATCGATTTCCTCGGGGGCGGGGTGGCCCATCACGGCTCCCGCTTGCAAACACACCATCTCGACCAGCAGGCCGTGTCGATCGTCGGCGTCCAGCGCATGCAGACGTTGTTCCAGCGCCGACTGCGATTGGGTGGCACCGACGACGTCGTCGGCGGCCCGCCGCCGCGTGCGGCGCGCCAAGCCGCTGAACAACGGCGGCAAGTCGCCCTCCAGAGCCCGGGCGTCCAGTGCGGCGCGGTCCAGTCGGGCCGTGACGAGCACAGGGTGATCCACCGTCAAGGCGGCGTCGAACAACTCCAGCGCCTGCGTCGGACTCATCGCGGCCATGCCGTCGCGGTTGAGCCGGGCCAGATCGCGACCGCTCAAATGCGCGGTCATGGCGCTGGACCGCTCCCACAGTCCCCACGCCAGCGAAACCGCGGGCAGCCGCGCTGCCTGACGATGGGCGGCCAGCCCGTCCAAAAACGCGTTGGCCGCAGAGTAGTTACCCTGCCCCGCCGAACCCACCGTGCCGGCGATCGAAGAACACAGCACAAACATCGACAACCCCATATCGCGGGTCAACTCGTGCAGGTTCCATGCCGCGTCCACCTTGGCCCTTAGCACCGTGTCCACCCGATCCGGTGTCAACGAGGTGATCACCGCGTCGTCGATCACCCCGGCGGCATGAATCACGCCACGCAGCGGCGGCCACCGCCGAGCCAGCTGGGCCAGCAATCCCGCCAGCGCCTCTCGATCCGCCACATCGCAGGCCAGCACTTGCACCTGGGCTCCGGCCCGCGCCAGATCGAGGGTCAGCTCGGCGGTCGACTCGGCGCGTCCGCCCCGTCGACTGGCCACCACCACATGACGCACCCCGTGTGCGTCGACCACATGCCGGGCCAGCTCGCTGCCGGCCATCCCGGTGCCACCAGTGATCAATATCGTGCCGCCGGCAAGCTCATCACCCCGCGTTGCCGGCATGGTCAGAACGACTTTGCCGACATGACGGGCCTGGCTGATGAAGCGGTAGGCCTCCACGGCGCAGCGCACGTCCCGGGTGCTTACCGGCAGAGGCTGCAGCACCTGACTCTCGAACAGCTCCGTCAACTCGTCGAGCATCTCGTGCATGCGCGCCGGGCCGGCCTCGGACAGGTCGAACGCCCGATAGCTCACACCGGGATAGCCGGCGGCGACCGCCTGCGCGTCGCGGATATCGGTCTTGCCCATCTCGATGAAGCGCCCGCCGCGAACCAGTAACCGCAACGAGGCGTCCACGAACTCACCGGCCAGCGAGTCGAGGACGACATCAACTCCGCGGCCCCCGGTAACCGCCAGGAACTTCGCCTCGAAATCCAGCGTCCGCGAGTCGCCGATATGGTCGTCATCAAACCCCATGGCACGCAACGTGTCCCACTTACCACGGCTCGCGGTGACGAAGATCTCGACACCCCAGTGGCGAGCGAGCTGCACTGCCGCCATGCCGACCCCGCCGGTGCCCGCATGTATCAGCACCGACTCGCCCGTCTTGATGCCGGCCAGATCCGCCAACCCGTACAAGGCCGTCAAAAACGCCACCGGCACGCCCGCGGCCTGCGCAAGCGACCACCCCTGCGGCACCTTGGCCAGCCGTTGCCAGTCCACCACCGCCAACGGACCGGTCCCGTCGATCAACCCCATAACCGCATCACCGACGGCCAGACCGGCGACCCCGGCACCGATTTCGACCACCACGCCGGCGCCTTCTGCACCGAGCACTGGGGCCCCGCCCGGGTACATCCCCAGCGCCGCCACCACATCCCGGAAATTGACCCCGGCTGCCTTGACCGCCAGCCGCACCTGGCCCGCCTCCAGAGGCGCCTGCGCCTCCGGGCAGGGCTGTAGCACCAGATCCTCCAGCGTCCCGCCACCACCGGTCGCCAACCGCCACGCCGGCTCATCGTTCGGCAACGCCAGCAGCGGCGGGGCGGGGGCGAGCCGCGCGGCGCGTACACCACCGGCGCGCACCAGCAGTTGGGGTTCGCCGATGGCGGCGAGCTGCGTCGCGTCGACCTCGGTGTCAGTGTCGATCAGCACGACACGACCCGGATTCTCGGCCTGAGCCGTACGCACCAGACCCCACACGGCCGCGGCGGCCAGATCGCTGACGTCCTCACCGGGCAACGCGACTGCGCCGCGGGTCAACACCACCAAAGTGCCCGCGCGATCGCCGGCCAGCCAGTGCTGCAGTACCTGCAGGGCGGCGTGGGTGGCGGCGTACACCGACCCCACCACATCGTCGCCCGCAAACCGGCAGTGCCACACGACCACAAGCTCGCCGTCGGGTCTCTCACCGCCGGCGTCGCCGGCCCGGAATTCCTCCCACGAGACCGCCGCGAGCTGCTCTGACCCGTTAGCTTTGTCGGGCTTCGGTGGTATCGGGGACCACACCACCTCCAGCGGCTCGCAGTCGCTGCGGGCGGCAGCCGTCGTCACCGCGGTCTGTAGCTGCTCGGCGCTCATCGGACGGGTCACCAGCGAGCGCACCGTCAGCACCGGCGATCCCGCGGCGTCGACCATCTCCACGGACATCGAATCCGCACCGAGCGCGGTGAAACGGGCCCTCACCCGGCCCGTACCGCCGGCATGTAGCGACACCCCGCGCCAGCAGAACGGCAACATCGTCTGGTTTGTGTCCACGGCGAGCCCGGCGGCGTGCAACACCGCATCCAGCAGGGCTGGATGAATTCCCATCCCCTCGGCCGCAACACCGGCTTCGGTCGGGATAGCGGCCTCCGCGAAGAGCTCCTGGCCGCGCCGCCATACCGCCGCCAAACCCTGAAACGCCGGGCCGTACTCGTATCCGCGCGCCGCCAGCCGCGCGTACCCGTCCGAAATATCGACGCTTTCCGCACCGACCGGCGGCCACACCGACACATCCACCGAAGCCTCGGCGGCGGCTACCCCGAGCGTGCCTTCGGCATGCCGCAACCACTCTGCCTCGGCGTGATCAAGCCGGGAATACACCGACACCGAGCGGCTGCCGGAGTCACCAGCGGGCCCGACCACCACCTGAATCTGCACGCCGGCGCCCGGGCGCACCACGAGCGGGCTGGCCAGTACCAACTCTTCGATGATCCCGCAGCCGACCTCGTCGGCAGCCCGGATGACCAACTCCACGAAACCGGCACCGGGAAAGAGCACCACCCCGCCGACCTGATGATCGGCCAACCACGGCTGAGCTGCCAGCGACAACCGGCCGGTCAACACGATCCCGCCCGAATCGGGTCGCTCGAGCACCGCACCCAACAACGCGTGCCCGGTCGCCCCCACGCCCAGTCTGGTTGCATCAGCGGGCCCGGACGAGTTCCGCGTCGACCAGAACCGCCGCCCCTGGAACGCGTACGTGGGTAATTCCACCCGTCGTCCGCCCGCGCCGGCGAAGACTGAGGGCCAGTCAACCGGCAACCCCGTGGCAAACAATCGACCGGCCGCACCCATGAGCGAGGCCAGCTCTGGGCGGCCTTTGGGCAACATCGAGACCACCACGGCCTCAGTCGGCGACAACGACTGTTCAATGGCAGCCGTCAAGCCGCTACCGGGACCGACCTCGATGAAATGGGTGGCACCGCATTTCTGCAGATGGCGCGCACTGTCGGCGAATCGCACGGGTCGGCGAACATGATTCACCCAGTACTGCGCCGACCCGAAACCGGAGCCGGCCCTGGCCAGCTCAGCCGTCACATTGGACACAACCCCGATCTGCGGGTCACGCACTTCTATCGAGCCAGCGACCCGCTCGAACTCCTTGAGCATCGGCTCCATCAACGGCGAATGAAACGCGTGGGAGACCGCCAACGCCCGGACCGGTCTGCCCTGCTGAGCCAAATGCTGCGCAATCGAGCTCACCGCGGGCTGCGCTCCGGAGATCACCACCGATTCGGGGGCGTTGACCGCCGCTATCGCCACGCCTTCGCGCAGCAAGGGCGCGACAACGTGTTCACCGGCACCGACCGACACCATGGCACCGCCCGCTCGCAAGCCCTGCATCAGGCGGCCCCGCGCAGCGACCAACATCGCCGCGTCCGCCAGCGTCAACACCCCTGACACATATGCCGCCGACAACTCGCCCACCGAATGACCCATCACGAAATCTGGGCCCAGACCCCAACTCCGCAGCAGTGTGAACAGCGCCGTCTCAACCGCGAACAACGCCGGCTGGGCGAATTCGGTGGTGTCGAGCAGAGCCTGGTCATCGCCCCAGACAACCTGGCGCAGCGGCAGTCGGAGATGCCGATCCAACTCATCGGCCACCGCATCGAAAGCCTGCGCGAAGACCGGTGATTGGTCATATAACTCGCGGCCCATCCCAATCGCCTGCGAGCCCTGCCCGGGAAAAACCATCACCGTCTTGACTACCGGCGCCGCCCGGCCGACCATCACGCCAGCACCCGGCTCACCGTCGGCGATCGCGGCCAGCCCCGCCATCAACTGCCCGCGATCAGCGCCCACCGCCACCGCTCGATGCTCGAACACCGACCTCTGCGACAACGACCAGCCCACGTCGACCGGGTCCAACTCCTGATCGGCTTCCACCCGGGCCAGCAATCGGCTCGCCTGC
This sequence comes from Mycobacterium sp., assembly GCA_049589475.1. Lineage (GTDB taxonomy): Bacteria > Actinomycetota > Actinomycetes > Mycobacteriales > Mycobacteriaceae > Mycobacterium. The sequence continues at coordinate 5,669 of JBAWAV010000769.1, forward strand.
GCGGTCAATGCCTCAGCCGATCGAGCCGAAACCACCCATGGCAACGTCGACAACCCGCTGGGCGCGGAATCCGTGCCGACGCCGGCACTTTCGGTTGCATCAGCGGGGGCCTGCTCCAAGATCACATGGGCGTTGGTGCCGCTGATCCCAAACGAGGACACGCCCGCGCGGCGTGGATGCCCGTCAGCCGGCCAGTCGCGAGCCTCGGACAGCACCGACACCGCCCCACTCGACCAATCGACATACGGGGAAGGAACATCGACGTGCAGCGTCGCCGGCATCACCCCGTGGCGCATGGCCTGCACCATCTTGATCACCCCGGCCACCCCGGCTGCGGCCTGAGTGTGACCCATGTTCGATTTGATCGAGCCCAACCAGAGCGGCCTCCCGGCAGGACGGTCGCGCCCGTAGGTGGCCAACAGCGCCTGCGCCTCGATGGGATCACCCAATGTGGTGCCTGTTCCGTGGGCCTCCACCACGTCGACATCGGCGGCGGTCAACCCCGCGCTGGCCAAAGCCGCCCGAACCACCCGCTGCTGGGACGGCCCATTGGGTGCGGTCAAACCGTTTGAGGCGCCGTCCTGATTGACCGCGCTACCGCGCACGACCGCCAGCACCGAATGTCCCAGCCGTCGCGCATCCGACAACCGCTCGAGCACCACGACCCCGACGCCCTCGCCCCACCCTGTCCCGTCGGCCGCGCCGGCGAACGACTTGCAGCGCCCGTCGGCGGCCAGTCCCCGTTGCCGGCTGAACCCGATGAAGACCGCCGGCGAGGAGATCACCGTCGCGCCACCGGCCAGCGCCAAGTCACACTCACCGGACCGCAACGACTGCACCGCCCAGTGCATGGCCACCAACGACGACGAACACGCCGTATCCACCGACACCGCCGGGCCTTCGAGCCCCAACACGTAGGCCACCCGCCCCGAGGCCACGCTCGACGCCGTGCCGGTCAGCCGGTACCCCTCCAGCGCATCTTTGGCCGCACATCCGTAGCTCTGCCCGAAGATCCCGCTGAACACTCCCGTCGCTGAGCCCCGCAACGACATCGGGTCAATGCCGGCGTGTTCCAGTGCCTCCCAGGAGCACTCCAGCAGCAATCGCTGCTCCGGATCCATATCCAAGGCCTCGCCGGAAGCGATCCCGAAAAAGCCCGCGTCGAAACCGGCGACGTCCGCCATGAACCCGCCCCGCCGCGTGTAGGTCTTGCCCACCACGTCTGGATCGGGGTCGAACAAACCCTCGACGTCCCAACCCCGGTCGGTCGGAAAATCCGACACCACATCCCGGCCCCCCTGCACGACCTCCCAGAGCCCGCGTGCGGAATCGACTCCACCGGGAAAGCGGCAACCCATCCCCACCACGACCACCGGTTCTTCGGCCTTCACCGGCGACGGCAGCGCCACCTGCCTGGCCGATCCGGAGAGTTCAGCCTCCAGATACTGAGCCAGGCCGGTAACCGAGCCGTAGTCCCATCCGAGTGTGTCGGGCAGCCGCAGACCTGTCCCCGCCGCCAATCGGTTACGAAGAGCAACCGTCATCTGCGAGTCGAATCCAAGCTCCGCAAAGGTCAGATCCGGATCTACCAACCCAGGACGGCCCAATATCTTCGCAGTCTCTGCACTCACCGCCTCGACCACCAGTCGGCGACGTTCTTCCTGCAAGACGGCCAACCGCTCGTTGAGCGTCACACCGCCCGGGATGTTCGACGACGGCGCGGCGTCAGGTACTGCCTCAGCGTCCGACCGAGGCACGGTCACCGGCAGGTCCCAGATTGGTTTGGCCGGGCTCTCCGCGCGAAGCGCGGTTCGCCGCAACTTTCCGCTCGACGTCCGGGGAAGTCGTTCGACGGAAGCAAACCTGTGCGGCACTTTGAACGCAGACAGCTGGGTGAGCAATCGGCGGTGGATGTTGTGGAGCACTGACTGCTCGACGGCTCGGCCGCTCGCCGGGACGAGAAAAGCCTGCAACTCCCAGGCGCCGGCAGCATCCCTTACCGAGACAACCGCGGCTTCGGCGACGGAGTCGTCCTCGATGATTAGTCGCTCGACCTCGGCCGGATTGAAGTTGACGCCCCCGACGACTTCCATGTCGTCGGCGCGGCAACAGTAGGTGACCCATCCGTCGCCGTCGACGCAGACCCGATCCCGGGTGTTGAGCCAATCCCCATCCGTCACAAGGGCAACAGGCCGGTTCCAGTAGCGCGTGGCGATCGACGGCCCGCGGACCCAAAGGTCACCCTCGGCTCCCGGATCGGCGGTGGTGCCGTCGGACGCCACCACTCGAATCTCATACGGCTCGAGAACCTTTCCGAGGGTCCCCGGGCGCCATTCGTCGACACGGTTCGATACGAATGTCTGCCCGACCTCTGTCGAGCCGATCCCGTCAAGAATGGGACTGCCGCCGAAGAACTCCCGAAGTCGCTCGGCAAGCCCGAGACCGAGAGCCTCGCCCGCTGACACCACACACCGGAGAGAACCAAACGAATCGGGAGAGCAGGTCTCCACAACTCGGGCGAAGAAAGTCGGAACACCATAGAGCACCGACGGGGCGAATCGCTTGCACAGCTCGGCGGCCAGATCCGCGCTGACCGGTAATGAAGTGACGACCGACGACCCGCCTGTCGCCAGTGGAAACCACACCGAATTGCCCAGACCATAGGCGAAATGCATGCGTGCGCTGCTCAGTCCGGTGTCGCCGGGTGTCAGCTGCAGCGCTTTATGAGCCATAGCCTCGATGAAGGCCGACACATCGCCGTGCCGATGAATCGCGGCTTTGGGCGGACCCGTTGTCCCGGATGTGTACGTGGCGTACGCAAAGGCGTCGCTACCCACCGGCTCGTAGTCTCCCGGGTCGACGTCGCCTGCCGCGGCCAAGAGTTCGCCGGCTTCGACAACGGGAGATCGCTGGAATCGAGCGCGCAGCGCGCCAGACGTGACGACAAGCGCCGGCTCCGCGTCGCGCTCCTGAAATTGGTGGTCTTCCAGGTGTAAGTCGGGGTTTGCGAGAAACGCCAGAATTCCCCGAGCCAGACAGGCGAGCAGCAGCTCCACGAGTTCCGGCGAGTCCGGAAGACACAACAGCACGCGGTCTTCTCGGGAGATTCCGCGACTTTTCAGCACTTCCCCGAGGCGAGCAGCGGCGTCATGGACCTGGCCGTGTGTGACAACGTGCGGTGCATAGTAGGCGGGCTTGTCGTTCCAACCTGCTTCCGACGCCCGTTCAGCCAACAGCGCGGCGAGATTCCCATTCCGCATCACTGGACCGCCTTCCTAGTCCGCCCCCGAAAACGCTCCTCTGGCTGCTGCGATATGCGCGAACCCGCGTTGTCGGCACGAACGACTTCTCGGGATGCGCGCGGCAGATGCAAATCGATGTCCAATTCTTTGTATCGACGTCGCACGAATCTTGGCTACCACCGGGTTCGTATTACGAAGCATTCCGGAACACATTCCGCAGAAAATATTCGGTGATAATCATCACCGGCCGCTCTCCCGAAAGAACACGATAGCGACGGCCGACGGTTTCCGCTTCCGCGATTGCGCACTCCCGACGCGGGAGCCAACCAGGTGGCTGCCCTATCCAGACCTCAGCTGCTTCCTTGAACGTTTCTAGCCGACTGGCTACGAGAATCTCACCAATAGGGCACTCCGTCTCGGTCAGGCTCGCCGTCATCGCGGGCGGTAACAAGTCAACAGCAATCAGAGACTCCGCAGCGACGAATGCGTGCCCTGAGCTCCGGCCCTTCAGCAAGATCCGACGCTGGAGAAGGCGACCGTCCGGTATTTGCTCCGAGCCGGGTTTTGTCGGTAGCGCTTCATAAATCTGTTGCTCCACGATCTGCAGGACGATCTCATCGTCGGCGACGATGCCGAGAATTCGAGTGAGGGTGCCGTTGCTGGCTATGAGTATTCGAAGGTCACGGTTCAGTTTCCGAATTTCACCATCGCTCAGCATGCATCCGTTCGCATCTCGTCCGGCCAAGTATCCGAGTCCGTCTTCCAGGTGAATGTCCGGCATGTTTAGGAATCCAAACGCGTCGGTTCGCGTCTCAGGTAACGCCTCACGAAGGCTGAGCGTCGAATGCTACCGCCAGCGGTGATCGCAATCGAGTCCGGCGCTCGTGTTGGTTGTCTCACCACCGACCGCCTCCCTCTTGCGACTCTCGGCAATGTTTGAGCAACCCTACAGATTCCTCGCAGAATTGGCGCGTCGCGAAGGCGCCCTGACCGGCGTCACGCTGTGGCCGGCGGGTCCATGTCGTCGGCCACTTCCACGCACACCCCGAGCGCGCCCGCCCCGACGTGCAGCGCGAGCACCGGGCCCAACTCGGTCACCATCGGCGTCTCACAACCGGGCAACCGCTCACCGAGCGCAGTCACCACCTCCCGTGCACCGTCGGGATTGGCGACGTGGTGCACCGCGATCGACGCCGGCCGGCCGCCGACGACCTCGCACACCCGGTCGATCATGGTCGCGGTCGCCTTGCCGGCGGTGCGTACCCGTTGCGCCAGAACGAGTTTTCCGTCGTCCATGCGCAACAGCGGCTTCAGCGACAGCTTGGTGCCCAGCCAGGCGCCGGCCCCACCGATGCGTCCGCTGCGTCGCAGATTGTCCAGTTGGTGTACGACGATGAACCCGTGATTGCGGCTCACCGCCGCGGCGGCGGCATCCGCGACGGTGTCCAGGTCGGCACCGTCGGCAGCGGCTCGCGCGGCAGCCAGTGCGACGAAACCCGTGTTCATAGCCGCCGATTTCGAGTCGAGAACCCTTACCGCTGAACCAATTTCGGCCGCAGTTGCCTGGGCGGCGGCCACAGTTCCGGACAGCGCCGCCGACAGGTGCACCGCCACGACCCCGTCGCCGCCACTGTCCGCCAGCGCACAGCGGTACACATCGGCCAACTCAGCCGGCGTCGCGGCGGCGGTGGTCGCGTGTCCGTAATCGTGGATGTCGTGCGGGATCTCGTCCACCCCGTCGCGCAGATCGGCGTCGTCGAGCAGAACGTGCAGCGGGACCTGGCGTATCCCCCACTGGCGGCGCAGTTCGTCGGGAAGGCGGGCCCCCGAATCGGTGACGACGACGACGGGCATGGCGCTAGCCGCGTGGCTTATCAGTAACCACGCCGGTCTGAGCCAGCGCCTTGAGCATCAGTTCCGCCACAGCGTGGTGGGCTTCGAAGTTCCAGTGGATTCCATCGGGGTTGCCGCGCCCGCTCAGGACTTCTTCGCCGACAGCGGCCTTCAGGTCGACCAGCGGAACTTCATGCTGATCGGCCCATTCGGTGATCGCCGCAACCGTGCCGGGCCGGCCACGGTGGGCCTTGCCGTACGTCTCGGCGATATGCACCGACGGCAAGGAGGCGACGATCGGAATACCGGGCCGGTTGAAATCGATTGCCCCGCGTGTCAGCTCGAGGTACTCCGCGGAAAGGTGCGGCGGCAGAGCAGCTCTCGCCACCGGCGAGAATCGCGGCTGTACCCAGCCGTAGCCCTCGCGCACCCACCGCCGCAGCCACGGTGGACGCACATAACGGATGAGCTCTCGCAGCGCGGTCGGTAGCGGCGACGGGAGCGAATCCATGCCGCAGGTCGCGAAGACCACCGCACCGGCCCGCGGTAGCGCCGCCCATGCGCGGGGGTCTTGAGTGGCTGCCCACCAGATGTCACGACACGTCCAGCCGATGCGGCCGATCAATTCGAGATCCCAATTTAATTGGGCGGCAACGAGATTAGGCCATATTCGCGGATCGTCTGCAGGCAGGCCGCCGGTTGGCCCGTAGTAGGCGAGCGAGTCGGCGAAAACCAGCAGGGCCGGCCGGCGCTCAGAGGACATCGCCCGCTACCTGCGCCGAAGCGTTCCACACGTCGAGCCGCCAGCGGATGGCGGCGAAATCGGTTGCGCCGGAGGGCAGGCCGGTGGAATGCCCGGACAGTTGTGTCCAACTGGCGTTGCCCATTCCGCCCAGCGCGGGCCAGTTGTCAATCGGCAGTGCGAGCAACGCCGCGGTCAACGCGGCGATCAGGCCACCGTGGGCGACCAGCACCACCGGCCGCGCCGGTTCATCGACGGCACCCCATTCGGGCGCCCGGGCCACCAGCTCGGCGATCAGCGGCACGCTGCGTGCGGCGACGTCAACCCTGTTCTCTCCGCCGTGCGGCGCCCAGGTGGCATCCTCACGCCACGCGAGCCGCGCGCCTGGAGCCAGCGCATCGATCTCGTTGTGCGTCATGCCCTGCCAGTCGCCGAGGTGCGTTTCCCGCAGGCGCTCGTCGACGCCCACCGGCAAGCCGGTGCGCTCCCCCAGCGCGACCGCGGTGTCGTAGGCGCGGCGCAGATCGGAGGACACGATGAGCAACGGCTGGTGTTTGGCCAGCGCCGCAGCCGCGGCGACGGCCTGGGCACGGCCCAGTTCGGTCAGTGCGGTGTCGAGCTGACCCTGCATCCGGCTGCCGAGGTTATGTTCGGTCTGGCCGTGCCGCATCATGACCAGCCGCCGGATTGTCATGACATGTCCACGGTTACCAGCGGGCAGTCCCGCCACAGCCGGTCGAGCGCATAGAAGTCACGTTCGTCTTGGTGCTGGATATGCACCACGATGTCGACGTAATCAAGCAGGGTCCACCGGCCTTCGCGGGTGCCCTCGCGGCGTGCGGGCTTGTGGCCTGCTTCGCGCATCTTTTCTTCGACCTCGTCGACGATGGCGTTGACTTGCCGTTCGTTGGACGCGGAGGCGATCACGAAGCAGTCGGTGATGACCAGTTGCTCGGAGACGTCGATGACCACGACGTCGTCGGCCAGCTTCGAGGCGGCCGCCCGCGCGGCAACTCCTGCCATCTCGATCGCCTCGGGGGCGGCGGTCATGCCTCGCTCCGAGGCTTGCGGTAGAGCTCACGCTTGGAGACGTATTGCACGACGCCGTCCGGCACCAGGTACCACAGCGGACGGCTTTCTTCGGCGCGCAGCCGGCAGTCGGTCGACGAGATCGCCAACGCCGGGATTTCGACGAGGGTCAGCGCGTCCTCGGGCAACCCGTCGAGCACGTCGCCGAGATGTTCGCGGCCCAGCTCATAACCGGGCCGACTCACCCCGACGAATTTCGCCAGCGCAAACAGCTCCTCCAGGTCCTGCCAGGACAGGATCGAGGCCAGCGCGTCGGCGCCGGTGATGAAGTACAGCTCAGAGTCCGGGTTGAGGGCCTGCAGTTCTCGCAGCGTGTCCTTGGTGTAGGTGTGCCCACCTCGATCGATGTCGACCCGGCTCACCGAAAAGCGCGGGTTTGCGGCGGTGGCGATCACCGTCATCAGGTACCGGTCCTCACCGGCGGTGACCGCACGCTTTTTCTGCCACGGCTGGCCGCTCGGCACGAAAACGACCTCGTCGAGGTCGAACAACGAGGCCACTTCACTCGCGGCGACCAGGTGACCGTTGTGGATGGGATCGAATGTCCCGCCCATCACGCCCAGCCGCCGTTTTCGCACGGTTTGCCAGCTTACTTGAGCGATCTGGTGGCAGCCCACCTCACATCAGCCACATCGATCACACCAGCCTCGCGGCAGATGGTGCGAGTCAGACCGGCAGCAACTGGTCGATCACAGCCGCGAGCTGCTTGGCCGACCGGCACTCGTGCATGGTGATGACCTCTTGGTAACGCGGTACTGCGGAGTCGCCGCTGCCCCAGAGATGCTTGGGCTCGGGGTTGAGCCAGTGCGCGTGCCTACTGGCGGTCACCATGTGGGCCAGCACGTCGGTAGCCGGATCGCGGTAATTGGTCCGGCCGTCACCAAGCACCAGCAGCGAGCTGCGCGGCGACAGGACGTTCGGATGCGCCTGGATGAACGAGACGAACGCGTTGCCATAGTCGCTGTGGCCGTCACGGGTGTAGACGCCGGCTTCCCGGGTGATCCGCTGGATCGCCACCGCGAGGTCGGCGTCCGGGCCGAACATGTGGGTGACCTCGTCGCTGGTGTCGATGAACGCGAAGACCCGGACGCGGGAGAACTGCTGGCGCAGGGCATGCACCAGCAGCAGCGTGAAGTGGCTGAAACCGGCGACGGACCCGGACACGTCGCACAACACCACCAGTTCAGGGCGAGCCGGACGCGGTTTGCGCAACACCAAGTCAATCGGCACCCCGCCAGTCGACATCGATTTGCGCAGCGTCTTGCGAAGATCAATCGCCCCGGCGCGGGCCCGGCGCCGCCGGGCGGCCAGCCGGGTCGCCAGCGTGCGGGCCAACGGCTGCACCACCCGGCGCATCGAGCGCAGCTGATCGCCGGATGCCCGCAGGAACTCGACATTCTCGGAAAGCTGTGGAATGCCGTACATCTGGACATGGTCACGGCCGAGTTGCTCGGCAGTGCGCCGCTTAGTCTCGGCATCGACCATTTTGCGCAGCTGGTTGATTCGCTGTGCGGCAAGGGCTTTCGCGATCTGCTCTTGGGTCGGCGACGGCTCGTCACCGTAGGGAGCGAGCAGGCCGGCCAGCAGCTTGCCCTCCAACTCGTCGAGCGCCATCGACTTGAGTGCTTGATACGACGAGTACGACGGCCCGCGGCTCGAGTTGTACTTGCCGTACGCGTCGACGATCTGGGCGATCATCGCCACCAGGCGTTCGTCCATGTCGGCGAGATCGGGGTTGTCGGTGAGCAGATCCAGCAGCATCTGGCGCATCGCCTCGACGTCGTCGGGTGGCAACTGGACGTCCGGGTCGGCCGCTGCCTCCTCGGTCACCACCGCACGTGCGCCGAGCGCGGCGGGCCACCACAGGTCGAACATCGCGTCATAGGTTTCGCGGTGCTCGGGTCGGCGCAGCACCGCGCACGCCAGGCCTTCGCGCAGGATTTCCCGATCGCCGAGGCCGAGTACGCCCATCACCCGGCCGGCGTCCACCGTCTCCGACGGGCCGACTGAGATACCTTGCCCGCGAAGCGCTTCCACGAAGCCGACCAGGTGGCCGGGCAGACCGTGCGGAGCCAACGGCTGGCTGGGGCGAACTCGGCGAACGGCCATCAGCTACACCTCAGTTCAGCCGGAGTTCGCCGGTTGCGCGCTGCTGATCGGACTGATGCTTGAGCACCACGCCCAGCGTGGCCGCGATCGTCGCGTCGTCGATGGTGTCCATACCGAGTGCCAGCACCGTGCGTCCCCAGTCGATGGTCTCGGCAACCGACGGCAACTTCTTGAGTTGCATCCCGCGCAGCACGCCGATGATGCGTACCAGCTCCTCGGCGATGTGGGCGGGCAGCTCAGGAACACGGGACAACAGAATCCGGCGTTCCAACTCGGGGCTGGGAAAGTCGATGTGCAAGAACAGACAACGGCGTTTGAGCGCTTCGGACAGCTCGCGGGTGGCGTTGGAAGTCAACACCACGAACGGCGTTCGCTCCGCGGTGATGGTGCCCAACTCCGGGACCGTGACCGCGAAGTCGGACAAGACTTCAAGCAGCAGCCCCTCGATTTCGATGTCGGCCTTATCGGTCTCGTCGATCAGCAGAACCGTCGGGTCGGTGCGCCGGATGGCCGTCAGCAGCGGCCGGGACAGCAGAAATTCCTCGCTGAACACGTCGAGCTTGGTCTGGTCCCATTCGCCCTGTCCGGCAGCGTTGCCGGACTGAATGCGGAGTATCTGCTTGGCGTGGTTCCACTCGTAGAGCGCGCGGGCCTCGTCGACGCCCTCGTAGCACTGCAAGCGGACCAGTCCGGAACCGGTGGCCTGCGCGACGGCGCGGGCCAGCTCGGTCTTGCCGACTCCCGCGGGGCCCTCCACCAGCAGCGGCTTGCCGAGCCGATCGGCAAGGAAAACCGCTGTGGCGGTGGCGGTATCGGGCAGGTAGCCCGTTTCGGACAACCGCCGCGCGACATCGTCGATGTCGGCGAACAGCGGGGCAGGCCGCGCGGGCACACTCACTTCTGCGTTCTCCTCAGCAATGTCAGGCCGGGCGGGTCTGGCCGTCTCCCCAACCGATCCATTTGGTTGAGGTCAATTCGGACAGTCCCATCGGTCCGCGGGCGTGCAACTTCTGGGTGGAGATACCGATCTCGGCGCCGAAACCGAACTGCTCGCCGTCGGTGAACGAGGTCGACGCGTTGACCATCACCGCGGCCGCATCGACGGCTTCGGTAAACCGTTGGGCAGCAGCCATATTGGTGGTCACAATCGCCTCGGTGTGGCCGGTGCCGTATTCGTTGATATGGGCGATCGCCTGGTCGACGCCGTCGACGACCGCGACCGCGATGTCCAGCGAGAGGTATTCGCGGCGCAAGTCGGCTTCGTCGGGGTCCAGGTGCACGGTGACGCCAGCGTCCTGCAGCGCAGCTATCAGCCGCGGCAGAGCCTCGTCGGCGATAGCCGCGTCGACCAGCAGCGTCTCGGCAGCGTTGCACACGCTCGGGCGACGGGTCTTGGAGTTCAACAGGATTCGTTCGGCCATGTCCAGGTCGGCGGCGCTGTGCACGTAGACGTGGCAGTTGCCCACCCCCGTCTCGATGGTCGGCACATACGAGTCGCGGACCACGGCTTCGATCAGACCTGCTCCCCCACGGGGGATCACCACGTCGACCAGACCGCGGGCCTGGATCAGATGGGTGACCGAGGAGCGGTCCACCGCCGAGAGCAATTGCACGGCATCGGCGGGCAGGTCTTCGCCGACCAGCGCGTCGCGCAACACCGAGACGAGTGCGTCGTTGGATTTCGCCGCCGACGCGCTACCCCGCAACAGGGCGGCGTTGCCGGACTTCAGCGCCAGACCGAAGGCGTCGACGGTGACGTTCGGCCGGCCCTCGTAGACAATCCCCACGACGCCGAGCGGGACGCGCTGCTGGCGCAGCGCCAGCCCGTTGGGCAGTGTGTAGCCGCGCAGCACCTCCCCGACCGGGTCGGGTAGCCCCGCGACCTGACGCAGGCCGGCGGCGATGCCTTCGACGCGCTTGGCGTCCAGCGCGAGCCGGTCGAGCATGGCGGTCGGTGTGTCGGCGGCTCTTGCCGCCTTGAGGTCTTCGGCGTTGGCGGCCAGGATCCGGTCGTTGTTGGCCACTATCGCGTCCGCCGCGACGACCAGCGCCTGGTCTTTGGTGACGGTCGGCAGTGCGGCCAGCACGCGGGCGGCGACCCGGGCCCGGCGCGCCGCGTCGTGCACCTGCTGGCGCACGTCGGGTGCAGAGAAGGCATGCACACTCATTGACCAAGGGTAGCGAGTTTCCTACTGCCTGGTGGAGACGGCCCTATGCAGCATGACGTATTGGACGACGCCCGCCCCCCTATCGCGGTTAAGATACGCGCACCCACGCAAGCGCTGGCTGGTCAGCGATAACAATCCGAAGCGAGACTCGATTGGTCCGACGTCGTATCGACCGTTGCTTGGCCGCAGCCGCCGGTGGGGTGCTGAGCGCCGCCATACTGCCCTCTGCCGTCGCTGTGGCCGACAGCTACGAGATCCTTCCGGATCCGAATTCGACAGAAGTGGTCACTGGATTCTTCGGCTCTCCGATTACCCCTCCCGCGGTCGCGAACAGCTTCCAGGGGCAGCAGGTATTCGAGCTGTTCGACAAGACAACGAATCAGGTGGTCGGGACGTTTGACGCTGACGAAAGCATCAATTCGTCGTTGTACGGCGCCGGCAATCAGCTACTGCTCGTCACCAACGACCTGACCGGCACCACGGGCACCGCCTCCGGGGATGTTCCGCCAGTCGGATCGGTGATCAACATCGCCGACTTCGGCCATGGCTACGAGACGATTTACTCGGACCTCGCTTCGACCGACGGTGACGTGATCACCAAAGAGCTGATCACTCCGTTTCACACCTTTTCCTCGCCAGGCTATTTCGACGCGGCTCTGGGTTACGGCATTTTGTCGGCCGACACCACACCAGTGCAGTTCACCGACGGCTACAACTGGGCTCCCGCCACAGGTGTCGACGAAAACATCACCTCGGTGACGGGATTGCCGCCCGCCGACATCGCCATCGAGGGAAATCAGCTCTTCAACGTCTACGACGCGGCCAGCGACCAAGCGCTCGGCTCGTTTCAGGGCCTGGTGACCAACACCTCGGACTTCGTGCTCAACCTCACCGAGGAAATCTATGTCACACAAGACATCTCGGGCACGGTAGGGACCGCCGCCGGGGACACACCGGTGGTCGGCACCCTGATGAACGTCTTCTACTTCGCCGACCCCAAGATCTACAACATCTACGAGGTGACGCCGACGGACTCGGGCAACGTCATCTCCGACACGTTGGTGACCCCGTTCGGGGATTTCAACATTCCCCTCCCCTACGACGCGACGTCAGCGATGGACGTCAGTTCGTTCACGCTGCCTAATGGCGAGAGCATCGTTCCGGTGGGCAACGAGATCATCGTCGGAGTCAACGGCGTACCGCCCGTGGACTCGAGCTTCCACGGGTACCAGGAATTCGCGCTCGAGGACGCTTCCGGTCACACGATCGGCACTTTCGACAGCGACGTCGCCAGCACGACAGGCCTTTTCGGCAATTTAGGAAACTCCAGCGAGGCGATTCTGGTCACGGCCGACTCGGGCACCGCAGGCACCGCCGCAGGTGAGCTGCCCCCCGTCGGCTCCGAGTTCGACATTGTCTTCCACCCGGCCGGAATCGAGACCATTTATTCCGACGTCGTCTCGTCGACCGGAGCAAATGTGATCTCCGAGACCTTGGTGACGCCGTGGGGCGACTTCTCCGTTCCTACCAGCATGGATCTCGCCGCACACATAGCCGACGGCTGGTTCTTCGTTCCCAGCGGTCTCGGCGAACTGGTATCCAACCTCTTCTAACCCCAGACCATTTCGACCGGGCCGCACTCACAACCCGAGGCTGCGGACGTCCTTACGCCGGTCCTCGATAACGCGGCCCAACTCCTGGAGCAGCATCGGGGTTCGCAGCACGAGATCTTCGATGTGCTCGCGATCGATCTCCAGCGCCGTCACCTCTTCTAACGCGTATGCGCCAGAGAAGCTCGGCTGGCGGGTGAGCGTGCTCAGCCCCAGGAACGAGCCTTCGTCCAACACGCTGAGCGGAACCACCGAACCGTCGTCGCTGGTCGTGGTCAGGCGGATGCTGCCCTTGACCAAAAACGTCATGGCCGTTGGCACTTCGCCGGCGTACTGCACGATCTCGTCGGCACCGTAACGAACCACTCTCGCGTGCGGGATGAGTAACTGTTGGTCGGTGTTGCTCAATCGCAGGGCCGGCGCCACCACGGATCGCATCGCCTTCTGCACCCGCGCAGGCGTGGTGAAGTCGTCGTCGGCGCCGTCGAGGTGCAGGCCCTCGCGCCGCGCCGCGTACCAGATCCATCGCAGGAACGTCGCTTGCGCGGCGCCATCATCGGCCGGTGACTTCAGCGCGATGCTGACCCCGTATTCGCCGCTGCCCGCCGCAGTCGCCGACGGCGCGACGTCGATTTTGCGCTGCGGCAGCGCGCCCGCTACCCGCACCAGCAGGCGGCGAACCCGGTCGGGTGAGTCGCAGATCGAAAACGTCGTGGTGATGGACAGTTTGTGCGCGTGCGGCGGGCGGCTGAGGTTGGTGAACGACGTGGCAGCCAGCACCGAGTTCGGCGTGATCTGCAAACCGTGACTGGTTTGAATGTGGACCGCACGCCAGTTCGCTTCCACGATGCGGCCGCGCGCGGCCGGGGTTTCTAGCCAGTCTCCGATCCGGAACGGCTGCTCGAACAGCATGAACAACCCCGACACGATCTGGCCGACGGAGTTCTGCAGCATCAGGCCGATGACCACCGACGTCACACCGAGCGCGGTGAACAGACCGCCGACCCGGACACCCCAGACGTAGGAGAAGATGAGCGCAAGGCCAACCGCAATCAGCAAAAACCTTGTCACGTCGCGGAATATCGTCGGCACACGCTGGCGCCACGAGCCTTCGGGCGCCCCTTCGAAGACCGTCGCGTTGAGCCCCGAAAGCAGCAGAACCAGCACCACGAAACCGAACACGGTTGCCAGTTCCCGCACCGAGGTGTTCCCGGCCGGCACTTGCGCCACCTTGACCAACAACACCAGCAGCGCGGCCAGCGGCACCAGATAGTTGCGCAGCAGACCGACCGGCTTGGTCAACGCGCTTCGCCGGCGGGCGAGGTGGTGGTGCCATTCGGTGAGACCGATCAGGACGAAGGGAAGCCCGAAGGCCAGCCCGCCGGCCCAGTACAACCACAACGGATCGATGGGGTTCATGTGCGGTCAGCCAATCGCCAGATCGGCTGGTCTGCGCCGTCGACGCTGATGCTGCCCGCCGGCGTGAACTGCCGGATGTCACGCATCACCTCGTACACCTCGGATGTGACGTAGACGCCGGACTCCGCTGTGCTGCTACGCATCCGATGTGCGAGGTTCACCGCGGTCCCCCACATGTCGTAGATGACGCTGGATCTGCCGACCAGGCCACTGGTCACGTTGCCGGTGTTGACTCCGGCCCGCAAGCCCAGGTGGCGGCCCGTTCCGGTGTTGAACCGCTCGATGATGCGTTGCATCTCGACGGCGAAGTCGATGGTGCGGGGCACGCTGTCCAGGCGCGGGACGTTCAGTCCGCAGCTGGCGAGATAGCCGTTGTGCACGGTCCGAATCGGCTCGACGCCACAGGCTTCCGCTGCCGAATCGAGTTCGCGCATCAACTCGTCGACGATGCCGACCAACTCGTCACCCGACACTGTGCTGGAGATCTCGTCGAGGCCGATGATGTCGGCGAATATCACCGTGACGTCCTGGTGTTCTTGCGCGATGGTCTGCTCGCCTTCGCGATAACGCCGCACGACCGGTTCCGGCATCAGCGACAGCAGCAGCCGATCGTTTTCGTTGCGTTGTTCGGTCAGCAGGCCTTCCTTGATCTTGAGATTTCGACTCATCTCGTTGAAAGCGCTGGTGAGATCGCCGATCTCGTCTCGAGTCGTCACCGGAATCGCGACGTCGTAGTTGCCGGCGCTGATCTCCTCCGCGCCGGCCCGCAGCCGCCGGATGGGCCCGACGAAGACCTGGGCGATCAGCATCGCGAGCACGCATATCACGAACACCATCGCCGCGGTGGTCACGATCAGCGTCCGGGTGAAAGCCTCTATGCGGGAATTGGCTTCGGAGCTGGCCCTGGTTGCCAAGATCGACCACCGCAAGTCCGAATTGGGGATCGAGACCGGGGCGTACGCCGCGAGTTCGCGGTCTCCGAGGTAGCCGTGGTCGACGACCGTTCCGGTCTGCCCGCGTTGCGCGGCGTGGAAAGCTGCGGTGTCGACCGGCTGCACCAACGTCGTGCCGTGCCAGCGGATCGCCTTGGCGACAACGTCGGGCGGCGTGCCGGCCGCCACCGCGTCGTGTTCGTATTTTTCGGGGTCTTGCAGGAAGAGTCGCGAGTCAGAACGCATCAACCCATCCGGTCCCGCCAGATATGTCTCCGCCGTCTCCCCCATACCGGCGGCTTTCCAGTGCTGGTCGGCGGTCATGATCCGGTTGATTTTCGAGATCGGCAGCGGCAGCGCGAGCACACCGTTCGTCTTGCCTCCCGAGTTGATCGGCGACACCAACCACGCGATGGGCATTCCGCCGGCGGCCTGGAACGGCTGGAAATCGGTGATCCAGACGAAGTCGACCGAGTCGGCGTCCATCGCCTTTTCGTAAGCACCGCGCAAATTGGACTCGCGAAAGGGGCCGGTCAGGATGTTGGTGCCCAAAGCGGGGCCTTTGTTCACGCTGTAGACCAGGTTGCCCCGGGTGTCCAGCAGCATGGCGTCTCGATATTCGAAGCGGGTCGCAATCTCGCGAAAGTACTTGTTGAACCGGACATTCGCGGCGGACCATGCGCTGCCGTCGCCCGGGTCTTCGGGAGCATTCGATTCGTGCGACCGAAGCGTGTAGTGAACCTGGAGGTATTTCTGCGCATTGTTGCTTGGCATCAGCGCACCGAGGTCGAGATTCATGCCGGTCGCCTGCTGGACGGGTTTGATCAGCTTGTCGGTGTAGTACGTCTCCAGCGCTTGTTGTTGGCCGGGATCAGTTGGTGCTTCGCCCAATTGGTCGAATCCTGCGCTGAAAGCCTGGACCGCCTCGTCTGCGGTGGTGCCGCGACTGTACACCGCGAGCGAGTTGGCGAGATCGCCGAAAAACATCTCAATCGCCCGCTTCTGCGCCTCACGGAGCTGCGTCATTCGCTCGGCCGCGACGGGAAGTAGCTTGCTACGGCCGTCGAAGTACTCGACAGTGCAGATGACCGCCAGCGACGCAAGGCTGGACACCACCAGCAGCACCATGATTTTGGATTGCAGGCTCAACCGGGCAAGCGGGCGACGCAGCCTGGCTTTTGCGGCCGGTGCCGTTTGGACCGGTTCCGGATCAATTGAGCTCTGCACCGTCAATCGGCTTTCCTTTCGTTGACGGGGCCGGAAAAGCCCAGATCACGCAGCAGCGTAACGCGAATGGTGTAGTGAAATCGGATTTGCCGAAAACCGTTATCAACACGTCGTTTGTGAATACGAGCAGGACTCCATAACGTCGGCGGAATGACTCGGGTGTGCGTAGTGGGCAGCGTGAATATGGATATCGGTTTCGATGTCGATAGGTTGCCGCACCCGGGTGAGACCGCATTGGCCACATCGTCGCGCTCGACGCCCGGCGGCAAGGGCGCCAATCAGGCGGTTGCAGCGGCGCGCGCCGGAGCGCAGGTGCAGTTCGTCGGCGCCGTCGGTGACGACCCGGCGGCCGCGCTGCTGCGCGAGCATCTGAACACCAACGGTGTGGGCACCGAGGGATTGGTCACCGTGGCGGGGCCCAGCGGCAACGCCGCCGTGATCGTCGATTCCTCCGGCGAGAACATCATCGTGGTCGCACCGGGTGCCAACGGCAGGCTGGCGCCGACTTCGGAGGCGCTGCGCGGTCTCGCCGCCGATTGCGATGTGCTGTTGCTGCAGTTGGAGATTCCATTTACCACAGCGACGGCGGCTGCTCGCGAAGCCCACTCGGCCGGCGTGACCGTGATCCTCAACGCCTCACCGTCGGGCGGTGACGAGGCGGAGCTGGCCAAGCTGGCCGAACTGACCGACGTCTTGGTCGTCAACGAAACCGAAGCCGCACAATGGGATTGGGCGGTGCCACATCGAGTCACCACGCTTGGTTCCCGCGGAGCCAGCTACGCCGGCGACGGTGCGGAGTTCACCGTCGAGTCGCCGGCGGTCGATGCGCTCGACACGTCCGGTGCCGGTGACGTGTTCGCCGGTGTGCTGGCCGCCGGCTGGGCCGTCGACCGTCGCCACGCCATGCGTCGGGCC
>JBAWAV010000770.1:0-2599 GCA_049589475.1 Mycobacterium sp.
GAGTTGGGCGTCGACACCACCAGCGCGCTGCTGCGCAACGACGCCGCGGCCATCGGGCGCATCACGCAGCTGTGGAACACCACCTGGGACCTCAAGCCCGGCATCGACTCGGGCACCGTCGCCAAGCACTTCCCGTCGTCTGGGCCGTACAAGGTCGAATCGGTGTTGGACGGCGGCGGGGTGGTTCTCGTCGCGAACGATCGCTGGTGGGGCGCCAAGCCGATGACCAAACGAGTCACGGTGTGGCCGCAGAAAGCCGACATCCAGGACCGGGTCAACGACAAGAGCGCCGATGTCGTCGACGTCGCCGCCGGTTCCTCGGGAGCACTGGCCACCCCCGACAACTACCGCCGCACCGACGCGCCCTCGGACGGCATCGAGCAGCTGATCTTCGCCCCGCGTGGGCCGCTCGCCGACGTCGCGGCGCGCCGCGCGGTCGCAGCGTGCACGCCGCGTGACGTCATCGCGCGTGACGCCATGGCGCCGATCGCCAACTCGCGACTGCACACCACGTCCGAAGACGCTATCGGACAAGCCGAAAACGTCCCCGCCGCAGGCCAATACATCAAGTCGAACCCCGAGGCGGCGCGTGCGGCGTTGGTCGGAAAGGCGCTGGCCGTACGAATCGGCTACCGCGGGCCGAATGCCCGGTTGGCCGCCATCGTCGGCGCGATCGCCAAGGCCTGCGCACCGGCCGGCGTCACGGTCTCTGATGTGACGTCGGATTCCGTCGGGCCGCAAACCCTCAAGGAGGGCAAGGTCGACGTGCTGCTGGCCAGCACCGGCGGTGCCGCCGGCAGCGGTTCGACGGGGTCGTCGGCGATGGACGCCTACGATCTGCACACCGGCAACGGCAACAACCTGTCCGGCTACGGTAACGGCCAGATCGACGGCATCATCGGCTCTTTGGCGGTGTCGGCCGATCCCGGCGACCTGGTCCGGCTGCTGGCCGAGAGCGCGCCGGTGCTGTGGGCAGATATGCCGACGTTGCCGCTGTATCGCCAGCAGCGGACCTTGCTGGCCTCGAAGAAGATGTATGCCGTTGGCACCAACCCGAGTCGTTGGGGTGCCGGCTGGAACATGGACCGATGGGTCCTGGTGCGGTGAATGACCGCGAATCGGCCGCCGACCTGATCGCTGCGCTGACCCGTCAAGTCGCCGACTTCCCCTCGCCGGGAATCCAGTTCAAGGACCTGACCCCGGTGTTCGCCGATCCGCGAGGGTTGGCCGCGGTGACCGGGGCGATGGCCGAGGTCGCCTCGGGTGCTGACCTGATCGCCGGTCTCGATGCGCGTGGTTTCCTGGTCGGCGGCGCCGTCGCCGCCCGGCTGAACACCGGCGTGCTGGCCATCCGCAAAGGCGGCAAGCTGCCGCCGCCGGTGCGCACCGAGCATTATCAACTCGAATACGGCACCGCGAGCCTGGAGTTGCCCGCCGACGGGATCGATGTGGCCGGCAGCAGCGTTGTCGTCGTGGACGACGTGCTGGCCACTGGCGGCACGCTGGCCGCGGCGCAGCGGCTGCTCGAGCAGGCCGGCGCGCGGGTGACCGCCGCCGCGGTGGTGATCGAACTGGCCGGGCTGGGCGGCCGTGACCGGGTCGCACCGCTGCCGGTGCACAGCATCGTCGTTCTCTAGCGCACAGCCCGGCGGACGATATCCTTGAGGCTCCGGAGGTGAGATGAGTGGCTGACGACAAGGGTACGGCGGTTCAACCGCCTACCGAGCCGCTCCAGCTCGCGGAAATTCCTCCGTCCTCCGAGCCGGGGATCGGCCTCAAGGCACCCAGCAGTGCCTCCCGGCGGGTCCGGGCCCGGCTGGCGCGACGGATGACCGCGCAGCGCAGCACGATCAGCCCGGTGCTCGAGCCGCTGGTAGCGGTGCACCGCGAGATCTACCCCAAGGCCGACCTGGCCCTGCTACAGCGAGCCTACGAAGTCGCTGAGCGGCGACACGCCACCCAGATGCGGCATTCGGGCGATCCTTACATCACCCATCCGCTGGCAGTCGCCAACATCCTCGCCGAGTTGGGCATGGACACCACCACCTTGGTGGCTGCCCTGCTGCACGACACGGTCGAGGACACCGGTTATACCCTCGACGAGTTGTCGACCGATTTCGGCGACGAGGTCGGCCATCTCGTCGACGGGGTGACCAAGTTGGACCGGGTGGTGCTGGGCAGCGCTGCCGAGGGCGAGACGATCCGCAAGATGATCACCGCGATGGCGCGCGACCCGCGGGTGCTGGTGATCAAGGTGGCCGACCGGCTGCACAACATGCGGACCATGCGTTTCCTGCCGCCGGAGAAGCAGGCCCGCAAGGCCCGTGAGACGCTGGAAGTGATTGCGCCGCTGGCACATCGGCTCGGCATGGCGACCGTCAAGTGGGAGCTGGAGGATCTGTCCTTCGCGATCCTGCACCCTAAGAAGTACGAGGAGATCGTGCGGTTGGTCGCCGGCCGGGCGCCGTCGCGCGACACCTACCTGGCCAGGGTGCGCGCGGAGATCATCGCCACCCTCAACGCGTCGAAGATCAACGCGGTGGTCGAAGGACGGCCCAAGCACTACTGGTCGATCTACCAGAAGATGATCGTCAAGGGC
>JBAWAV010000771.1:0-2629 GCA_049589475.1 Mycobacterium sp.
CAATTCGGCATGGCGCCCGACGTGCTGGCCGCCGAACGCCACCAACGCTCGGCGGCGATTGCCGCGGTACGCGACGAGGTGAACACGCTGGGCACCCGGATCGGCACGCTCACCGAGTCGCTGCACCGCGACGAGGTGGCCAAGGCGCAAGCGGCGCTGCGCATCGAGCAGCTCGAGCAGATGGTCCTCGAGCAGTTCGGCATGACGCCGGAAGTCCTTGTCGCCGAATACGGTCCGCAGGCGTCGCTGCCGCCGACGGAACTGGAGATGGCCGAATACGAGCAGGCCCGCGAACGCGGCGAGCAGGTGATGGCGCCGGCTCCGATGCCGTTCGACCGGCCCACTCAGGAGCGCCGTGCCAAGCGGGCCGAGCGTGAACTGGCCGAGCTCGGCCGGGTCAACCCGCTGGCACTCGAGGAGTTCGCCGCGCTGGAGGAGCGCTACAACTTCTTGTCCACCCAGCTCGAGGACGTCAAGGGCGCCCGCAAAGACCTGCTCGATGTCGTGGCCGACGTCGACGCCCGCATCCTGCAGGTGTTCGCCGAAGCCTATGCCGACGTGGAGCGCGAGTTCCAAGGGGTTTTCGCCGCGCTGTTCCCTGGCGGCGAGGGCCGGCTGAAGCTCACCGACCCCGACAACATGCTCACCACCGGCATCGAGGTGGAGGCTCGTCCGCCCGGCAAGAAGGTGAAGCGGCTCTCGCTGCTGTCCGGTGGCGAGAAATCGCTGACCGCGGTCGCCATGCTGGTGGCCATCTTCCGGGCCCGCCCGTCGCCGTTCTACATCATGGACGAGGTGGAAGCGGCGCTCGACGACACCAACCTGCGCCGGCTGATCGGACTGTTCGAACTGCTGCGCGCCAAATCGCAGCTGATCGTCATCACGCACCAGAAACCGACCATGGAGGTCGCCGACTCGCTGTACGGCGTGACGATGCGCGACGACGGCATCACCGCGGTGATCTCTCAGCGCATGCGCGGCCAGCAGGTCAACCAGCTGGTCACGACTACCTAAGCGAGGAAATACTTTGCCGCAAGGCCTTTGGATCGCGCTCGCGGCCGCCGCCGCCCTGATCGTCACCGCCGTCTTGGTGCTGGGACTGGTCCGCTACCGCCGTCGCCAGATCAGCCTGTCGGCCCCCGAGCAAACCCCGACCCTGGACCGGTCGGGCGGTTACACCGCGTCGTCGGGAATCACGTTCAGCCGCACCGATACCGCCGAACCGGTCATCTCCACTGGCTTGCCGTCCGTCGGCGACGACGTCACCATTCCGCGTGATGCGCCGAAGCCTTCGATCTCCGATATCGAGCTGCCCGAACAGGATACGGCTGCGCCTGCGGCAGAAGCGGTGCCCGCGGAAGAGGGCATCGCGCCGCCCGAGGGTCGACTCGAGCGACTTCGAGGCAGGCTCGCCAAATCGCAGAATGCTTTGGGCCGCAGCCTGTTAGGACTCATCGGCGGTGGTGATCTCGACGAGGATTCCTGGGAGCAGGTGGAAGACACTCTGCTGATCGCCGACCTCGGCCCGACCGTCACCAGTTCGATTGTCGCGCAACTGCGCAGCCGGCTGGCCAGCCATGATGTGCACACCGAGGCCGATGCGCGCGCGGTGCTGCGGGAGGTGTTGATCGCCGAGCTGCAACCCGGCCTGGACCGCTCCGTGCGCGCCCTGCCGCACGACGACCATCCGTCGGTCCTGCTGGTCGTCGGTGTCAACGGCACCGGCAAAACCACCACTGTCGGCAAACTCGCGCGGGTGCTGGTTGCCGACGGCCGGCGGGTGGTGCTGGGTGCCGCCGATACCTTCCGCGCGGCCGCCGCGGACCAGCTGCAGACCTGGGGTGCACGAGTGGGCGCCGACGTGGTGCGCGGGGCCGAGGGCGCCGACCCGGCATCGGTCGCGTTCGACGCCGTCGACAAGGGCATCGAGGCGGGCGCCGACGTCGTCGTGATCGACACCGCGGGCCGCCTGCACACCAAAACCGGCTTGATGGACGAACTCGGCAAGGTCAAGCGGGTGGTGGAACGGCGCGCCGCCGTCGACGAGGTGTTGTTGGTGCTCGATGCCACCATCGGACAGAACGGGCTGGCGCAGGCGCGGGTGTTCGCCGACGTCGTGGACATCACCGGCGCGGTTCTGACCAAGCTCGACGGCACCGCCAAGGGCGGCATCGTCTTCCGGGTTCAGCAGGAGCTCGGGGTGCCGGTGAAGCTGGTCGGGCTGGGGGAGGGGCCTGACGACCTGGCGCCCTTCGAACCTGCCGCCTTCGTCGACGCGCTACTGGGTTAATGGCGGCGACCCGCTGCGCCCGGCTCCGCCGCGCTGGCGATCGCCTCGGTTAATGGCGGCGACCCGCTTCGCCGCGGCTAATTCGGCGGCTGAAATTGCAAGTGAGAATGATGTAACACCGATGAAACCTGCCAGCGTCGCTTTTGGAAACAACCACTTTGCAAGGTTCTGGTTCAGGCCACAGGCACTTGTCTGACGGCTGTCCATGGCCGACCGGAGGTGATAGCGAGTGAGTTTCCCGATATTGGGCCAGCCGGATACCGGCGACACCGCTTGGATGCTGGCAAGTTCCGCACTGGTGCTGTTGATGACCCCAGGACTGGCGTTCTTCTACGGCGG
>JBAWAV010000772.1:0-3458 GCA_049589475.1 Mycobacterium sp.
CGTCATCTGCGCCACTCCTCGATCCCGGCTGGCGCCGGCATCATCGTCATCGGCGGCGTCATCTGCCGCCGGCCCGGGCACCGCGCTGCTTCTTCGCGCGTCTGCCGTCCCGCGCTGCGCGCGCGACGTCCAGCGCGACGCGGGCCACCTGCAGCGCCGCATCCGGGTGTCCGACCAGCGCCGCCGCTTTGGTCATCGCCGCCAACCGCGGCGCGTCGTTGAGCAGAGCGGCAACGTGATCGGCGACGAATCCCGGCGTCAGGTCGGCGTCGGCGACCACCATGCCGCCTCCGGCGTTGACCACCGGCAGCGCGTTGAGCCGCTGCTCACCGTTGCCGATCGGCAGCGGTACGTAGATCGCGGGCAGGCCGACCGCGGTCACCTCGGCGACTGTCATCGCACCGGAGCGGCAGATCGCCACATCAGCGGCGGCGTAGGCCAGGTCCATCCGATTCAGATAGGGCACCGCTACGTACGGTGGATCGCCGGGCTCGGGCGCGCGTAGGTCAATGGTGTTCTTGGCGCCGTGCGCGTGCAGCACCGCAACGCCGGCCGCGGCCAGATCGGCAGCCGCCGCGGCGACCGCGCGGTTGAGCGATGCGGCGCCCTGCGAGCCACCGAACACCAGCAGCACCCGGGCGTCGTCGGCGAAACCGAAGTGCGCACGCGCCTCCGACCGCAGTGCGGCGCGGTCCAGCGATGTGATGGCTGCCCGCACCGGAACGCCGACCACCTCGGCGTGCGGCAGGCCGGGATCGGGCACCGCAGAGAGCACACGTTGCGCACTACGCGCACCGATCCGGTTGGCCAGCCCGGCGCTGGCGTTCGCCTCGTGGATCACCACCGGCACGCGCCGCCTGCGCCGGGTCACCGGGCGGGCAGCCAGATACGCGGGCAGCGAGACGTATCCGCCGAACCCGATCACCACGTCGGCGTCGACCTTGTCGAGCACGGCACGGGCTTGCCGGACCGCACGCAGCACCCGGGCAGGAAGGCGGGCCAGGTCGCCGGTGGGCTTGCGGGGCAACGGGACCGGGGTGATCAACTCGAGCGCGTAGCCGCGTTCGGGTACCAGTCTGGTCTCCAACCCGCGCGCGGTGCCCAGCGCGGTGATCCGGACGTCGGGATCCAGTGCGACAAGGGCGTCGGCGACGGCCATGGCGGGCTCAACGTGGCCGGCTGTGCCGCCCCCGGCGAGCACTACCGACAACGAGGAGTCCCCGATTGGCTCGTTGACCGAGTCGTTCACCCGTAGCGCTGACCTTCCAGGACGCGACCTCTGCGCCGGCCGTGCTGGCCGGTGTACCGCTGTGCGCCTCCATGATGCCTTCCCGCTGCCTGGCCGTTGCCCGCAGACCGGGAGCTGCGACGATCCGCCGCCGGCTTGCCGGACGTCTTGCGGTCGGCGGGGCGCTGCGGCTTGCCCGGTTTGGCCGGCTGTCGCTGGCTGCGCAACCGGTCGCGCAGTGCCTCGACCCGGGTCGGCGTGTAGGGCGCAGGTAGCGGCAGCCGCAGTATGCGGTTCATCCGGTCGTCGCGGCCGGCACGCAGCGCAGCGACGGCCTCAGGTTCGTGCCGCGCCGCATTTGCCATCATGCCGATCATCAAAAGGGTTGTCGCGGTTGATGTTCCGCCAGCTGAGATGAGGGGTAGCTGAATACCCGTCACCGGCAGTAGACCGATCACGTAGCCGACGTTGATAAACGACTGGCCGATCACCCACATCGTGGTGGTGGCGGTCAGCAGCCGCAGGAACGGGTCGGCCGACCGGCGCGCGATGCGCATACCGGTGTAGGCGAACAGACCGAACAGCGCGAGCAGGCCGAGCGCGCCGACGAGGCCGAGCTCTTCGCCGATGATCGCGAAGATGAAGTCGTTGTGAGCGTTGGGCAGGTAGTTCCACTTCGCGGTGCCCTGCCCCAGGCCGTCGCCGAAGATGCCGCCGTTGGCCAGCGCGTACTTCGCCTGCCTGGCCTGGTATCCGGAGTCCTGCGGATCCTGGCCGGGGTCCAGCCAGGACCGCACCCGGTCGGAACGGTAGCCCGCGGACACCGCGAGGATCGCCCCCGCGACGATCGCGGCGAACAGCGAGCTCAGGAAGACCCGCAGCGGCAGGCCGGCGTACCAGAGCAGACCCAGCAGGATGATGCTCAGCGACACCGTCTGACCGAGGTCGGGTTGCGCGACGATGAGGGCCAACGCGATCACCGCCGCCGGCACCAGCGGGATCAGCATCTCGCGCAATGTGGCGCGTTCCATCCGCCGCGCGGCCAGCAGGTGTGCACCCCAGATCGCGAAGGCGATCTTGGTCAGCTCCGAGGGCTGCATCGACAAACCGGCGATGACGAACCACCCGCGAGATCCGTTGGCTTCGTTGCCGATTCCCGGAATCAGCACCAACACCAGCATGACGATCGTCGTCGCGAATCCGGTGAACGCCATCCGCCGCATGAACCGCACCGGCAGCCGCAGCGCCAGGTAGCAGGCGCCGAGCCCGACGATCGTCCACAGCACCTGGCGGCCGAAGATGGTCCACGCCGACCCGTCGTCGTCGTAGGAACGGACCCCCGACGCCGAGAGCACCATGATCAAGCCCAGCGTGGTCAGCAGCGCGGCGATCGCGATGATCAGGTGGAACGACGTCATCGGCCGGTTCAGCCAGGCCCCGAACCGGGTGCGCGGTTCGACCGGGGCGGCGGCGGTCGCGGCTTTCGTGGTGGCTGCCGTGTCCTGCGCGACGTCCGGCGTGCCGTCCGTCGACTGGCCGTCCTTGCTTCCCCGGCGCAACAGCCGGGCCAGCGTGATCTTCACCCGCAGCTACCGACGCGGGGCGCGCACGGCGGCCGCGAACGCGTCACCGCGGTCGGCGTATCCGGCGAACTGGTCGAATGAGGCACCGGCCGGTGCGAGGAGCACCGTGTCGCCGGGACCGGCCAGCTCTCGCGCGGCGGCCACGGCAGCGTTCATCACGCGAGTGCCGACCGTCTCATCCGACGATGGAACCACTTTTGTCACATAGGCAACAGGAGACTCAGCAGTCGCATGCATATCAACATCCTCGCCTGCGACAACCTGTACGACCGGCACATCCGGCGCGTGTCGTGATAACGCCTCGGCAACCATCGCCCGGTCTCGGCCGATCAGCACCACGCCGACCAGCCGCGACGCGACCCTGGCGACGGTTTCCTGTACCGATGCGCCCTTGAGCAGACCCCCGGCGATCCACACCACCCGCGGGTAGGCGAGCAGCGACGCCTCGGCAGCGTGCGGGTTGGTCGCCTTGGAGTCATCGACGTAGTTGATCTCATCGACGACGGCCACCAGCTGGGCGCGATGCCGGCCGACCCGGAACGACGCGAGCGCGGCCGCGATGGCGTCGGCGGGCACGTCGACGCTGCGAGCCAAGGCGGCGGCCGCAAGCGCATCCAGCACGCCCACCGGGCCCGGCACCGGGATCG
>JBAWAV010000773.1:0-2724 GCA_049589475.1 Mycobacterium sp.
ACGACGATCGTCGCCGAGGACTGGTCGGGGACAATCGAGATTCGATCGACGCTGGACGGCAACGTCACGAACTCGCTCGTCGAGCGGTATCGGGATTTGGCCAACGATCATCTTGGGGCGGTGGACAAGCGGGAGATCGACGATCACTCGGTGGTGCTGACAGCACAGACGACCCAATCGCGCATTCCCATTGCCATGGCGGCGCGCAGCACCGTGTGGCGCGACGGATCCCCCGTCCCGGCTACCTATCGCCTATTCGACCATGCAGCAGAAATCGGTCACGACATCGCAATTCGGCTGTCAGCCGGTGACGCGGTGACGGTGGAGAAGATCGTGACCCTGTTCACCGGGCGCGATGTCGCGACCTCCGAACCCGCTGTCGATGCCCAGCGTTGGTTGAGCCGACTCGGCCGGTTCGCCGAGTTGCGTGACGGGCACCTGAATGAATGGGCACATCTGTGGGAGCGCCTGTCCATCGAGTTCGAAGATTTCACCGAGGAATCGCGCATTCTGCGGCTCCATCTCCTGCATCTGCTGCAGACGGTTTCGCTGAACAGTTCCGACCTCGATGTCGGGGTGCCGGCTCGCGGACTGCACGGTGAGGCATACCGCGGGCACATCTTCTGGGACGAGCTGTTCATTTACCCGGTGCTCAACTTACGCCTGCCCACGATCACCCGATCGCTGCTCGGATACCGCTACCGGCGCCTGCCCGAGGCGCGTCACGCCGCCAAGGCGGCGGGCTACTCCGGTGCGATGTACCCGTGGCAATCCGGCAGCGATGGACGCGAGGAAAGCCAACGCCTGCACCTCAATCCGCGCAGCGGCCGGTGGAACCCCGACTCGAGCGCGCGGGCGCACCACATCGGCATCGCCGTCGCCTACAGCTCGTGGAATTTTTATCAGGTCACCGGGGACCTCGCCTACCTGATCGACTACGGCGCGGAGATGCTGGCTGAGATCGCGCGCTTCTGGGTAAGTAGGGCCACCTACGACCAGGAACGCGAACGCTACAGCATCCGTGGTGTCATCGGGCCCGACGAATTCCACGCGGGCTACCCCAACGCTCCTTACGACGGCATCGACAACAACGCGTACACGAACGTGATGGCGGTCTGGGTGATCCTGCGTGCCCTCGACGCACTGAAATTGCTACCGCTGCCGAACCGACTCGACTTAATGGAGTCGCTCGGACTGCACAGTGATGAGCTGGCGCATTGGGAGGAGGTGAGCCGGCGGATGTACGTCCCGTTCCACGACGGGATCATCAGCCAGTTCGAGGGATACGGCGAGTTGGGGGAACTCGACTGGGACGGTTACCGCCAGCAGTACGGCAATATCCAACGCCTCGACCGCATCCTCGAGGCGGAGAACGACGACGTGAACCGATACAAGGCTTCCAAGCAGGCCGACGTCCTCATGCTGCTCTACCTGATGTCGGCAACGGAGTTGTGTGAGTTGCTTGAGCGGCTCGGTTACCGCTTCAAACCCGACAAGATCCCGGAAATGGTGGAGTACTACCTGGCTCGCACATCGCACGGGTCGACGCTGAGCGGTGTGGTGCATACCTGGGTGCTCGCCCGGGCCAATCGTCATCGTGCGATGGAGTTCTTCCAGCAAGCGCTCAAATCCGACGTCTCCGACATCCAGGGGGGTACCACGTCCGAAGGCATTCACCTGGCGGCCATGGCGGGCAGCGTCGACCTCATGCAGCGATGCTTCACCGGGATGGAGACCCGGTCCGACCGCATCATCCTCTCCCCGTATTGGCCGGAATCGCTTGGTGTGCTGGCATTCCCGATCCACTACCGTGGTCTGCACCTGCACCTACGGGTCAGCGGTAAAGGCGTGATCATCAGCGTGGATCCACGCGATGCTGCCGGAGTCGAAGTGGAATGCCGTGGTCGAATCGTCCGATTGATGCCCGGGACCACTGTCCGATTTCCCGGCTGACCGGACGTCCAGTGCCAGCGCTGGCGTGCACTATCCGGAGCTACGTACTCACGCCGGTGCGGCCGAGTGTTACTCAGTCCAGTGACCTTCGGCCCTGGCACGGTGTGTGCCGCCGTGGGAGGTTGGCATTTGTGGCGTTATCGGCCGTACGGCAACGAACCGCGACACCGCGAACGCACCGATCGTTCTTATACCGCCATGACGAATGCCATTGTCGGGCAACGAAGCGGGCGAGTTCGACGCCGCACGACGTGCGCGTCGAGTTCGATGCGCGACAGCTTGATGCGCTACGAGAGGACAAGTCATGATTACATCCGGGTACGTCCGCTTTTTTGAGGAGTTCGGCATCGACGATGTGCCGCTCGTCGGCGGAAAGAACGCTTCGCTGGGCGAGATGTTCCAGAAGCTGTCCGCGCAGGGCGTCCGCATCCCGCATGGATTCGCGATCACCGCCCAGGCCTATCGCTACATGTTGGACGAGGCCGGCGCCTGGGACCGCCTGCATGCCGAGCTCGACGACCTGGACCCCGCCGACGTCACCGCGCTGGCGCGTAAAGGCAAGCGCGCCCGTGAGATCGTCTACGGCGCAGGGCTTCCCGACGATCTGACCGCCGAGATTCTGGATGCCTACCGCAAGCTCCAACAGGAGTACGGCGAGGAGGTGAGACTCGCTGTGCGGAGCTCGGCGACCGCCGAGGACCTGCCGACGGCGAGCTTCGCCGGCCAACAGGATTCGTATCTCAACATCAAAGGCGAACAGAGTCTGCTCGA
>JBAWAV010000774.1:0-2210 GCA_049589475.1 Mycobacterium sp.
ACGCCGGTCTACACCGTCGGCGACCAGATCGCCGAAGCCGTTAAAGTCCACAATCCCAAGGTCAGTCGAGCCGCTGCGGCAAAGCGGGCCGTGGAACTGCTCGAGCTGGTCGGCATCGTGCAGCCGCACACCCGGGCGCGGGCCTTCCCGCACGAGCTGTCCGGCGGCGAGCGTCAACGGGTGGTGATCGCGATCGCGATCGCCAACGATCCCGACTTGCTGATCTGCGACGAGCCGACCACCGCGCTGGACGTCACCGTGCAGGCGCAGATCCTCGACGTGTTGCGAACGGCCCGTGACGTCACCGGCGCCGGCGTGCTGATCATTACCCACGACCTGGGCGTGGTGTCGGAGTTCGCCGACCGTGCGCTCGTCATGTACGCCGGGCGTCCGGTCGAGATCGCAGGAGTGGCAGACCTTTACCGCGATCGCCGGATGCCCTATACCGTCGGGCTGTTGGGTTCGGTGCCGAGATTGGAGTCGCCGCAGGGCACTCGGCTGGTCCCGATCCCGGGCGCCCCGCCGACGATGACGTCGGTATCGCCCGACGCCTGCCAGTTCGCGCCACGCTGTCCGTTGGTGATCGACGAATGCCGGTCGTCGGAGCCTGAGCTCGTCACCATCCGGGACGATCACCGGGCAGCCTGTATTCGCACCAGTGACGTCGCCGGACGCAGTGCGGCAGAGATCTATCGCGTGCCGACGGAACCGATTTCGGTCGACACCGCCACCGCCGGGGAGTCGGTGGTGTTGCGCGTCACCGACCTTGCCAAGACCTTCCCGCTGACCAAAGGCGTGGTGCTGCGGCGGCAGGTGGGCGAGGTCCGCGCTCTCGACGGTGTCAGCTTCACCCTCGAGCAGGGGCGCACACTCGGCATCGTCGGCGAGTCCGGGTCGGGCAAATCGACGACGCTGAGCCAGATTCTCGAACTCGCGGCCCCGCAGGCCGGGTCGATCGAGATCCTTGGCTCCGACGTGGCAGCCCTCGACGCAACCGGGCGGCGCCGGCTGCGGACCGAGCTGCAGGTGGTGTTCCAGGACCCCGTCGCATCGCTGGACCCCCGCCTGCCGGTGTTCGACATCATCGCTGAACCGTTGATCACCAACGGTTTCGACCGACGCCGGTGCGAGGAACGGGTAGCGGAGCTGTTGGAGATCGTCGGACTGGAGAACGCTCACGCGAGCCGCTATCCCGCCGAGTTCTCCGGCGGGCAGAAACAGCGGATCGGCATCGCCCGGGCGCTGGCACTGCAGCCCAAGATCCTCGCGCTCGACGAGCCGGTCTCGGCGCTCGACGTATCGATTCAAGCGGGCATCATCAACCTGCTGCTCGATCTGCAGCGACAGTTCGGGCTGTCCTATCTGTTTGTGTCGCATGATCTTTCGGTGGTCAAGCATCTGGCCCATCGCGTCGCGGTGATGTATCGGGGAAAGATCGTGGAACAGGGCGACGGCGAGCAGGTCTTCACCGACCCGCAGCACGAATACACCCGGCAGCTGCTGGCCGCCGTCCCGCGGGCACACCCGGAGGTCGCCGGTGCCTAGCATTCGAACGCTTTCGCTGCTCGTCGTCGCATGTGTGATGGTGTCGGGATGTTCCGACGGCTACCAGGACGTCGTCGGCCGGCGGGCGGTGCAAGTCGGGACGACCAGCGACATCAACCCGCAGGACCCGGCGACCTTGCGCGACGGCGGCGATCTGCGGCTTGCGATCAGTGCGTTTCCGGCGAACTTCAACGAGCTGAACATCGACGGCAACACGGCCAACAACGCGTCGATCATCGCGCCGACGCTGCCCGGGGCGTTCATCACGCAGGCCGACGGGACGCTGAAGCTCAACACCGATTACTTCACCGCCGCGGAGCTGACCAGCTCCAGCCCGCAGGTCGTCACCTACACCATCAACCCGAAAGCGGTGTGGAGCGACGGCTCGCCGATGACCTGGGAAGACCTCAAGGCCGAGGTCGACGCCTGCAGTGGCCGCGACAAGCGCTATCTGATGGCCAGCAAGGCCGGGTTCCAGCGGGTCAAATCCGTCACCGAGGGCGTCGACGATCGCCAGGCGGTGGTGACCTTCGATCAGCCGTACGCGGAGTGGCGCGGGATGTTCGCCGGCGGAATGCAGCCACGCAGCATGACCAGCGACCCGGAGGTGTTCAACAACGGTCAACTCAACGCGCCCGGACCGTCGGCCGGCCCGTTCGTCGTGT
>JBAWAV010000775.1:0-5359 GCA_049589475.1 Mycobacterium sp.
TGTTGAGGTGACGGGCAGAGAAGCCGGTGAAGGTGGGGAAGCACATCGACGCCAGGATGCCGTTGCGGTTCATGTCGCGGACCCGCTCATGCACGTCGTACACGCCGGGACGCATCTCGGCGAAGCCGGCGGGGTCACGCCCCCATTCCTCGGCGGGCCAGGACACCACAGCGTTGAGCCCGCTGACGCCTTGCGGCCTGCCCTGGTACATCCACTGGTCGACGCCGTGAGCGTCGGTGACGACGATCGGCGCCTCGTCCTTGTACCTGCTCGGCACGTGGCGCAGGAACATGTCCGGCGGTTCCACCACGTGGTCGTCGATGCTGACCAGGATCAGGTCGTCGATGTTCATGCCTCAACTACTACCCTGGAGCGCGATGACCGTCTCCGCATCTTCGGCCAGGAATTTGCCTCAATCGGACGACCTGGCCCGTATCGGCCGGGTCGAACTCCGCCGCGGCGGACGGGCCCGGGCCGGCAGCTACCTGTACGAGGGGCACCGGCTGGTGACCGGATGGCACTCGCACGACCTGCACCAGATCCAGTACGCGATCGGCGGGGTCGTGGAGGTCGAGACGGCGACCGCGCACTACTTGTTGCCACCGCAGCAGGCCGCCTGGATCCCGGTCGGCCTGGAACACCAGGCCACGATGAACCCCGACGTCCGCAGCGTCGCGGTGATGTTCGACCCGGATCTGCTGCCCGGCTTGG
Organism: Mycobacterium sp.; assembly: GCA_049589475.1. GTDB lineage: Bacteria > Actinomycetota > Actinomycetes > Mycobacteriales > Mycobacteriaceae > Mycobacterium. The sequence goes on from JBAWAV010000775.1 coordinate 712, forward strand.
ACATTCATGACAGTCGGGCCCGCATCGTGGCGGTGTCACCGCTGATCCGCCAAATGATGATCTACGCGCTGCGCTGGCCGATCGGCCGACCGGACAGTGATCCGGTGTCCGACGGGTTCTTTCAGACGCTCGGCCACCTGGTGTTCGAGGCGCTCGACCACGAGGCGCCGCTGAGCCTGCCGACGGTCGACAATCCGATTGTCGCCGCCGCGATGGACTACACGAAGGCTCACCTCGCGTCGGTGACGGCCGCCGAGGTCAGTCGCGCCGTCGCGGTGTCCGAGCGCACGCTACGACGTCAGTTCGACACGGCCATCGGAATGTCGTGGCGGACCTACTTGCTGCACGCCCGCATGTTGCGTGCCATGGCGCTGCTCGTCGCTCCCGGCGAGTCGGTGCACAAGACCGCCGGCGCAGTCGGATTCGACAGTCTGAGTGCGTTCACTCGGGCCTTCACCCGGTTTTGCGGCGAGACCCCGTCGAGCTACCGGCGGCGGAGCTGTGCGGGTGGGTGAGTGAGCATCTACCAGGTGTGCACGCGGTTCTGCGCCGACTCCAGGCCCAGCTCGATGAGCAACTCGGTCGCATCGGCGGCCTGCTCGCAGATCGTCGGCACCTCCGGACGTTCGGAGGCGTTGAAGTTCTCCAGCACGAACGCCGCCGGATCTTTTCGTCCCGGCGGGCGCCCGATCCCAATTCGGACACGCTGAAAGTCCTTGGTGCCCAATGCCGTCGCGACTGAGCGCAGCCCGTTGTGGCCGCCCTCGCCGCCGCCGATCTTCAGCCGGATCTGACCGAAGTCGATGTCGAGTTCGTCGTGGATGATCAGCACATCAGCGGCGGGCACCGAATAGAACTTGGCCAGCGGACCCACTTGGCGGCCGGACTCGTTCATGTAGCAGCGCGGCTTGGCCAGCACCACTGAACGTCCACCCAGCCGGCCGGTGACGATCTCCGCGCCGGAACGCTTGTGCACCTTGAAGTTCGAACCCAGCCGAGCTGCGAGCAGGTCGGCCACCATGAACCCCAGGTTGTGCCGCGTCTGGGCATAGTTCGGCCCGGGGTTGCCCAAGCCGACCACCAATCGTGGTTCGGCCACGGGTTATTCGGATTCGGACTCGGCTTCGGCCGACTCGCCCTCGCCTGCCGCATCGGCCGGCTCTGCGCCCTCGGCCACCTCGCCGGCGCCTTCGCTCTCGAGCTCCTCGGCGGTCGGCGCGTTCACCACGTTGACGACCAGCAGCTCGGGGTCGGAGGTCAGCGTGACGCCCGCCGGCAGGGTGATCTGCCCGGCGGTGAACTGGGTGCCAGGCGCGGCGCCGTCGAGCGACAAAGTCAGCGACTGCGGGATCGACATCGCGTCGGCTTCGATCTCGATGGTGCTGGTCTCCTGGGTCACCAGGGTGCCGTATGCGGCCTCGCCGACCACCTCGACGTTGACCTCGACGGTCACCTTCTCGCCGCGACGGACCACCAGCAGGTCGGCGTGGGTGATGCTGCGACGGATCGGGTGGATGGCCAGCGCCTTGGTCAGCGCGAACTGCTCTGTGCCGTCGATGTCGAGGGTGAGCACGGCGTTGGTGCCGGAGTGCCGTAGCACCGCGGCGAAGTCGTGTCCGGGCAGTTCAAGGTGCTGCGGGTCGGCGCCGTGACCGTAGAGGACGGCCGGAATCTTGCCTTCGCGCCGAGCCCGTCGGGATGCGCCCTTGCCGGTTTGGGTCCGCACCAGCGCGGTGAGCTTGTTTGCAGATCTGGCCATGATGTCGCTCCTGGGTCAGGTGTTCTGGCACGGCCAGGATCGCGACAGTTGAGTCGTTTCCCGTCGATAACGGCGGCTTGCAAGTTTTCGCAGGCCACCCTCGCCGTGACGCCCGGCCAGGTTAGCGCATCAGCGGCTCAGAGCGGAAATTTGGTATCCGTCAGCCGTTCGGACAGATCCCACAGCGCGTGGGCGGTACCAGCGCGTTTGGCCAGCGGGCTGCGCCCCACCGGCCGGCTGCGGCCGCCCATGCCGAACGCCGGGCCGATGAAGCTGTCGCCCGGCACGTCCTGGGCGATGGCGTACAGCGTCTGCCGGGCGCCGAAGTCGGCGTCGGTGGCCAACCGGTTGCCGAAGGACATCAGCGCATCGCCGAGTCTGCGACCGGATTTGCCCTGCAGGTTGGTGTGCGAGTAGCCGGGGTGGGCAGCGACCGCTCGAAGCGGCGAGCCCGCCGCCTCGAGCCGGCGTTGCAGCTCGCTGGTGAACAGCAAATTCGCGAGTTTGGATTGGCCGTAGGCCACCCACGCCGAATAAGGCCGCGACGTCCAGTTCAGATCGTTCAGGCTGATGTAGCCCATCCAGTGCATCAGCGACGACACCGTCACGACGCGGTCGGTGATCTTCGGCAACAACAGGTTGGTCAGCGCGAAGTGGCCGAGGTGGTTGGTGCCGATCTGGCTCTCGAAACCGTCCGCGGTCACCGCGCGCGGGACGGCCATGATGCCGGCGTTGTTCACCAGGACGTCGACGGCGTCGACCCCGTCGGCGAACTTGCGCACCGAGGCCAGACTCTGCAGGTCGAGCGGGCGCACCTCGACTCTGCCCTTCATCCGTTTGGCCGCGGATTTGCCCTTGTCGGCGTTGCGCACCGCCAGGATCACTTTCGCACCGACCCGGGCGAGCTCGCGGGCTGTCACCTCGCCCAGGCCGCTGTTGGCGCCGGTGACGATCGCGGTGCGTCCGGCGAACGAGGGCAGGTCTGCGGCAGTCCATGACGTCATGGCACACACAGTAATCCGATAGGCAGGCCGTGCCGCGGTCTACTTGGCGGCGACGTTGAATCCGTGAATGATCGCCTCGACGTCGACCGCATCGGCGACGGCCTGGTCGGCCAAGCTGGTGACCGCGAGCTGGATGAGGTATTCGTCCGGGTCGGCGCCGGGTCCGTGGGCGATCACTATCCGGTTGATGGTGTGCAGCCGTTGGTCGCCGAGGTTGTAGCTGCCTTCGATCATCGAGGACGGGAAGCCGTGGAAGTCGGCATCTGAGGATTCGAGCTGCTTGAAGTTCTCCGCGAGCCGGGCATCGTCGTTGCCGTGCTTGACCAGGTCGGCCGGGTGTACGTCTCCGCTCAGTTTGAACACGATGAGCATGGCGTTGGGAAAGCCCTCGCCCTTCGCGATCAACTCGGTGGTGGGTGGGACGTTTTGCTTGTCGACCTTCTGCCAGCCGGGCGGCGTCGGAATCGACACGGTCAGATCGGTCACCTGGTCGGGCGCCACCGGCGAGCCGGACACCCCGTTGCTCTGCAGATACTGCGAGAACGGCACCGGGGCCCCGCTCGGCGTCGTCGTCGTTGTCGTCGGCGTTGTTGACCAAATCGACTGGTAATCAGGATTTTTGGGCCCGCAGCTGACCATGGACAAGGCTGCCACGGTCAGGGCCGCCGCCGCGGCCGCGAGTCGTACCAGCGGTCTCACAAGATCTCGCGGACCGTGTCGACCGGTCGGGCCAGCCGCGTGCCTTTCGGGGTGACGACAAACGGCCGCTCGATCAGGACGGGGTGTTCGGCCATGGCGTCGAGCAGTTGGTCGTCGTTGGCATCGGCCAGGTTCAGCTCGGTGTACAGCGACTCGCGTTTGCGCACGGCGGCCCGCACGTCGATCCCGGCCGCGCGAATCATGCCTGCCAACTCAGCGCGGGACGGTGGCGTCTTCAGGTACTGCACCACGTCGGGCTCAATCCCGTTGTCGCGCAGCAATTCCAGGGTCTTGCGCGAGGTCGAGCACTTGGGGTTGTGGTAGATGACCGTCGAAGCCATCTACGCGTCACCGTCGAATAATCCTGTGACCGAACCATTTTCGAATACCGCGCGGATGGTGGTCGCGAGCAGGGGCGCAATCGACAACACGGTCAGCTGCGGGAAGCGCTTCTCCTCGCCGATCGGCAGCGTGTTGGTGACGATCACTTCCTTGGCGCCGCTTTCGGCCAGCCGCTCAGATGCCGGGTCGGACAGCACGCCGTGGGTGGCCGCGACGACGACGTCTTTCGCGCCGTCCTTGCGCAGCAGCTTGACTGCGCCGGCGATGGTGCCTCCGGTGTCGATCATGTCGTCGATCAGGACACAGGTCCGTCCCTGCACCTCACCGACCACCCGGTTGGACACCACCTGGTTGGGCACCCGCGGGTCGCGGGTCTTGTGGATGAACGCCAGCGGGACGCCGCCCATCGCGTCGGCCCACTTCTCGGCGATCCGCACCCGGCCGGAGTCGGGGGAGACGACGACCATGTCGCCGGCGTCGTAGTTGTCCTTGATGTAGCCGGTCAGCAGGTTCTGCGCGCGCATGTGGTCGACGGGCCCGTCGAAGAAGCCCTGGATCTGATCGGTGTGCAGATCGACGGTGACGATCCGGTCCGCACCCGCGGTCTTGAACAGGTCGGCGACCAGGCGTGCCGAGATCGGCTCGCGGCCGCGGTGCTTCTTGTCCTGGCGGGCATACGGGTAGAACGGCACGACCGCGGTGATCCGCTTGGCGCTGCCGCGTTTGAGCGCGTCGATCATGATCAGCTGTTCCATCAGCCATTGGTTGACCGGCGCCGGGTGCGATTGCAGGACGAAGGCGTCGCAACCGCGGACCGATTCCTGGAAGCGCACGAAGATCTCGC
>JBAWAV010000776.1:0-2399 GCA_049589475.1 Mycobacterium sp.
CCTGCTCGGCGTCGATGGGCGATGAGATCAACGACCTGTTCGGACCCGGGCTGGCCGACACCACGGTGATACGCAACGGCATCGAGGCCGCGCGCTGGCCGTTCGCCCGCCGCAAACCACGCAGCGGGCCACCTGAGCTGCTGTTCGTGGGCCGGCTGGAGTACGAGAAGGGCGTGCACGAGGCGATCGCCGCGCTGCCGCGGATCCGCCGGGCCCACCCGGGCGCCACCCTGACAATCGCCGGCGAAGGAACCCAGTACGACTGGCTCGTCGAGCAGGCCCGTAAACACAAGGTACTCAAGGCAACTCAGTTCGTCGGTCGACTCGACCACGACGACTTGCTGGCGGCACTGCACCGCGCCGACGCTGCGGTGCTGCCCAGCCACTACGAGCCGTTCGGGCTCGCGGCGCTGGAAGCCGCCGCGGCGGGCACCCCGTTGGTGACGTCGAACATCGGCGGCCTGGGCGAGGCCGTGATCAACGATGAGACCGGGATATCTTGTCCGCCACGCGATGTCAGCAGGCTGGCCAAAGCGGTCATCGCGGTGCTCGACGATCCGGCGGCCGCGCAGCGCCGGGCCAAGGCCGCGCGGCAACGACTGACCTCGGATTTCGACTGGCACACAGTCGCCGACGAGACGGCGCAGGTGTACCTGGCGGCCAAACGCCGCGAACGCCAGCCGCTGCCGCGGCTACCCATCGTCGAGCACGCCCTGCCCGATCGGTAAGCGGCAAGCCGAGCGGCACAGGTACCGTCGGGCGCATGGGCCTTGTGTACTCGAGCGTGATCGACGCCCCCATCTACGAGGTGTTCGACTGGCACACCCGACCCGGCGCCTTCACCCGGCTCTCGCCGCCGTGGCAGCCGGGCCGCATCATCGCCGAAGCGGATTCGCTGGAAGACGGCCGCGCCGAACTCGGCCTGCCGGGCGGGCTGCGGTGGGTGGCTGACCACCAGCCAGACGGCTACGACCCGCCGCGCCGATTCGTCGACTCGATCGGCACCGAGGGGCTGGCGTCGTTGCCGCTCGGACTGGCCTTGCGGTGGCGCCACACCCACGACTTCGAAGAGGTCGACGGCGGACGGACGCGGGTCGTCGACCGCGTCGATACGCCGGTTCCGGCGAGGGCGTTGCGGTCGATGTTCCGCTACCGGCACCGGCAACTGGCCGACGACATCGCCGCCCACCGGCACGCGGCCGCCCACGGCCTGGCGCCGCTGACGGTGGCGGTCACCGGATCCTCCGGGCTCGTCGGCGCCCAGCTGACCGCGTTCCTGTCCACCGGCGGCCATCACGTGATCCGCCTGGTCCGGCATTCGGCCACCAAACCCGATGAGCGGCAATGGAATCCGGACAATCCCGATCCCGGCTTGTTGGCCGGCGTCGACGCGGTCATTCACCTGGCCGGCGAATCGATCGCGGGCCGCTTCACCGACGGACACCGGGCCGCGATTCTGGACAGCCGGATCGGCCCAACCCGCCGACTGGCCGAGCTGATCGGCACGTCCGTCGACGGGCCCAAAGTGCTGATCAACGCGTCGGCGATCGGCTACTACGGTCACGACCGCGGCGATGAGACGCTGACCGAGGACAGCCAACGCGGCGACGGTTTTCTGGCCGACGTGGTCGCCGAGTGGGAGCGCGCGACGGCGCCGGCCGAAGAAGCGGGTGCGCGGGTGGTGAAGGTGCGGACCGGAATCGTGCAGTCGCCGGCCGGCGGGACGCTGCGCCTGCTTCGGCCGCTGTTCGCCGCCGGACTCGGCGGTCGGCTCGGCGACGGCCGGCAGTGGTTCTCCTGGATCGGAATCGACGACCTGATCGACGTCTATCACCGCGCGCTGTGGGACACCGACCTGTCCGGGCCGGTCAATGCGGTAGCCCCGGACCCGGTGCGCAACGTCGACTACACCCGCATCCTGGCGCACGTCCTGCACCGGCCCGCGCTGTTGCCGGTGCCGGCACTGGGGCCGAAGGTCCTGCTCGGCGAACAGGGTGCCCGCGAACTCGCTCTGGCCAGCCAACGGGTGCTGCCCGCGCGGCTGCAGCAGGCCGACCATCGCTTCCGTACACCCGACCTGGAGCAGACGCTGCGGCACCTGCTGGGCCGCGGCTAGAGACCGCGGGGCGCCGCCTTTACCGCGGCGACGGCCTGCGGGTCACCGTCGAACTCGACCCTGACGGCGTCGCGGCCGGCGACGAACAGCAACAACTCCTGCGGATCGCCGGTGACCGTGACCGTGTCGCCGCGGCCGACCCGGGCGATCTGGTCACCCGCGGGCGTCCGCAACACGACCTGGGCGGGCATTTTGTTCAGCATCAACCTGCTCATCACCCCGAGTTGACGGCGCAGCAACCCCGCGGCGGATGGGTCGAGCACGCGCGGCTGCCAACCGTCGA
>JBAWAV010000777.1:0-2641 GCA_049589475.1 Mycobacterium sp.
GGTGTCCGGTCTGCGGGCGGTTGGTGCCGAGCTGGTCGACGGCCGGGCGCCGTTCGTGCTGTTCGCCGTCGGCGATGCCGAGTTGACCCGAAAGCATCTGCACACCAATGGAATTGCCGTGCGACGCTGCGACACCTTCGTCGGCCTGGACGGACCCTATCTGCGGGCCGCGGTACGGCCGGAGTGGCCCGTACTCACGGACGCGCTCGTCGGCGGTGCGTTGCGATGACGGTCCGGTTGGCGACGGTCATCGAGGCGCTGGACGAGGCATACCCGCCCGGGCTTGCGCAGTCGTGGGATTCCGTCGGCCTGGTCTGCGGCGACCCCGACGACGCAGTGAGTTCGGTGACGATCGCGGTCGATGCCACCGCGGCGGTGGTCGCCGAGGTTCCCGACGGTGGTCTGCTGCTCGCGCATCACCCGCTGCTGCTGCGCGGCGTCGACACGGTGGCCGCCAGTACCGCCAAGGGTGCGCTGGTGCACCGCCTGATTCGTTCCGGCCGTTCACTTTTCACCGCGCACACCAATGCCGACTCGGCATCGCCGGGCGTATCGGACGCACTGGCGCACGCGCTCGACCTGACCGTCGAGGCGGTGTTGGAGCCGTCGGCGGGCCACGATCTGGACAAGTGGGTGATCTTCGTGCCGCCGGAGAACGCCGACACGGTGCGTGCGGCCGTCTTTGCGGCCGGTGCCGGCCACATCGGCGACTATTCCCAGTGCAGTTGGGGCGTCACCGGCACGGGCCAATTCCTGCCGGAGGCCGGCGCTGCACCGGCGATCGGCAACGTCGGCGCGGTGGAACGCGTGGTCGAAGACCGCGTCGAGGTGATCGCGTCCGCGCGGGTGCGGCGACAGGTGCTGTCGGCGATGCGCGAGGCGCATCCCTACGAGGAGCCCGCGTTCGACATCATCGCGCTGGCGCCGACGCCCGGCGACGTCGGGCTGGGCCGGATCGGCACGCTGCCACAGCCGGAGTCGTTGAGCGCGTTCGTCTCCCGGGTCGAATCCGGGCTGCCGACCACGTCGAGGGGCGTGCGCGCCGCGGGCAACCCCGAGATGGCGGTGTCGCGGGTGGCGGTGTGCGGGGGCGCGGGCGACTCGCTGCTCTCTACCGTCGCCGCAGCCGGTGTCGATGCCTACGTGACGGCGGATTTGCGTCACCATCCCGCTGACGAGCACTTGCGCGCGTCCGAGGTGGCGCTGATCGACGTGGCACACTGGGCCAGCGAATACCCGTGGTGCGGGCAGGCCGCCGACGTGCTGCGATCGGCATTCGCCGACGCGTTATCGGTTCGGGTGTGTCCCGTTCGGACCGACCCGTGGAACGTCGACAATGCTCACGGGGGTGGCGGGGGATGAAAGCCGAAGTCGCGCAACAACGTTCGTTGCTCGAAGTTGCCGAGCTGGATGCCGAGCTGTCCAAACTCGCGCATCGCGCGGCCAACCTGCCCCAGCAGCGCGAGGTCGAGCGGATACAATCCGACCAGGTCGCCGCGAACGACAGGTCGGGCGCACTGCAGATTGCGTTGGAGGACTTGAACACTCAGGTCTCGCGGTTCGAGGCCGAGATCGACGCGGTGCGCCAGCGCGAGGATCGGGACCGTTCGCTGCTGCAGTCGGTGGCCGACTCCAAACAGTTGTCGGAACTGCAGCACGAGTTGGAGACCCTGGAACGCCGCCAGTCCAGCCTGGAGGATTCGCTGCTGGAAGTCATGGAACACCGCGAGCAGTTGCAACGCCAGCAGACCGCTGAGCAGTCCGTCATCGAGACGCTGCATGCCGAATTGGTCTCAGCGCAGCACGCTCTGGACACCACACTGGGCGACATCGAGCACCTGCGCCGCCTTCACACGTCGCGGCGCGACGAGCTCATCGCGGCGTTGGATCCCGAACTGGTGGCGTTGTACGAGCGGCAGCGGTCCGGCGGCGGTCCGGGGGCGGCCGCGTTGCAGGGCCGTCGCTGCGAGGCGTGCCGGATCGAGATCGACCGCGGCGAGATGTCCAGGATCGCTGCGGCCCCCGAGGACGAGGTGCTGCGTTGCCCGGAATGCAACGCAATCTTGTTGCGCGTCAAAGGCGCACGCCCATGAAGGTGATCGTCGAGGCCGACGGTGGCTCTCGCGGCAACCCGGGACCCGCAGGCTACGGGTCAGTGGTGTGGACCGCGGACCGGTCGACCGTGCTGGCCGAGAGCAAGCAGGCAATCGGTGTCGCCACCAACAACGTCGCCGAATATCGCGGCCTGATCGCGGGTTTGGCTGACGCCGCCGGGCTGGGCGCCACCGAGGTCGCGGTGTCGATGGATTCCAAGCTGGTGGTCGAGCAGATGTCGGGGCGCTGGCAGATCAAGCATCCTGATCTCCGACAGCTCAACGCCGAAGCCCGAGCGCTGGCGTCACATTTCGAGCGGATCAGTTATCGGTGGATCCCGCGTGCCGAGAACTCGCACGCCGACCGGTTGGCCAACGAGGCGATGGACGCCGCGGCCGAGCAGCCGGCACTCGTACCCGAGACGACTGGACCGCCGGGGTGGACCGGCGCGAGTGGCACCGCCACCCGACTGCTCTTGTTGCGTCACGGCCAGACCGAGCTGTCGGTGCAGCGGCGCTATTCGGGGCGCGGCAACCCCGCACTGACC
>JBAWAV010000778.1:0-7547 GCA_049589475.1 Mycobacterium sp.
TCGAGCCCGTCCGCTTGGCCGATCGCACCTGGCCCGACCACGTCATCAGCCGCGCGCCGCTGTGGTGCGCGGTGGATCTGCGCGACGGCAACCAGGCGCTGATCGACCCGATGAGCCCGGCCCGCAAGCGCCGCATGTTCGAACTGCTGGTCCGCATGGGCTACAAGGAGATCGAGGTCGGCTTCCCGTCGGCCAGTCAGACCGACTTCGACTTCGTTCGCGAGATCATCACCGAGGGTGCGATTCCCGACGACGTCACGATCCAGGTGCTGACCCAGTGCCGGCCCGAACTGATCGAGCGGACCTTCCTGGCCTGCGAGCGCGCGCACCAAGCGATCGTGCACTTCTACAACTCGACCTCAATCCTGCAGCGGCGCGTGGTCTTTCGTGCCGACCGGGCCGCGGTCCAGGCAATCGCCACCGACGGTGCCCGCAAGTGCATCGAGGAGGCGGCGAAGTATCCGGATACGCGGTGGCGCTTCGAGTACTCGCCAGAGTCCTACACCGGGACCGAACTCGAGTACGCCAAGCAGGTGTGCGACGCCGTCGGCGACGTCATCCAGCCCACGCCGGACAACCCGATCATCTTCAACCTGCCGGCCACCGTCGAGATGGCCACACCCAACATCTACGCCGACTCGATCGAGTGGATGAGCCGCAACTTGAAACGGCGCGATTCGGTCATCTTGAGTCTGCATCCGCACAACGACCGCGGAACTGCTGTCGCCGCAGCCGAATTGGGCTATCAGGCAGGTGCTGACCGGATCGAGGGCTGCCTGTTCGGCAACGGCGAACGGACCGGCAACGTCTGCCTGGTGACCCTCGGACTGAATCAGTTCTCCCGCGGCGTGGACCCGCAGATCGACTTCTCCAACATCGACGAGATCCGTCGCACCGTCGAGTACTGCAACCAGCTGGCGGTGCCCGAACGCCATCCCTATGGCGGCGATCTGGTGTACACCGCGTTCTCCGGCAGCCACCAGGACGCGATCAACAAGGGCCTGGACGCGATGAAAGTCGCTGCCGACGAAGCGGATTCGGACGTCGACGACATGCTCTGGCAGGTCCCCTATCTGCCGATCGATCCGCGCGACGTGGGCCGCACCTACGAGGCGGTGATCCGGGTCAACTCGCAGTCCGGCAAGGGCGGGGTGGCCTACATCATGAAGGCCGACCACGGCCTGGCGCTGCCCCGACGGCTGCAGATCGAGTTCTCCGGTGTGATCCAAAAGATCGCCGAGGGCTCCGGCGGTGAAGGCGGCGAGGTCACCCCGAAGGAGATGTGGGACGCGTTCAACGACGAGTACCTGGCACCGATTCGGCCGCTGGAACGGATGAAGCAGCGGGTAGACGCCTCCGAGGAGGACCATGGCGTCACCCGGATCGTCGCGACGGTCAAGGTCGACGGCGCGGAGACCGAGATCAGCGGATCGGGCAACGGTCCGCTGGCTGCGTTCGTCGACGCGCTGGCACACATCGGGTTCGACGTGGCTGTCCTGGACTACTCCGAGCACGCGATGAGCGGCGGCGAGGACGCTCAGGCCGCCGCCTACGTCGAGGCGTCGGTGGGCGGTCGGACCGTGTGGGGCGCCGGCATCGCGCCGTCGATCACGACCGCCTCGCTGCGTGCCGTCGTGTCCGCGGTGAACCGGGCCGCCCGGAACTGAGGCATCAGGCCGCGACCTTGGCCAGCACCATCCCGGCCAGGGTCTGGGCCTGCGCGCAGTTGTCGGCGCTGACGATCAGATAGATCCAGCCCTTCAGTACGTCGAGGGTCGCAGGCGGCGCGACGAAGCAGAACGCCCGATCGCCGAGGCCCGAGACATCCTGAACCTTGCCGGCGGTCTGCTTGTTGGCGAGGAATCCCTTGGACTGCGCACTCAGGCACTGCCCGTCGGCGGGCTTGCCCTCGACGCAGTACAGGTTGTTCCAATACAGCTTGAACGTGACGTCGTTGCCCGCCGTCGGTACCGCGGCGCACTGTGCTTCGCTGGGCGACTGGCTGCCCTGCGGCGCCGGGAACGGCCGGCCCATGACGTGACTGATGTCGGATCCGCTGAGCAGGCCGCAGAAGTTCGCGGGAACGTGCACGCCCGGTGTTGTCGATGCCGTGCCGGTGTTGCCGTGCGAACCGCAGGCGGCGAGCACGGCAACCGTGGCGGCCAGCGCGGCCCACGTCCGCCGACGGCTTCGTGTTGTCGGCATAGAGCTGAGGACTCCTATTGCTGGTTGTGCCACGCGGCGATGGCGTCGGCGAATTCGGTTGGGGCGTCGGACTGTAGGTAGTGCCCCGCACCGGCGAGCACGACGGTGTGGTGCCGGGGCAGCAGCGCCTCCCAACGACGTCGTTCGTTGGCGCGGAACGCGATGTCCGCATCTCCCCACACGATCAGGGTAGGCAGGTCGGCGATCATCGGCAGCCCGCGCTCGAGGTCGGCCAGAAATGTCCGCGCCGCGAGGATGTCTCTGGGAAAGATCGCGCTCGGCATTCGCCGCTGCGGTGTCGGCAACGCCTGCCGGTAGTGGTTCATCTCGGCTTCGGTCGGCCGACGGCGCCGATGGCCGGCCGGGATCATGGCGTTGACGAAGAAATTGAACCGCCGGATGAGCAGCCGCCCGATCGGCCCGCCCATGAACCGGGAGAACACCTCGAAGTGGAAATCACCGTTCACCGGCCACGCCCAGGTGTTTCCCACGACCAGTCCCGAGAAACGCTCGCGGTGCGCGACGGCGGCGGTCAGCCCGACAGGACCGCCCCAGTCCTGCACGACCAAGGTGACATCGCGCAGGTCGAGGCGGTCCACGAATTCGCCCACCACCCGCGCATGGTCAGCGGGATGGAACTGGTATCCGGGCGCCGGACTCGACAGCCCGAACCCCGGGTAGTCCAGCGCGATGCAGCGAAACGTATCCGACAGCCGCGAGACGACATCTCGGTAGACGAACGACCAGGTCGGATTCCCGTGCAGCATCAGGAGAATGGGCCCTCGGCCTTCGTCGACGTAGTGCACGGTGTTGCCGTCGAGCTCGAGGAATCGGCTCCTGAACGGAAACAGTTTGTCGTCAACCCACGCCGGCCGCATACCTGCCATCAAAACAGCGCGAACTGCTCACCCGCGTGCGCTTCGTCGGCGCCCGAGCCACCTGCGACTGCGCCGACGCAGTCCATGAACTTCGCGTCGGACACCAGCGGCACGCCCAGCTCGTGGGCCAGATGACCCTTACCGCGGGCCGGCCGGCGTTCGTTGCAGATCACCAGCGAAGTTTCCAAGTCGACCGCGTCGGCATACGCCAGACCGGCGTGCAGAATCCGCTCGACCAGCTCCTCGTGGGTTCGCCGGACCTCGGCGGCCAGCGCGACCCGCATGCCCTGCATCAGCGGCCCGCCGCTGACGTAGGGGCCCGGGTTCGGATACGGGCACGGCATCCGCGACGCCAACACCTTCAACGGCCGGAGCTCGTCATGGGTGACCCGGCCGCTGGGCCAACGCCGCCGGGTGACCGGCCGTACCGGCAGCCAGACATCGCGCTCGCGGGCCCGCTGCAGCGAGGCCGCGAGCACGTCAGTCAGCACCACGGCGTCGTCGAACGCATCGTGCGCCCGCCGCTGGGTCACACCCCAGTGCGCGGCCAGAGTCTCCAGCCGTAGGTTGTCGGTGCCCAGTTCCAGCCGACGGGCCAGCTCGACCGTGCACATGACGCTGTCGATGGGCAGCTCGACGTCGGCCAGCTCGGCCTCGGCGGTCAGGAAGCCGTAGTCGAATGCGACGTTGTGCGCGACCAGCGTTCGTCCACGCACCAGCTCGACGACATCGCCGACGATGTCGCTGAACTGCGGCTGGTCCTCGAGCATCTCGGCAGTCAGCCCGTGAATGTGGGTGGGCCCGGGATCCACGCCCGGATTGAGCAGGCTGACCACGGACTGTTCGACGCGACCATCGGCGTCGAGGGCGAGGACGGCAAGGCTGATGACGCGTGCGTTGCCGGGCTTGAAGCCGGACGTTTCGACATCGATCACAGCCCAGCCCGCGCCCGGCTCGGTGACCGGACGACCCCAAGGCATAGCCGCCGACATGTCGTGCATGCATGGAGGATTTCACGCCGGGCCGACATCGCCGGGTCGCTGCGACTCGTGTCGCCGACCTAAACTTCCTCGGGTGATCAACGCCCGAGGACGGTTCGCCTTGGCCGCCGGTGCCGGCGCGCGATGGGCGTCCCGGGTGACCGGACGGGGGGCCGGCGCGATGATCGGCGGCCTGGTCGCGATGACCCTGGACCGATCGATCCTGCGTCAGCTCGGCTCCGGCCGGCGATCGGTCGTCGTGACCGGCACCAACGGCAAGTCGACGACCACCCGGATGACGGCCGCCGCCCTGCGGACCATCGGCGCCGTCGCCACCAACGCCGAAGGCGCCAACATGGACGCCGGGCTGGTGGCCGCGCTGGCCGCCGACCGTGCCGCCGGTCTCGCGGTGCTCGAAGTCGACGAGATGCACGTGCCGCACGTCGCTGACGCCGTCGACCCGGCCGTCGTCGTCCTGCTCAACCTGTCCCGCGACCAGCTGGACCGCGTCGGCGAGATCAACGTGATCGAGCGCCGGTTGCGAGCCGGGCTGGCCGCGCACCCGCACGCGGTGGTCGTCGCCAACTGCGACGACGTGTTGATGACCTCGGCGGCCTACGACCACACAGGAGTGGTCTGGGTGGCGGCGGGCGGCAGCTGGGCGGCCGACTCGGTCAGCTGCCCGCGCAGCGGCGAGGTGATCGTCCGTGACCAGGGCCACTGGTATTCCACCGGCGCCGACTTCAAGCGACCCAGCCCGCAGTGGCGGTTCGACGACGAAACCCTTTACGGCCCAGACGGATTGGCACTGCCGATGCGGCTGGCGTTGCCCGGCACGGTGAACCGGGGCAACGCCGCCCAAGCGGTGGCGGCCGCCGTGGCGGTCGGCGCCGACCCCGCAGCCGCGGTGGCCGCCGTGTCCGGCGTGGATGAGGTGGCGGGCCGCTATCGGACCATCCAGGTCGGCCAGCACAGCGTGCGAATGTTATTGGCCAAGAACCCGGCCGGCTGGCAGGAGGCGCTGTCGATGGTGGACACGGACGCGGCAGGGGTGGTGATCGCCGTCAACGGCCAGGTTCCCGACGGCGAAGACCTGTCCTGGCTGTGGGACGTGCGGTTCGAGGAGTTTGAGATGCACTTTCATGGGATCCCTGTGGTGGCCGCCGGGGAACGCGGCACCGACTTGGCCGTCCGGCTGGGCTACGCCGACGTCAAACACACCCTGGTGCACGACACCGTCGCGGCGATCGCGTCGTGTCCACCGGGACCCGTCGAGGTGGTAGCCAACTACACCGCGTTCCTGCAGTTGCAGCGCAGATTGGCCCGTCATGGCTAGCGACGCTTCGATCTCAGTGGTCCGGATCGGCCTGGTGCTGCCCGACGTGATGGGCACTTACGGCGACGGCGGCAATGCGGCGGTACTGCGACAACGTCTACGTCTGCGGGGCATCGCCGCCGAGATCGTCGAGATCACGCTGGCCGACCCGGTGCCCGACAGCCTCGACCTCTACACCCTGGGCGGGGCCGAGGACTACGCGCAACGCCTGGCCACCAAGCACCTGATCCAGTACCCGGGACTGCAGCGAGCGGCCGCGCGCGGCGCGCCCGTGCTGGCGATCTGCGCGGCGATCCAAGTGCTCGGCCACTGGTATGAGACCTCGGCGGGCGAACGGGTCGACGGCGTGGGACTGCTCGACCTGACCACCGCGCCGCAGCCGGCGCGCACCATCGGCGAACTGGTCAGCACACCGCTGCTGACCGGATTGACCGCTCCGCTGACAGGTTTCGAAAACCACCGCGGTGGAACGGTTCTCGGCGAAGCCGCGGCTCCGCTGGGTACGGTGAAGAAGGGTGCGGGTAACCGCTCGGGGGATGGCATCGACGGCGCGGTGCAGGGCAGCGTAGTCGCCACCTACATGCACGGGCCCTGCTTGGCCCGCAACCCCGAGCTCGCCGATCTGCTGCTGAGCAAGGTGGTCGGTGCGTTGACGCCGCTGGAGTTACCGGAGGTGGAGCTGCTTCGCCGCGAGCGGCTTCGGGCCTAGCGGGCGTGCCGCTTCCGTCACATCGGCCTCCTGCGTCACCCGGCCGAGGGATAGAGCCTGTTTCATTTTTGGACGCACATGCGATATCAGGACGGGCAGCGATATCGCCGGTAGTGACGTTTTGCGGCATCGCCTATTGGGTCGGACTAGGTACCGAAGTTACCCGTGTGACTCAGCGCCGACTCAGACCATTGCGCGGCGGCCGGTCAGCGCACGTCCCAGCGTCAGCTCGTCGGCGAATTCCAGGTCGCCGCCCATCGGCAATCCGGACGCGATCCGGCTCACGGTCAGGCCGGGAATGTCGCGCAGCATCCGAACCAGATAGGTCGCCGTCGCCTCACCTTCGGTATTGGGATCGGTCGCGATGATCACCTCGGTGATGTCGACGCCGTCGACCTGCTCGCCGATCCGGGTCAGCAGCTCGCGGATACGTAGTTGCTCAGGGCCGACGCCGGACAGCGGATCCAACGCGCCACCCAAAACGTGGTAGCGGCCGCGGAATTCACGGGTGCGCTCCACAGCGTGAACGTCTTTGGGCTCCTCCACGACGCACACCAGCGAGCCGTCACGGCGCGGATCCGCGCAGATGCGACAGCGCTCGTCGTCGGAGACGTTGCCGCAGACCGCGCAGAACCGCACACCGTTGCGGACCTTGGCCAGCACCGCCGTGAGCCGGTCGATGTCCGGCGGTTCGACGGACAACAGATGAAAGGCGATGCGCTGCGCGCTCTTCGGCCCGATACCCGGCAACTTGCCGAGCTCGTCGATCAGATCCTGGACCGGTCCTTCGAACATCGCTGGTCGATCACATACCCAGCGAGCCCATGCCGCCGGCCAGCGGACCCAGCTGCTCCTGCGCCATGGTCGTGACCTGCTTGGATGCGTCGGCCAGTGCGCCGACGATCAGGTCCTGCAGGGTCTCGACGTCTTCGGGGTCGACGACCTTGGGGTCGATGTTCACCGACACCACCTCGCCGCTGCCTTTGACGGTCACCTTCACCAGACCGCCGCCGGCCTCACCGTGCACCTCGGCGTTGATGAGTCGCTGCTGGGCAGCCATCAGTTGTTCCTGCATCTGCTGCGCCTGGGCAAGCAACGCCGACATGTCGGGCTGGCCTCCGGGTTGCATGACAGTCCCCTTGCGTCTTGGTCTCGACTTGGTTGCGCCTGCGCGGTGCGGGCGGTTCGAAGTTCCCAGCGTAGACGCCGCAGGGCTAACGTGGCGGCGTGCGCTTACCTCATCGCCTGCGTGTCGGGGCCGCCTCCGCGCTTGCGGCCGTCGGCGTCCTGACTGTCGGCACCGTCGCGCCGACCACGCCGGTCGCCAAGGCCGTCCCGGGCAACATCGCCGGGATGATCGTGTTCCTCGATCCCGGTCACAACGGCGCCAACGACGCGTCCATCAGCCGTCAGGTGCCCACCGGTCGCGGTGGCACCAA
>JBAWAV010000779.1:0-2631 GCA_049589475.1 Mycobacterium sp.
CGCTTACTGAATCCGGCGGCGCGCGGTTGCAGTTCCGGGCCACCGTCGAGGTGAAGGTCCCGCTCGTCGGCGGCAAGCTGGAGAACTTCATCGGCAGCCAACTCGTCGACTTGCTGATCGCCGAGCACCGGTTCACCACGACGTGGATCGGCCGAACCGCCTGAAGTCAGGCGCGACCTTCGGCGGCGTCCACCGCGCCGTTGAGCAGCTCGCCGATCACCCTCTTGAGCACCGGCGACAGCAACCAGTCGAGGCCCGGGATCTTGGGTGTCGACCGTAGATGCCAGCTGACCTCGGTGCCGGTGCCCGCTTCCTTCAGCGAGACCGTGCCAACGTGATCGCGCACCGGGGCGCCGGAGACCAGCTTGTACGCGTAGCGGGCGGGCCGCTCGTAGTCGATGATTTCTTCGACGATCGCCGGTCCGAGCGCTTCGATGCGTCTGACGGCGCCGACGCCGTTGGGCGCGGGGGTTCCCTCCCGGTCGAGCGTGCTGCGGCGCACCAGCCGGACGTAGTCGGCGATCCCGCGGTGGTTGGTGAGGGCGTCGAACACGGCCTCGATCGGCGCCGGCGTGGTTCGCGTGAGAGTGAACTCGGTCATCGTCGAATTCTGGCATGCACCGCTGAGCGTCACGCTGGAGTGACGCCGAACGACGGCACGCCCACGCCCTAGCATGGCGGGCATGCGGATAGCGGTGGCGCAGATCCTCAGCGGCACCGACCCGGCCGCCAACCTGCAACTCGTGCGGGACTACGCCGGTCGGGCCGCCGACGCCGGCGCACAGCTGGTGGTGTTCCCGGAAGCCACCATGTGCCGGTTCGGTGTCCCGCTGTCGCCGATCGCCGAGCCGGTCGACGGGCCATGGGCCGACGGCGTCCGCCGGATCGCGACCGACGCGGGCATCGCCGTGGTCGCGGGCATGTTCACCCCGGCCGACGGCGACCGGGTCTACAACACGCTGCTGGTCGCGGGTCCGAATCAGCTCGACGCGCACTACGACAAGATCCACCTCTACGACGCCTTCGGGTTCACCGAGTCGCGCACTGTCGCGCCGGGGCACGAGCCGGTGATGATCACAGTCGACGGCGTCGTGGTGGGGCTGAGCACCTGCTACGACATCCGCTTTCCCGAGCTGTTCACCACGCTGGCCCGCCGCGGCGCCCAGCTGGTCGTCGTCAGCGCGTCGTGGGCCGCCGGGCCCGGCAAGCTGGAGCAGTGGACACTCCTGGCCCGCGCCCGCGCGCTGGACTGCACCAGCTACATCGTCGCGGCAGGTCAGGCCGACCCGGGCGAACCGCTGGCCTCCAGCGCGCCCACTGGGGTGGGCGGCAGCCTGGTGGTGTCGCCGTTCGGCCGTGTGGTGGCCTCGGCGGGAGCCGACCCGCAGCTGCTGGTCGCCGACCTCGACCTCGAGCAGGTGACGAAGGCCCGCGAGACTATTGCGGTGCTACGCAACCACTCAGCTCGCGCTAATCCCGATAAGGCAGAATCGCCCAGGTGACGAATCCGCAGGGACCCCCACACCAGGACCCGTCGATGTGGTCTCGTCCGGGCGAATCCGGGCCGTCCCCGCAGCACTATCCGCCGCCCGCCCACGAATACCCGGCCACCGCGCAATTCCCGGCCGGCTCGCCGCACAGCCCGCCGCCGTCGCAGGACAGCGTGGCTCCGGTGAAAACCAAGCGCCGCTTCCAGTTCCGCCCGTTCCGATTCCGTGGCGACCCCGTATCGATCATCCTGGTGCTGGTCATCGTGGCCGCGCTGGGCATCGCCGGGCTGATCGGCGGCGAACTCTATGCCCGCAACCGCGCCAACAACGTCGTCGCGTCGGCAACCCAGTGCGTAGTGCAGGACGGCGCCACGGCGTCGTTCGGCCCCAGCCCGTTCCTGCTGCAACACCTCACCGGGCACTACAACGACATCTCCATTCACACCGCCGGGCACAACATCCGCAACGCCAAGGGCATGAAGGCCGACATCAACATCAACGACGTCGACCTGCACGGCAACGCCGACTCCAAGGGCACCATCGGCGAGTTGGACGCCAACATCACCTGGACGTCGGAGGGCATCCAGGAGACCATCCAGGATTCGCTTCCGTTCATCGGCGGCCTGGTCAACAGCGTCACCACCAACCCCAGTGCGGGCACCATCGAGCTCAGCGGGGCGATGGGGCTGGGCGGCGTCACCGTCAAACCGCAGGTCGCCGGCGGCGCGTTGACGCTGCAGGTCTACAAGGTCACCGCGCTGGGCGCCATCATTCCCCACGAGACCGCGCAAACAGCGCTGAACACCTTCACGTCGGCGCTGCTCAAGCAGTACCCGTTGGGCATTCGCGCCGACAGCGTGCAAGTCACCAATGACGGTGTGGTGGCCCACTTCTCGACGCACAACGCGTCGATCCCGCCGGGCGGGCAGGACCCCTGCTTCGCCCACGTCTAAGGACTCCCACTGATGACCAATCCGCCAGGCCCCGGCAACGGCGAACCGCCCGAACGAGGCCGTCCGTCCAGGCCCGCCGGACCGCCCAACCGGGGCTTCCCGCCGCGCCGCCAACCCCCGGTGCCGTCGGAATCGCCGACTCGCCACATCCCGCAGCCCGGCCGCCCGCAGTCGACGGCCCGCGATGT
>JBAWAV010000780.1:0-6747 GCA_049589475.1 Mycobacterium sp.
ACGCCGGCCGCAACGTACGTCGTCACCGGCGGAGCCGGGGCTCTGGGCCGCACCGTGGCCGACTATCTCGCCGCTCGGGGGGCACGACACATTGCGCTGCTGAGCCGAAGCGCGATTCCGCCGAGGGACTGTTGGGCGTCACTGACTGATGACGATCCGCACCGACCGGTTGTCGACACGATCCGCGAAATCGAAGGCCTCGGCGCGCGCGTGACCACCGCCAGTGTCGATATCACCGACGCCGGACAGGTGAAATCGTGGCTGGATCAACACATCCGGGACGGCGGCCGGCCAGTCCGCGGAATCGTGCACGCCGCGGGATCTGTCGATGACCAGCTTCTGGTGAATATGAGCGAGGACGATTTCGCCAAGGTGATGGCCCCCAAGGTCACCGGTACGCGGGTGCTGCACAACTGTTTCGGCGGGCACGAGCTGGAATTTTTCGTCATGTTCGGGTCGGCGGGGTCGGTCATCGCATCCCCCGGCCAGGGCAACTACGCCTCCGCGAACGCATTCCTCGACACCTTCGCGCACTACCGGCAAGCGCAGGGACTGCCGGCTCTGACCATCGGCTGGGGCCCGTGGTCGGTCGGAATGGTGGAAGAACTGAAGCTGGAAAGGCTATATGCGCAGCGGGGGATCGAACTGATCACGCCGGCGGCGGGAGCCAAGATCCTCGATCGGCTCATCAACCAGAAAGTCGCGAACGTCGTTGCTATCAGCGCCGACTGGAGGCAGGCCCGCAGCGTCGGGCTCACCGGGCAACTGCCCCCGATGTTTTCCGACTTGGGCACCACCGAAGCGTCGGTCGATCACACCGACGCGGAGTCGTCGATCCTCGACGTACTCTCGACGCTCGCGGAAGCGGACCGGATCGACGTCGTCGCAGAACGCGTTCGACACCTCGCCGCCGCGGTCTTCGATCTGGACGTCACCGACATCGGACCCGACGACGTCCTCAATGACATCGGTATGGACTCCATGATGGCTATGGATTTCCGGGTGCGGATCAATTCACTGTTCACCATCGACCTCCCAGTGCTCGAACTGCTCCGCGGCGTCAGCGTCAATGCATTGGCCGAACGCGTGCTGGCCGAGCTTCGACTGCCAGGCGCCGACCCGCAAGCCGAACAGCGGTCCGAACTCCCGGCGTCGGACGACAACGTCGACCGACTCTTCGACGAGCTGTCCGAGAGCGAAATGCGTGACCTGCTAGCCGAACTCGAGCGGCAGCAGCAATGACGTCCGCGATACAGGTCCGCGGTTTGTCCAAGTCCTATGGGCAGTTACACGCCGTCCAGGGCCTGGATCTCGACATCGGCTACGGCGAGATATTCGCGCTCCTTGGGCCCAATGGTGCGGGCAAGTCGACGACCATCGAAATCCTCGAGGGCAACCGAAAACGCGACTCCGGAGAAGTGCTGGTACTGGGCGAAGACCCCGAGACTGCGGGCAGGAGTTGGCGCGCGAAGATCGGCATAGTCCTCCAGGAGGCCAGCGATTTCGGCATGTTGACGGTGTCGGAAACCGCGCGCATGTTCGCCGGATGCTTCGGAGAGGCGCGAATCCCTGAAGAGGTACTCCAACTCGTTGGGCTCGACTCGCTTTCGGACTCGAAGGTACGCACGCTGTCCGGCGGACAGCGCCGTCGCCTCGACGTCGCTCTCGGCATCATCGGCATGCCCCAACTGGTCTTCCTCGACGAACCGACGACCGGTTTCGATCCAGAAGCCCGAAGGAAGTTCTGGAATCTGATCAGGCTTTTGGCAACCGACGGCACCACCATCCTGCTCACCACGCATTACCTGGACGAAGCCGCCACGCTGGCGGACCGTGTCGCCGTCATCGCGGGCGGCAGGCTGGTGGCGGTCGACTCACCGGCGCAGTTGATCGGATACGTGAACTCAGCCGCAACTGTGCGCTGGATCGAGGGTACTGAGGTTCACGTGGAGCACACCGATCATCCCACCGAGCTGATCCGGCGGCGGTCCAGAGATGGGGCCGAATTGTCTCAGCTGACGGTCGCTCGACCGACTCTCGAAGACGCCTACCTGCAACTGATCGGCCAAGCGTGATGGCCGTCGACCACGCGGAAAACTCGTCACCACCGAAACACCCTGCCACGGCGGAGGATTCACCGCTTCCGTCTACGCTGCGAATCGGGTTGTCGCGGGTAGTTCCCGAGCTGAAGATGTTCTACCGTCGGCCAGAGCAGGTGGCCCTGACATTTTCGATGCCCGCGGTGATCAGCCTGCTGCTGGGTTCGATCTTCTCGACGAAGCTCCCGCACAGCAACACCAGCACCGGGGCCGTGATCGGGGCGAGCATGCTCGCCTACGGGATTCTCTCGACGTCGTTCATCAACCTCGGCATCGGCATCGCTGGCGACCGCGACACCGGCGCGTTGCGGCGACTTCGCGGGACGCCGACGACCGCATCGTCGTATTTCATCGGAAAAATTCTGCTCGTCGCGATCGTCAGTTTCGCCGAAGCGATCGTCCTGGTGTCGGCGGGCATGCTGGTGTTCAAACTTCGGCTGCCGTCAGATCTTTTCGGATGGTTCACGTTTACGTGGGTGTTTCTGCTCGGCGTCATCAGTTGCTCACTGCTGGGCGTCTTCATCAGCAACTTCGCGAGTAACGCTGTGTCGGCCGCCGTCATCACCAACGGTCCAGCTGTTGGGCTGCAATTCATTTCCGGCACCTATGTGCCGCTGATGGCCCTGCCGCCATGGATGTTGGCTCTCGGCTCCATCTTTCCGGTCAAATGGATGGCCCAGGGGTTCCGGTCGGTGCTGTTGCCACCGGACATGGTCGCGTTCGAACCGGCAGGCAGCTGGGAGCATTGGCGAATCTTCTTTGTGCTCACGGCGTGGAGCGTAGGCGGTCTGATCGCCTGCATGGCCGTGTTCCGATGGTCGGACACGAAATGACTCAGGTCAACGCCTTTCGGTCGAATGCCGGCTGTCCCGGCCAGCGCCCTTCCTAGGCTGCCCGGACTCCGTGCGCAGCTCTTCCTCGAACGTCGACATTGCGACGTTCATCGCCATCAGTACCCGATGTGCAGCCAGCAAATCATCGTCGGACAGGTCGGCGACCGCCGAATGCAGATGAGCGCCGAGCGGACCGAAAAACTCGCGGCCCAGCATCACCGCACCATCTTCCATGCGCAGCAATGACTTCCGTCGATCCGACGGGTCAGTTTCACGCCGAATGTGGCCCGCGCTCATCACCCGGTCCACCATGTATGTGATCGCCGCGTTGGAGATGTCCATGCGCTCGCGCAACTGACTCGAGTTCAGCGGCTCTGCTGCGGTCTCCGCGACCATGATGTGCAGCAAAGCCCGAAGGTCGCTGCTGTGCAGATGGTGCTGACGGGCGAAGTGGCGGCCGACGCGATCAGACCCGGCCGTCATGGCCCGCAGATCCGCCGCCACCTGGCGCTCGAGTTCTGCTCGACTCGGCGGCACGTTCTGCGCTTCGCCTTCGGCCATGTGCCCGCATTCTCCCTCGGCGGCCTGCTACCCCGCCTGTCTCGCCGTCACGATTGCCGAGTTGTGATTGGTGGCCCAGGCCCGCTCGAACGTGGCAACAGGAACGTGCTCGTCGCGGCCACTGATGATGCCGCTGTCGTTGAGGTGTACCACACCCGCTGTCGGTTCTATACCGGTGACAACGACGAAATGATTCGCGACGTCCCGTTTGCCGAGCCGGTTCCAAATGGTCTCGGCGTTGAGTATGACGATGACGCTGCGCTTGTCGGCCAGACCCTGCTCGAGCGCGCCGATGGTGGTCTGGATGTTGTCGGCCTTGATGCGATAGTGCGCCAGCAGCACCGCCAGGTCCTTGATGTCGGTCCCGGCGGAATGGTTCCAGATCGGCCCGCGATGCGCGGTGCTCGGCGTGCTTTCGGCCAAGGCGGTTATCTGCTGCTCGGTGGGCTCGTCGCCGGTGATTTGGCCCACCGCGGCGGCCACCGCCATTTCTCCGCAGTCGGACGTGTGCTGCTGGCGCCAGTACGTCGCGGCCAGTGCGGGATCGCCGTACGCGACGACGTCGTGGTTGACGGTGGCATCGGGCACGTGACGGCCGGGGGAGGCGTGGACTGCCCCGGTTGACGCGGCGAGCGACGTCGCGACGGCAGAACACAACACCACCGCGATCTCCGCGGTGCGTGCGGCCGCACCGACCGAGTGCCTGGATGTGCTCGTCATGGGTGCCCTCACTCGAGCCGCCACAGCGGCGCGTTTGGCGTATTCAGGAAGGGCTCCACATGGCCGCATACACAATCGTCGATGGAGATGCCGCGAAATAGCTGCAACGCCACGCGGAGATTCCCGGGGCGATCGGCCCTCGCCGCGGCGCGGTTGGCTTGGATGCGGGAAAAAACGGGAACCCGCATCCTCCGGGTAGGTGGTGCGTGCCCAGCCGAGCGGGGTGACCAGGCAAGACGCTTCCCGCAAACGCTGGCCGCGCCGGCCCCGTAGATGGTTTTCTTGATTGAACGACGCTGACCAGCAGAGCAACGGCAGCCGGCCGGCCCATCGAACTCGGAAGGGATGTCAGTGGTCTTCCGCGCGGACCAGGAGATCGGACGTGATCTTGCCGCTGTCGACTGGAAGTCAACCCCGCTGGGGCCCGTCGACGGGTGGCCACAAAGCCTCCGCACAGCGGTCGACATTCTGCTGTCGTCGCGTTTTGCGATGTGGATGGCGTGGGGTCCGGAGCTGACGTTCTTCTGCAACGCCGCCTACCGCCGTGACACGCTCGGCCTCAAATACCCGTGGGCGCTCGGCCGTCCGGCCAGCGAAGTGTGGTCCGAGATCTGGGCCGACGTCGGCTCCCGGGTCGAGCACGTCCTATCGAGCGCGGAGGCGACCTGGGACGAGGCCCTGATGCTGATGCTGGAGCGGTCCGGCTACAGCGAGGAGTCCTACCACACGTTCTCCTACAGCCCGTTGCGTGACGACACCGCAGCCGTGGTCGGCATGCTGTGCGTGGTCAGCGAGGACACCGACCGGGTGATCGCTGAGCGACGGATGGCGACCCTGCGCGACCTCGGCTCTGATCCCAGCGTGGCGCGCACCGAGCGACAGATGCTGGACTTCGCCGCCGGACAGCTCGCCGCTAATCCATGTGACCTGCCGTTCACGCTGACCTACCTGTTCGGCGAGGACGGCGACGCACACCTGGCGGGGGTCAGCGGAATCTCCCGCGAGCATCCGGCGGCACCCGAAATCCTTCCCGGCAGCACTGCCGGGGTGTGGCCGGTCGCGAAAGCCGCGCGCGGCGAATCCGAACTGATCGAAGGCGACGCTCTGCCAGCGGATCTGCCAACCGGTGCATGGCGAGAGCCGCCGACGCATGCGATGGTGGCGCCCCTGCTGCAGCAGGGCGGCGCGCCGCTCGGATTGCTGGTGGCCGGGCTGAACCGGCATCGCCGTTTCGACGACGACTACCTGGGCTTCATCGAATTGGTGGCCGGACACATCGCGTCGGGAGTGGGCAGTGCCCGCAGCTACCGGGCGCAGCAGCAGCGTGCCGAGTCGCTGGCCGAACTCGACCGCGCCAAGACCACCTTCTTCTCGAACGTCAGCCACGAATTCCGCACCCCGCTCACACTCATCCTTGGACCGGTCGACGAACTGCGCACTCGAGGTACCGGCCTCGACGAGCAGGCGCGTGCCGAGCTGGAACTCATCCACCGCAACGCCTTACGGCTGACCAAGCTGGTCAACACCCTGCTGGACTTCTCCCGGATCCAGGCCGGGCGGATGCAGGCGCGCTTCGAGCCCGCCGACTTGCCGTCTGTTACCGCGGAACTGGCCAGCGTGTTCCGGTCGGCGATCGACCGGGCCGGCTTGACGTTCGCCGTGGACTGCGCCCCGTTGGACCAGCCGGTGTATCTGGATCGCGAGATGTGGGAGAAGGTGGTGCTGAACCTGCTCTCCAACGCCTTGAAATACACCTTCGACGGCTCCGTCACGGTCAAGGTCAGCCGCGACGACACTGACGCGATCGTCACGGTGACTGACACCGGGATCGGCATTCCCGCCGCCGAGATGCCGCGGCTGTTCGAGCGGTTTCACCGTGTCGAGACAACGCGCGCCCGGTCCACGGAAGGCAGTGGGATCGGACTCGCTCTGGTCAAAGAACTGGTCGGCTTGCACGGCGGCACGATCACAGCCGACAGTCGGGAGGGTGCAGGCTCGACGTTCACCGTGCGACTGCCCTTCGGCGCGGCCCATCTACAGGTCGGCGACCTCGCTCCGGCGCCGGCAGAGCGCGCGACGTCCGGCACCATTGCGGACCCCTACCTGCAGGAAGCTTTGCGCTGGCTGCCGTCCGACGCGGATTCTGCGTCGTCCGACCGCCGGACCGCACCGGTGACCCCGGCCGACAGCGACGGCGAGCGGCCACGGGTGCTGGTTGCCGACGACAACGCCGACATGCGTGAATACCTGACCAGTCTGATGCGGACTTCCGGGTACCAGGTCAGCGAAGCCGCCGATGGCCGGCAGGCACTCGAAACGATCCGCGCCGAAGTCCCCGACCTCGTCATCAGCGACGTCATGATGCCCGGCATGGACGGTCTCCAGCTGGTCGCCGCGTTACGCGAGGATCCGCGGGTCGCCGCCGTCCCGGTCCTGCTGTTGTCCGCGCGGGCCGGCCAGGAAGCGTCCATCGAAGGCCTGCAGGCCGGCGCCGACGATTACCTCGTCAAACCGTTCGCGGCCGCGGAGCTACT